>CANROS010000054.1 GCA_947632305.1 uncultured Paenalcaligenes sp. | reverse complement strand
GCCGTCAACCTGACGGATGGGTTAGATGGTTTGGCCATTATGCCTACGGTGATGGTGGGCAGTGCTTTAGGGATTTTTGCTTACGTAGTAGGCCGCGTTGATTACTCTAAATATTTGCTGTTTCCCTATATTCCAGGGGCATCAGAGCTTATGGTGATTTGTGCTGCTATTGCAGGGGCAGGCTTGGCTTTTCTTTGGTTTAATGCGTATCCCGCTCAGGTTTTTATGGGTGATGTGGGGGCGTTAGCTTTAGGTGGAGCCTTGGGTACCATTGCCGTGATTGTGCGCCAAGAAATCGTGTTCTTCATTATGGGGGGGGTGTTTGTGGTAGAGACTTTGTCGGTCATGCTGCAAGTCACTTGGTTTAAATACACCAAAAAGCGTTATGGCGAGGGGCGGCGGATTTTCAAAATGGCTCCTTTGCACCACCACTTTGAAGTAAGCGGCTGGAAAGAAACTCAGGTTGTAGTGCGTTTTTGGATTATCACCATGATGTTGGTTTTAATTGGGCTTTCCACCCTTAAATTACGATGATAGCACCCACTTTTAGCACTTCGTTAAATGGTTACACCCTAGTTTTAGGCTTAGGGGAAACCGGCATGGCTGCGGCGCATTGGTATTTGCAGCAAAAGCTACCGGTGCGCTTGGCTGATACGCGGTCAGAGTATCAGGCGCAGGTAGATGAGTTGTTGCAGTCCTATGCTCAGCCTGAAGTAGAGCTTGTGTTGGGGCCCGAAGCGCTCTGTTTGTCGGTGCTTGATGGGGTTGACACAATAGTCATTAGCCCTGGTTTGGCAGTGACCGATGCGGCCGTAGCGGCTTTGTTAGCACAGGCTCATCAGCAGCAACTAAAGGTAATTAGTGAAATTGAGTTGTTTGCTCAGGCACTCGCAGACTTAGCCACTCAGGGCTATACGCCTACTGTAGTAGCGGTCACAGGTACCAATGGTAAAACCACGGTAGTGCAGTTGCTTAAACACATGATTCAAACAGCAGGGCATTATGTAGAAGTGGCAGGCAATATTAGCCCCGCAAGTCTGCATGCCTTGCAGCAGTGTTTAACCGTTCAGCAGTTGCCTGATTTTTGGATCATAGAGCTTTCCAGTTTTCAGCTGGCGCATACCTATAGCCTGCCAGTCTTAGCGGGGGCTGTGTTGAATCTAAGCCAAGACCATATCGACTGGCATGGTTCTATGGCTGCCTATGCCAAGGCCAAAGCACATCTGTTTAGCATGAGTCAAACTGCGGTGGTGAATCGAGATGATGCTGCGACTTTAGCCATGGTGCCCAAAGGGCAGCCTTGGCTAAGTTTTGGCTTAGATAGTCCTACACGTCCTCATGACTTGGGTTTAACTTTTCATCAAGATCAAGAGTGGATTTGCACGTTGCAGACAGATCAGGATGTATTGGCTGAATGGATGCCGGCTTCGGCTGTGTCTATTTCTGGCCGTCATAACTTGAGCAATGCCTTGGCTGCTCTCTGTTTGTTACAGATCACAGGTCTAGAAATAGGCGCAGGTTTAGCCGCCTTGCGTACTTACTATGGCGAGCCACATCGGTGTCAGTTTGTACGGGTTATACGGGGTGTGAGTTTTATTAATGACAGCAAAGGCACGAATGTGGGGGCAACGGTAGCTGCCATCGAGGGTTTAGGGCGTTCTATGGTCCTGATTGCTGGTGGAGTAGCCAAAGGGCAGGATTTCACTCCTTTGGCTCAAGCGATTGCACAGAGCCCATGCAAGGCCGTGGTATTAATTGGTCGTGATGCGCCGTTTTTACAAGCGGCTTTAGGTGCTATCACAGTGCCTATTTTAATCGTTTCGACGCTAAACCAAGCCGTGCAGCAGGCGTATGATTTAAGCGTAGAGGGCGATGTGGTGTTATTGTCGCCTGCGTGCGCTAGCTTGGATATGTTTAGTAGCTATATAGACCGAGGCCACCAGTTTGTGGAGGCGGTGACCGAGTTAGCCTTAGATGAAGGAGAGGTGGCGTGAGTCTAATAACCTCTATCAATCAACGGGTTTTAGGTAAACGGGCGCGAGCTCGTACCACTATGCCAAGCATAGATATGCCGTTATTGACGGTGGTTTGTATTTTGGCTGCCTTTGGGCTGCTAATGGTGTATTCCGCCTCTATTGCGTTAGCCGACGGCCCGCAATACCGAAATTACGGTAATTATTATTTTGTGATTCGTCACACCGTATTTTTAGCTCTGGGTGCGCTGTTAGCCTGCGCGACGGCTTTGGTGCCTATGCGTGTGTGGGAAAAAATAACCCTTCCTATTTTTATCTTTACCGTGGTGTTGTTGGTGTTGGTACTGATTCCAGGTATAGGTCGAGAGGTGAATGGGGCTAGGCGGTGGATTCCGCTAGGGATTGTCAACTTTCAACCGTCTGAGCTGATGAAAGTAGCCATGCTCATGTTTTCTGCCGCCTATGTGGTACGTAAAAAAGACAATTTGATTGAGTTCTGGCGAGGCTTTGTGCCCATTATTTTGGTAGTAGGGCTAGTAGGTGGTCTACTTATTTTAGAGCCTGATTTAGGGGCCTTTGTGGTTACGGCTTGCATCGCCATGGGTGTGATTTTTATAGGCGGTATCGCTCTACGCTGGATGGTGGGCATGGTGACCTTATTTGGTGGCTTAGGTGCTGCCATGATTTGGTTTGCTCCTTGGCGTCGAGAGCGTCTTTTTGTGTATTTAGACCCTTGGAAACCAGAAAACGCCTATGGCAGTGCTTATCAGCTTTCTCATTCGTTGATTGCGTTTGGCCGAGGTGAATGGACTGGAGTGGGCTTGGGCTCAAGCGTAGAAAAACTGCATTATTTACCTGAAGCGCATACTGACTTTATTGTGGCAGTTATTGGTGAAGAATTAGGTTTTGTCGGGGTCAGTCTGCTGGTGCTAACTTTTGCCTTTGTTATCTGGCGTGCATTCGAGATTGGACGTCAAGCGATTGCGATGGAGCGCGTGTATAACGCGATGTTTGCGCAAGGGCTAGGGGTGTGGTTTGGGGTGCAGGCTTTTATTAACATTGGCGTGTGTCTGGGTTTATTGCCCACTAAGGGCTTAACGTTACCCTTAGTGAGTTACGGTGGTTCCGCTACGATTATGAGCTTGATTGCACTCGCTTTGTTATTGCGCATCGATCATGAAAATCGGAATTTAATGCGAGGGATACGTCAATGAGCCGCTCTATTGTAATTATGGCTGGTGGCACAGGTGGGCACATTATGCCTGGCTTGGCTGTGGCCCATTATTTACGCGCCCAAGGTTGGCGGGTGTTTTGGTTGGGTAACCCCGAGCGCATGGAAGGGCGATTGGTCAAAGAACATGGCTTTCCTTTGTTGCCTCTGCATTTTTCAGGGGTACGCGGCAAAGGGGCAGGCGCTTTGATGCAGTTGCCAGGGCGTTTGCTGAAGGCTTGCCTAGAGGCCCGTCAAGCCTTCAAAGAAGCCAAGCCGGATGTGGTGCTAGGGATGGGAGGTTACGTGGCCTTTCCGGGCGGCCTAGTGGCTAAGTTGACTGGTCTTCCCCTGATCATTCATGAACAAAATGCCGTAGGTGGCACCGCCAATCGTTATTTAGGCAAAATAGCGCGACAAAGTTTGGTGGGGTTTCCGGGCGCTTTGCCAGGAGCAGTGATGGTGGGTAATCCAGTGCGCAGTGCGTTTACGCGCCAGGCCTCACCGGCTGAACGGTATCAGCGCCGTAAGGGATCTTTACAAATCTTAGTATTAGGCGGCAGCTTAGGGGCCGCTCCTTTGAATACAATCATCCCTGCCGCATTGGCGCTGATTGATTCAGTGCAACGTCCGCGTATTGTGCACCAAACGGGCGAGACACATGTAGATACGGTGCAGCAAAGTTATCAGGCTTTACAGGTCGAGGCACAAGTGGTGCCATTTATTGCCGATGTGGCTGAAGCCATGGCGCAGGCGGACGTGGTGATTTGTCGTGCGGGAGCTATGACCGTAGCAGAGGTGGCTGCGGTAGGCGTCGCCGCGTTATTTATTCCTTTACCGCATGCAATAGATGATCACCAGACAGCCAATGCCAAATATTTAAGCGGATGTGATGCTGCTTGGCAGCAACCGCAATCACAATTTAGTGCAGATTGGCTTGCTCAATGGTTACAGAATATAACCCGAGCAGAGCTAGAGCAGCGTGCTGTGCATGCTCAGGAACACGCTTTAACAGAGGCGACAGAAAAAATAGCGAATACGTGTATACGTTTAGCTAAAGGAAATTAATGAAACATCGAATTCAGCATATACATTTTGTTGGCATAGGCGGCTCAGGGATGAGCGGTATAGCCGAAGTGCTGCTTAACCTAGGTTATGCCATTAGCGGTTCTGATATACAAGAGTCAACCGTCACGCGGCGCCTAGAGGAATTAGGCGCGCGCATTGTCATAGGGCATCATGCCGATAATGTAAAAGGCATGGGGGCTATTGTTGTTTCCACTGCGATTGGTAATGACAACCCCGAAGTGTTGGCGGCACGCGCTTTACGTATTCCTGTGGTGCCACGTGCTTTGATGTTGACTGAGTTAATGCGTTTAAAACGAGGCATAGCCGTCGCCGGTACCCATGGCAAGACCACGACCACCAGTTTGGTTGCGAGCATTTTGGCTGCTGGAGAATTGGATCCGACTTTTGTTATTGGCGGGCGCCTTAACTCCGCAGGCGCGAATGCGCGTTTAGGTCAGGGCGAGTACATCGTCGTCGAAGCCGATGAGTCAGATGCTTCATTTTTGAATCTGTTGCCGGTAATGGCCATTATTACCAATATCGATGTGGATCACATGGATACGTATGGTCATGATGTAGCACGCTTAAAAAGTGCGTTTATTGATTTTACCCAGCGCTTACCTTTTTATGGCAGTGCGGTGCTGTGTATTGATGACCCTTATGTGCGTGAAATCATTCCTTTTGTGTCTAGACCAGTTACCACTTACGGTATTGAAAACCCCGAAGCCCAAGTTCGAGCTGTGAATATTCGGCATGCGGGTACCAAAATGCTGTTTGATGTAGAGCGTGAGAGCAGTGTAGGGGCGTTGCCTTTGCTTTCGGTTAGCTTGAATTTACCAGGCAAACATAATGTATTGAATGCGTTGGCTGCTATTGCGGTAGCCACCGAGTTGGGCGTTAGTGATACAGATATAGCTCAAGCATTAGATAGCTTTACGGGTGTAGGTCGACGCTTTACTCAGCATGGTGACTTATCGGTGGCGGATTCAGCGGGAGGGGGGCAATACACCTTAGTAGATGATTACGGTCATCATCCTAATGAAATGCAAGCGACTCTAGAGGCCGCTCGTGGTGCTTGGCCCGATCGTCGTTTAGTTTTAGCCTTTCAGCCCCATCGTTATACGCGTACACGCGATTGCTTTGAGGATTTTGTGCGTGTTTTAAGTCAAGCGGATGCGGTGCTTTTAACAGAGGTGTTTCCGGCAGGCGAAGAACGGATTGTGGCTGCAGATGGGCGTGCTTTAGCTCGAGCTATACGTGTAGCTGGGCGAGTTGAGCCTGTGTTTGTCGAGCAAATAGCAAATTTAGCAGAATCTATCCAGAGTTTTGTGCGTGATGGTGATGTAGTGGTATTGATGGGTGCAGGATCTATTAGTCGAGTCGCAGGGCAACTAAAGGAAGGGCTATGAAAGAGCTAGGCAAAGTAGGGGTGCTTTATGGTGGTGTCTCTGCTGAACGAGAAGTTTCGTTGATGTCAGGTGCTGGTGTGCATCAGGCCTTGTTAGCCCAAGGCATAGATGCGCATTTGTTTGATACGCAGACACAGTCCTTAGCCGAACTCGCCCAAGCACAGTTCGACCGAGTTTTTATTGCTTTGCATGGTCGTTATGGCGAAGATGGCACGCTTCAAGGCGCTTTAGAGCTCTTAGGCATACCGTACACGGGCAGTGGTCCCATGGCTTCTGCTTTGGCGATGGATAAAGTCATGACCAAGCGTATTTGGTTGCAGTGTGGTTTGCCTACCCCTGAGTTTGCGGTGCTTAAGCACGCCCAAGATGTAGTTGATCTCACTCAGCGTTTGGCATTGCCCTTTATTATGAAGCCGGCGCATGAGGGCTCTACCGTGGGCTTTAGCCGTATAGAGGACGCAGAACAAATAGCTGCGGCTTTTGATTTGGCGGTGCGTTTTGATAGCGCCGTGTTGGCTGAGCGGTTTATTCAAGGTAGAGAGCTGACTGTGCCTGTTTTAGGCAGCGGTGATGCCGCCGAAGCCCTACCTGTAATTGAAATTGTCGCTCCAAATGGTAACTACGATTTTGAAAATAAATACTATAGCAACGAGACCCAGTACTTTTGCCCAGCAGAACTGAGCCCAGAACTGACTCAACACATCCAAGAAATAGCGCGTCAAGCCTATTTGGCAGTAGGTTGCGAGGGCTGGGGTCGAGTGGACTTTATGTTGGATCAAGACAATCAGCCTTGGTTATTAGAGGTAAACACCTCGCCTGGGATGACCAGTCATTCGCTGGTGCCCATGGCAGCTAAAGCCGTTGGCCTAAGCTACGAAGCGCTGTGTTTGCATATTACCCAAGGTGCAACCTTGAAATTAAAAGCGGTGTCTAGAACAGAGTAATGCAACGTTTTACTATGCCCTCTCTTTTTACGAGCTATCGTTGGCTCAATCAGCTAGCTAATACCTTAGCGGTATTAGCCGTTTTGGCTATAGTGGGCAGCTTTTTAGTCTGGGTGGCGCGTTCTCCCTACTTTGTGGTGGATACCGTTAAAATTGAAGGGGTGAATAACGAAGCCTTGCTGTATGTCACCCCAGATACCGTAAGCGCTACTATAGCTAGCAGCTTGAAAGGTAATTTCTTCAGTATTAATTTAGATGAATCACGCGCTTTGTTTGAAACGGCACCATGGGTGCGCCGGGCGCAAGTACGACGCGTGTGGCCCAACACGTTACAAGTTAAAATAGAAGAGCAGCAGCCTTTAGCGTATTGGAACGAGTCCGATATGATTAATACGTGGGGCGAGCCTTTTGCGGCCAACGAGGCTGTTATTGTTGATGGCACTTTTTTGCCTCAACTACGAGGGCCGGTAAACTCTGAACGTTTGGTTGTGCAACGCTATGCTGAAGTAACTCAATGGTTGACTCCATTAGGAGTGAGTATTCAACAACTAAACTTAAGCCCACGTTATGCATGGGAAGTGGTGCTGTCTGATGGGATTCGATTGCAATTAGGCCGAGACCCCGCGGCAGACATTGCTGACTTACATGGTACGTCTGGTGCGGTTGATTTCGCAGCACGTTTAGAGCGTTTTGTGCAAGCTTGGCCTTTATTGCACGAGCGTTTAGACGGGCGCAGCATCCAAGCAGCTGATTTACGCTATAGCAATGGGTTTGCTATTAGCTTAGCTCCTCTCAAAACTACAGAGTGAATATAGAAATTTATGACCCGCGATAATAAGGATCTGATCGTAGCATTGGACATAGGCACGAATAAAGTCGCTGCCGTGGTGGCCGAGGTGTTGCCAGAAGGACGGTTTGAGGTTCTGGGTTTAGGTCAACACGAGTCCATGGGGATGCGTAAAGGAGTCGTGGTCAATATTGAAGCCACTGTAAATTCCATTCAGCGTGCCCTCGAAGAAGCCGAACTCATGGCCGATTGTAAAATTGGTGGTGTGTATGCAGGAATATCAGGCAATCACATTCGTAGTTTGAACTCCAGTGGTATGGTGGCAGTTAAAGATAAAGAGGTCACCTCCACAGATGTAGCTAAAGTCATAGAAACGGCGCAGGCCGTTAATATTCCATTAGATCAGCAAGTACTGCATGTTCTGGAGCAAGGTTTTATTGTTGATGCCCAAGAAGACATCAAAGACCCGATTGGCATGAGTGGTTATCGCTTAGAGGTCCGAGTGCATATTGTGACGGCAACGGTGTCTTCTTCGCAGAATATTGAACGTTGTGTTAGACGTTGTGGTCTTGAGGTACAAGAGCTGATGTTAGCTCCTTTGGCTTCTAGTCTAGCGTGTTTAACAGATGACGAAAAAGAACTAGGGGTATTGCTGATTGATATTGGTAGTGGCACAACCGATATTGCGATTTATACGGGTGGATCTATACGCCACAGTCATGTTATTCCTATAGCTGGTGACCAGATTACGAATGACATTGCGACTATGTTGCGCACGCCCATGCCGGATGCGGAAGACATTAAATTACGTTATGGCTTAGCGCGTGAAGACATAGCAGGCCCAGAAGAGCTCATCGAGGTCCCAGGTCTGGGAGACAGGCCGAATCGTCAAGTCAAGCGTCACTCCTTGGGGGCAGTCATAGAGCCACGCGTTGAAGAGCTTTTTCAGCTAGTTCAGCAAAGCGTACGAGAGTCAGGTTACGAAGATTTATTAGCCTCAGGCGTAGTGATAACGGGGGGCACTGCTTTGCTACCCGGTATTGCAGAGGTAGCAGAGGACGTATTTTTAAAACAGGCACGGGTTGCCATGCCTATTTATCATGGTAGTTTGGCTGACATGATGCGCAACCCCCGCTTTTCTACAGCGATGGGCTTGTTATGTCAGGCACGCCAAGAGCATGGTCAAGGTCGTAGAGTCGCTCAAAAACAGGGGCGCTTTAAAGATATTGTTGCAAAAGCCAAAGAATGGTTTATGAATTAACGATCGAATGTTGCTATAAACAAGGTCGCAATACATATGGTTTATCGGGGAGGCAAGACGTTTTCTTGCCAATATATAAAGCGAGGGAATCGAAATGATGAACTTTGAAATACTAGATACCAGCGGTAATTCAACCGTTATTAAGGTGATAGGTGTGGGTGGCGCAGGTGGTAATGCCGTCACACACATGATTCATTCCGGTGTACAAGGCGTTGAATTCATTTGTGCCAACACAGATGCTCAGGCTTTGGCCAGCAGTGAAGCGCCTATACAAATTGCTTTAGGTCGTTCCGGCCTGGGCGCGGGTGCCAAGCCTGAGCAGGGTCGCGCTGCAGCAGAAACAGCTCGTGACGAGATCCGCAAGGTCTTAGAAGGCGCTCATATGGTGTTTATTACCGCTGGCATGGGTGGCGGTACCGGGACTGGCGCTAGCCCTATCGTGGCAGAAGTCGCCAAAGAGCTAGGCATTCTAACTGTAGGTGTGGTGACAAAACCTTTTCATTTCGAAGGGCGTCGTCGCATGGAAACGGCTAATTCGGGTATATCCGAATTATCAAAGCATGTACATTCATTAATTGTGGTTTTGAATGAAAACCTATACGATATAATGGGGGAGGATGCCACTCAAGAAGATTGTTTTAAAATAGCTGATGATGTGTTGCATAACGCATGTGCGGGCATAGCAGAAATCATTAACGTCGAAGGTAACGTTAACGTTGACTTCGAAGACGTGAAGACCATTATGGGCGAGCAAGGTCAGGCCATGATGGGGATCGCGGTTGCTTCTGGCGAAGGCCGTGCACGCGAAGCCGCCGAACGAGCTATTGCTTCTCCATTACTCGAGGGCGTAGATTTACACGGTGCTCGTGGTGTATTGGTCAATATTACTGCTGGTCGCGATCTAAAATTACGTGAAACACGTGAAATTATGGATATTATCCAAAGCTATGCTGCTGAAGATGCGCACGTGATCTTTGGTACGGCTTATGATGACAGCATGGGTGATAGCCTACGCGTTACTGTAGTCGCCACAGGTTTAGGCCGTCAACAAGCTCGCCCGCAGTTAGTTCAAACACCCGTGGCCGAACCTGTATTACGTACGGGTACGGACAATGAGCCTACTGTAACTGAAACAGTTGCTGCTCCCCAAGAGCCTGAAGCACCTGCTGCACCTCCAGTTGTTCCTTCTGTAATGCGTACACGCAATACAGAAGCCTCTTCACAAGTACGGGCCCTTGAAACATCCGGCATGGATCGTTTTGATATACCTACGTACTTGCGTAAACAAGCAGACTAAACCACCTAACCCCGATAGGTGTGCTCTCGCAGGTCAGCTAGGCCATTTGGCTTAGCTGGCTCTTTGAGCCAGCTCGTCTTTATTGTTTATAATTTCGGGTGTTATTTTTTTATTATCATTATCTATGTTACGTCAGCGCACTATATCTAAGACGGTAAGCACCAAGGGAATTGGCCTCCACTCTGGTCGTTTAGTGGAAATTACCCTACGCCCAGCCGAGCCTAACACAGGTATTGTGTTCCATCGCACCGATTTACCTCAGGTGGTGGATATCCCCGCTCAAGCCCACTACGTAGGTGGGACCACGATGGCTTCAGTCTTACAAAAAGACGGTGCGCGCGTGTCTACTGTAGAGCACTTAATGTCCGCCCTAGCCGGGTTAGGCATTGATAATTTACATATTGATATTTCCGCCGAAGAAGTCCCCATTATGGACGGTAGCGCTGGTACGTTTGTGTATTTGCTACGTTCGGCTGGCCTCCAAGAACAAGCGGCTCCCAAGCAGTTTTTGCGTGTTTTAAAGCCCATCGAAGTCCAAGAAGGCGAGGGTGAACAGCTAAAGTGGGCGCGTTTAGAGCCTTACGAGGGCTTTTCCCTACAGTTCTCTATCGATTTTCAGCATCCTGCTATTGATGCTACTGCTAATTTTGCCGAGATCGATTTTGCGCAAGACTCTTACGTAAAAACCGTGGCCCGAGCACGAACTTTTGGTTTTGCTAGCGATGTCGAAGCCATGCGTGCAGCGGGTTTAGCCCGTGGCGGCAGTTTAGATAATGCCATTGTGATGGACGAGTTTCGGGTGCTTAATGCAGATGGTTTGCGTTACGAGGATGAGTTCGTAAAACACAAAATTTTGGATGCCATCGGTGACTTATACCTGATCGGCAACCCTTTAGTGGCTCGATACGTCGCCTGCAAATCAGGGCATGGTCTAAATAACCAGTTGGCTCGTGCTTTGTTGGCAGCCCAAGACGCTTGGGAACTCGTTACTTATACCGAAGAGGCTCCTGCTTCTCTGCCTTACGTGCGCGAGTGGAAGCAAGCGTACTAACTCCAGATTAACCAGATAGGCTGAGTTCTGTTCTCAGCCTTTTGGTTGTTTATGTCGGCTTAATAAACGTTCCACTGCTGTGGCTAAGGGCCCTTGGTCTAGGGTCTGGTTCAACTGTTCAAAGGCCGCTAGGCCTGTCTCATCAATTCCTGCTCCCCCTTGACGTACCTGTCCTAGAGGTTCCAGTCCTGTGAAAAGTACGGATTGGATTTGAATGTCGACGTGCGTAAACTGCACAGCAGAGTGATTAAGCTTTGCTAAGAGCGAAGGGATCATTTGGCGTAGCTTGGTGGCGTGTGCTGCGCTGGGAACTGCTAGAGTTATGGTTTGTCTATCGATATGTGCCACTCTACACCCCTGCATAAAAGTTGGCAGTTGTGCATGAATAAGCTGTTCTAATTGCAGATAGCGTTGTGCTGTAGACAGTAGCTGTTGTGGGTCTTGTTTTAGCCAACCTGAAATGGGGCTAGCGGGTTCACTAGAGCGGGTACTGAAGCGTTTAAAAAAAGCCCTAGACATAAGGATTATATTGTTTGACTAAGTTAAAAAAATCACGGTTTGGCTTAAAAATGATGCGCAGCCTAGCCATTGTAGTAGGTATTAGCGTTTCTGCTGTGGCCGGTGCCTTAGTGCAGTCTAAGCTCAGCACTAAACAGTTAGACTCAGAGCAGGTGGGGTGGTTGAATCAGGCCCAAGAGCGTGATTCTTTGTATGTACAGCAAAGCGTACAGCAATTAGCCCAACGAGTGGGTGATTTGCAAGCCAAAGTCATCGAAATTGAGAGCTTGGGCCGCCGTTTGGCGGATCATGCCGGTGTGCAATACACCGACCCAGAGGTCTTGCTGCACATGGAGGCTGTTGATACCGCACCCAAACTGAGTCGTGCCCAAGACCTAGGTCGAGAACTTGATTCCTTGTATTATAGCCTTTCTGAGCGTCAAGACTGGTTGGTGATGTTGGATTCAGTCTTAAGCCAGCGTCTAGGTAATCAGGCCCGTTTTCCGGCCGTACACCCAGTAGATGCCAGCTATGTGAGCTCTGAATACGGTTGGCGGCGCCATCCCATTACAGGGCGCCATACTCTACACGAAGGGATGGATTTTTCCGCTCCAGCAGGGACGCCTATTGTTGCAGTGGCTGGTGGTATAGTGACAGAGGCTCGTTATCGCAGTGGCTATGGTAAAACAGTTGAAATAGCTCATGGCGATGGCTTAATGACACGGTATGCGCATGCGTCTTCTATTTTGGTGGGCATAGGGGACGTAGTCGAAAAAGGCCAGTTAATTGCTCGGGTAGGTGCCACTGGGCGGACTACGGGGGCGCATTTGCATTTTGAGGTGCGTCTTGAAGATCAGCCATTAGACCCCAGTTTATTTCTACCCCAGCAGTATTCTGATACGCTATTAGTGCAAACCGATACGACAAAATAGTTTTTTGGTAGCGAGCTGCGTTAAACTCTTTATGTTGCCAGTTTTCCCTTAACCCGAATAATAGGAATGGGAGTAGGCATGTAGTTTTACATGCTGTGAATCTTACCTATACGATACAAGAATGGTTTCTTTGCTCAGAAAGCTTTTTGGTAGCCGCAACGACAGGCTGCTTAAACAGTACCGCAAGCAGGTTGCACAGATCAACGCGCTTGAACCCACCTATGAAGCCTTAAGCGATGACGAGTTGCGGGCGAAAACAGATGAGTTTCGTCAGCGCATTGCCGACGGTAAGTCTTTAAACTCCTTGCTGCCTGAGGCTTTTGCTGTAGTGCGCGAAGGATCTAAGCGGGTCTATAGCATGCGTCACTTTGACGTGCAGCTGTTAGGTTCAATTGCTTTGCACAACGGCAAAATTGCCGAGATGCGTACGGGTGAAGGTAAAACCTTAATGGCAACCTTAGCCGTTTATCTCAATGCGCTTTCTGGTAAAGGGGTGCATGTGGTGACGGTAAACGATTATCTCGCACGCCGAGATGCCGAGTCCATGGGCAAGCTCTACCACTTTTTAGGTTTAACCGTAGGTGTGGTGGTTCCTAATCAGTCCAACGAAGAGAAAAAAGCAGCCTATCAGGCAGATATCACTTACGGTACAAACAACGAGTTTGGCTTTGATTATTTGCGCGACAATATGGAATACCATGCAGGCGAACGCCGTCAACGTGGTCTGAATTTCGCTATTGTTGATGAGGTGGATTCCATCTTAATCGACGAAGCCCGTACGCCGCTGATTATCTCAGGTCAAGCCGATGACAACACCGCTTTGTACAAGGCCATGAACGTTGTGCCTGCGATGCTCACTCGCATGCAAGAAGAACCCAAACCCCAAGAGCCAGAGCCAGAGGGTGATTATTGGGTTGATGAAAAAGCTCAACAAATTCATTTGTCCGAAGCCGGTCATGAAAAAGCAGAAAAAATTCTGGTCGAGCTTGGCTTGTTGCCCGAGGGCGAGTCCTTATACGAGCCCCGCCATATTTCTTTGGTCCACCATATTATGGTGGCATTGCGCGCTCATAACTTGTTTTTCCGTGATCAGCACTATGTGGTGCAAAACGATGAAATTGTCATTGTGGACGAGTTTACCGGTCGTCTTATGTCAGGTCGTCGTTGGTCGGAAGGTTTGCATCAGGCCGTAGAAGCCAAAGAAGGTGCGACCATCCAAAGCGAAAACCAAACCATGGCCTCTATTACTTTCCAAAATTACTTCCGTATGTACGAGAAGCTAGGGGGTATGACAGGTACAGCTGATACTGAAGCCTTTGAGTTCCAGGAAATCTACAGCTTGGAAACGGTGATTATTCCTACTAATCGTCCGATGGTGCGTGTGGATCAAAACGATCAGGTTTTTAAAACTGACCAAGAAAAATACGCTGCTATTTTGGTAGATATCAAAGACTGTTATGAACGAGGTCAGCCTGTATTAGTGGGTACGACTAGCATTGAGAACTCTGAGTTATTAGCTGGTTTACTGAATGGGGATGGCTTACCTCACGAGGTATTAAACGCAAAACAGCACGAGCGCGAAGCGCAAATTGTGGCTGATGCAGGCAAGCCGGGTAGTGTAACTATTGCGACTAACATGGCAGGTCGTGGTACCGATATTGTGTTGGGGGGCTCTATAGAGCGTTTCATCACAGCCATCCAAAACGATGAAAGTCTCTCTGATGAGCAAAAAACCGAGAAAATCGAAGCCATTCGTGCTGAGTGGCGTCCACTGAACGAGCAGGTGAAAGCCGCAGGTGGTTTACGTATTATCGGTACAGAGCGTCATGAATCACGCCGTATTGATAATCAGCTGCGCGGGCGTGCCGGTCGTCAGGGTGATCCCGGCTCTTCACGTTTTTACCTCTCTTTGGACGATTCCTTAATGCGAATTTTCGCTGGAGATCGTGTGCGCAATATTATGGAGCGTTTACGTTTACCCGAGGGCGAGCCCATCGAGGCACGCATGGTAACGCGTTCCATTGAGTCTGCACAACGCAAGGTTGAGGCTCGTAACTTCGATATTCGTAAACAGCTCTTGCAGTTTGATGATGTGGCCAATGATCAGCGTCAGGTGATTTATGCCCAACGTAACGAGGTGCTAGAGTCTACTGATATCAGCGCCAATGTGTCTTACATGCGCGAGGCTTCTTTGACGGCTTTCTTCCACTTGCACATCCCAGAGGAAAGCATGGAAGAACAATGGGATATTGTCGGCTTACAGACGGCTTTAGCCAGCGATTTTCATCTGCAAATCGACTTGGTTGGCATAGCTGAAAAAGAAAGTCATCTCAGTGATGAAGACTTACTAGATCGAGTCCTCGACGCCTCTAAATTGGTTTTAGATGAAAAAATCGCTTTGGT
>CANROS010000053.1 GCA_947632305.1 uncultured Paenalcaligenes sp. | reverse complement strand
TCGATAAAACCTGCTGCCACCCACATCACTAAACCACCAACCGCTTGGTCTTTTAAGGCATCAAATCCCGGCAAAGCTCGACCACACAGGTCAAAAATAGGGTAAAGATCTTGGGATGCAAAGGTAATATAAGCCCCCACAATTATCTGTGGTGTCATCGTCAACAGTGGTGAAATCACACGCCCCCAAGGACGCATTGCCGCCGGTGGGCTAGGTCGACGATCTAAAATTAAATTCCAATACATAAAGCCACTAATGACCACTGACCAGTTCATGAGCCGGTATAAACGCCAATCGATCATGGAGTAAAACTGGGGCGTAGGCAGCAACCAAACCAACACGAAAAACACAAATAACACGGGCACTAACACGGGATGCGTAAAGACACGCACCACTGCCGCCCCCATGGGCCTACGCGTCCAATCACGCCAGGCTCGGCGCCACGACAAAGGTAAGGCCGCCCGCATGACTTGCCCTGGATAAGCCAGCATAATCAGAAAGGGCAATAAATGATGGAGAAATAAGTGCTGAATCCGATGAATGAAAAACATTCGCTCGGAATAATAGTCCACCATCGTATGCAAATTGAGATACAAGGCAACCCAGCCAATCCAAAAAAGCCATTGGCGCCCTGCTTGGACTTTATGTACCTTAGATCCTCGCCAAAATAAAATACCGCTCAGGGCAAAGACGACTAAAAGGGCGGGGGAAAACTCCCACGGAGTGAGCCATTCCAACAATGTCATTGGGTTCTTGTTTGATGCTAAAGAAAAGAATACATAGTTTACGCGATAACTCTTAGGCCATAGATAGCCACTTAAGTTTCACTGCGCAACACTAACTATCCATTACAATAGCGTTATTTGACTCATTTCGCATCTGTTGCCTAGGCTCTTTGACTTGTTATGACGCGCCCTGATTTTGATATTGCAATTTGTGGAGCTGGTCCGGTGGGCTGTGCTGTTGCATTATTGCTGCAAGCGCAGCACCCTGATCCAAGCCGTATCGCGGTGTTTGGACAGCGCCCTGCTGCCCAAGGACAAAAACTGGATCCTCGCACCTTAGCCCTGAACCATGGCAGCCAACAGCTTCTACAACAGCTAGCCGCTTGGCCAGCTTCGGCGGCAGCCATTCATACCGTGCATGTGTCTCAAAAAGGACGACTGGGCCGTACCTTAATCACCCCACAAGAACTCGGGGTTAACCATCTGGGTCAAGTCGTTAATTACGAAGATCTGGTGTCTGAACTGCGCGCACAACTGCAAAAAACGGCGGTGCAATACCTAGAGACAGCTCGCCCCGCCCAGGTGCAGTCTCAAAACCATGCACACATTCAGACGGAAAACTCTGAATATACCGCCGCTTTAGCCATTCAGTCCGACGGCCTACGCCCCCAGCAGCTCACCCGCGAATACAACCAATATGCGCTATTAGCCACGGTGCAAAGCAGCCAACCCAAAGCGGCATGGGCTTACGAACGCTTTACTGAATTTGGCCCTTTAGCCTTACTGCCTCACCCTAACCAAGCCGATTGCTATGCCTTGGTGTGGTGTAACGATCCCTCCCGTACCCAACACTTACTAGAGCTAAACAGCACTGAGTTTGAACATGAGCTTTACACCCAACTGGGGGCACGTCTAGGCCGCCTGCGTGTGGTCAGCGAACGCTTTAGCTTTCCACTGGCTTTAGCCGCTGGACCTATTTTACCGGCCCCCCATCGGGTAGCCATAGGCAATGCAGCCCAAACGCTGCACCCCGTTGCCGGGCAAGGTTTAAACTTAGGGTTACGTGATGCCGCTCAGCTCGCCCTAAACCTCAGGCCTTGGCAAGCTCAATCACAACGCTCCGTCCAACCTTTTTTGCAAAACTACGCCAATCAGCGCCGTCCCGACCGTTGGGTTACTGGCTCTATTACGGATTTTTTACCGCGTATTTTCTCCACCACCAATCCACTCATTCAACATGCCTGTGGCTTAGGTCTGCTTTCCATGGATCTCATAGCAACCGCCAGGCTTCCCTTGGCACGTCAATTGCTCCAGGGTTTACGCATTTAGCTTTATGATAAATATTGGCTCTTGGCAATTTGCCAATCGTGCTTTTGCGGCTCCGATGGCTGGCGTCACGGACCGTCCTTACCGACGTCTTTGTAAAACCCTAGGCGTGGAATATGCCGTCACTGAAATGGCCGCTAGTAACCCAAAGCTGTGGGATAGTGTCAAAACCTCACGCCGACTGGATCACAAAGGCGAACCCGACCCCATTGCCGTACAAATCACCGGCTCTGACCCAGCCATGATGGCTGAAGCCGCCTTATTCAATATAGAGCGCGGCGCTCACATTATTGATATTAATATGGGCTGCCCGGTTAAAAAAGTCTGTAATGTGCTTTCCGGATCTGCTCTGTTAAAAGACGAAGAACTCGTAGCTCGTATCGTCGAAGCCGTCGTTAATGCCTGTACACCTCATCGTATTCCTGTAACGTTAAAAACACGCACCGGCTGGGATCGTGACAGTAAAAATGCCCTCCGTGTGGCCAAACGTGCTGAAAATGCAGGCATCAGTGCCTTTACGTTACACGGACGCACTCGCTGTGACTTTTACCAAGGTGAAGCCGAATACGATACAATTCGAGAAGTTAAAGCAGCACTTACTATTCCGGTTATTGCTAATGGCGACATTGATTCACCACAAAGGGCCAAATACGTTCTAGATTATACTGGGGCTGATGCCATTATGGTGGGTCGCGCCGCTCAGGGCCGCCCTTGGATATTTCGTGAAATTCATCATTACCTCCAACACGGCACACTACTAGCACCTCCTACCTACGGGGAAATGAAACGGGTACTGCTTGATCACCTCGAAGACCACTACGACTTTTATGGTGAGTTCATTGGTGTGCGCTCAGCCCGTAAGCACATTGGTTGGTACCTGTCTGACACCCCAGATGCGGCCGAGTGGCTCGCGACTATCAACCAAATCGAATGCACCAAACAGCAACTAGATGCCGTAGCTCGCTGGTTTGACCAGCACAACCCTCATGACTTTCTTACGCAAACCTCTGTCTCAGCTGACCCTGACACCGTTTCGCGTTGACCGTTTTAATTGAATAAAAACATGTCTAACACCAATCCCTTAGAGCAATCGGTACGCGACAGCCTAGAGCGTTATTTTGCAGACTTAGGCGACTCTCAGCCCCGCGACGTACTCGCTATGGTTATTAACTACGTAGAGCGTCCAGTTTTACAAATTGCCTTAGAGAAAACCAATGGCAACCAGTCTAAGGCCGCCGAACTATTAGGAATTACACGCAGTACTTTGCGCAAAAAATTACAAGCACACAATATCCAACCTTAACTTTATTATTTGGTTCCCATTATGAAAATCCAAACTGCCCTCTTATCGGTTTCCGATAAAACAGGAATTGTTGAATTCGCTCAAGCTCTAGCCCAACGGGGTATTCGCCTACTCTCCACAGGTGGTACCGCCAAGCTCTTGCAAGAGGCGGGTCTAACTGTCACCGAAGTGGCCGAACACACAGGTTCTCCTGAGATCCTTGATGGTCGCGTTAAGACCCTACATCCAAAAATTCATGGCGGTTTGCTCGCTCGTCGCGACGATGCGAATCATCTGGAAACCCTAGAGCAACACCAGATTGATCGTATTGATATGCTGGTCGTTAACCTCTACCCCTTCCGTGAAACCATTGCCAAAGCCAACTGTACTTTTGCGGATGCCGTAGAAAACATCGATATAGGCGGCCCAGCCATGTTGCGTGCTGCCGCTAAAAACCACGGCACTACAGTTGGTGGTGTGACCGTTATTATTGATCCTAATGACTACAACCGAGTCTTAGAGGAAGTCGATGCTACTGGTCAGACTTCCTACGGCTTGCGCCTAGAGTTAGCCACCAAAGTGTACGCGCATACGGCCGCTTACGATGGTGCTATTGCCTCCTACCTCAGCAGCCTAGCGGTGGCCGAACCCGCCCAAGACCAACAGCCAGAGCGTAACCCTTGGCCTCGCGTTCTCACCTTACAAGTGAACCAACAACAACTGATGCGTTATGGCGAGAACCCACACCAAAGCGCTGCCTTTTACCGTGATACTACCGTCAATGCTGGCTTACTAGCCAACTACGAGCAACTTCAAGGCAAAGAGCTGTCTTACAATAATATCGCTGATGCCGATGCGGCTTGGGAATGTGTGCGTAGCTTTGACTCAGGTGCCTGCGTCATTGTAAAACACGCCAACCCATGTGGTGTGGCCCTAGGCGCTACCTCAGCCGAAGCCTATAACAATGCTTTCAAAACCGATCCTACCTCTGCCTTTGGTGGCATTATTGCCTTTAACCAAACCGTAGATGCCGCCACCGCCAAAGCCGTCGCGGATCAGTTCGTTGAAGTCCTCTTAGCTCCTGATTACACCCCAGACGCTTTGGCCGTGTTTGCAGCTAAGAAAAATGTCCGTGTACTGAAAGTACAAACCGGCCAGTCCCATAATCCTTTCGATATCAAACGTGTAGGTGGCGGTTTATTAGTCCAAACACCTGACACATACCGAGACCACATCGAAGGTTTCACTGTAGTCAGTAAAAAACAGCCCACAGAACAACAAATGCAAGACCTACTCTTTGCTTGGAACGTAGCTAAATACGTCAAATCCAATGCCATTGTGTTCTGCGGCCATGGTATGACACTAGGGGTAGGCGCCGGTCAAATGAGCCGTGTGGATTCCGCCCGTATTGCTTCAATCAAAGCCACCAATGCAGGCCTCAGCCTACAAAACTCCGCCGTGGCCTCTGATGCTTTTTTCCCATTCCGTGATGGTTTAGATGTCGTGGTAGACGCGGGTGCTTCTTGTGTAATTCAACCAGGTGGTAGCATTCGTGATGACGAAGTCATTGCTGCTGCCGATGAGCGTGATGTGGTGATGGTCTTCACTGGCACTCGCCACTTCCGTCACTAAAATGCGTATTTTAGGTGTAGACCCCGGACTGCGTAAAACCGGCTTTGGGGTCATTGAAGTCCAAGGCCAACACCTACACTATGTCGCCAGCGGTACCATCATTGTTCCAACAGATGAGCCGCTGGCACAACGGTTACAGGTTATTTTGATGCACCTACGCGAAATTGTGACCATGCATCAGCCTACCCATAGCGCGGTAGAACAGGTATTTGTGAATACCAATCCCCATACTACCTTGTTGTTAGGTCAGGCCCGTGGTGCCGCTCTGTGTGCACTGGCCGATTCGGGTCTAGAAGTCCATGAATACACAGCGCTACAAATTAAAAAAACCGTAGTGGGCCGTGGCCATGCTGCCAAAGAGCAAGTGCAACAAATGGTTCAACACTTATTACGCCTCAATGGCACCCCAGCCCCCGATGCGGCGGATGCGTTAGCCTGCGCTCTGTGTCATGCCCATCACGCCCCCTTGCAACAACGCTTACTTAATCAAAACACACTGACTACCACTCAATTACGGACGCGTGGCGGCCGCTTTATAGGTAAATAAACATGATCGGTCGTATTACGGGCACCTTAATTGAAAAAAACCCACCCACTATTTGTGTGGACGTTAATGGAATTGGCTATGAAATAGATGTGCCCATGAGCACCATGTATGATCTACCCGAGCTAGGTGCCAAAGTCAGTCTACACACCCACCTCAGCATCCGCGAAGATGCCCATGTCTTGTATGGGTTTGCCAAAGCGTCTGAGCGCAGTGCTTTTAAAACCTTAATTAAAGTCAGTGGTATTGGCCCTAAAACGGCCTTGGGTATTTTGTCTGGCCTCTCGGTGGATGACCTGGCTGCAGCCATCCAAGCGCAAGACGTTGCTTTATTAACCCGAGCCCCAGGCATAGGCAAAAAAACCGCAGAACGCATGATCTTAGAGCTGCGCGACAAGTTTCAAGGGGATGCCATTAGCTCCACCGCCCCTACGTCTGATCGCAGCGATATACTCAATGCGCTCTTGGCCTTAGGCTACAACAACACGGAAGCCAACAAAGCCATTAAAAAAGTCGCTGCGGATGTCTCGGTATCTGAAGGGATTCGCTTGGCTCTGCAAGTGTTATCAGGACGCTAAAAGCTGGGAAAAAGTCGTTAAATCAATGTTACCGCCGCTGATGATGACACCCACTCGTTTGCCCTGCAGCTGTTTGCCTTGATTCCAGACCGCTGCGGCCCCCAAACAACCGGTGGGTTCCACCACAATCTTCATGCGTTGGGCAAAAAAGCGCAACATCTGGATTAGCTCCGCATCTTGTACTGTCACTACCCCCGCACCATAACGCTGAATTAACTGAAAGGTGATGGGTGCCAACGCTTGCGTTAGGGCACCATCTGCAATAGAACGGGGAGGCTCAATATGAACTATTTTATTCTGCGCTAACGACTGCTGGGCATCATTACCCGTCTCTGGTTCCACGCCGTACACCCTGCAGTCCGGACTCAAAGCCTGTGCGCTAAGTAAAGCCCCAGACAACAACCCGCCACCGCCTAGGGGCACATAGAGCTCATCCAACCCACCGACCTCATCAAAAAGCTCTTTAGCAGCCGTCCCCTGACCAGCGATAACCTGAGCATCCGCAAAGGGTGGGATCAACGTCATGCCCGTATTATGTACCCATTGCTGGGCGATTTGCTCGCGATCTTCCGTTAAGCGGTCATACTCAACCACCTTAGCCCCATAGCCCAAAGTTGCTGCTTTTTTGGTAGCTGGGGCAGTATTGGGCATAATAATGACTGCAGGAATCCCTAATAACTGCGCCGCCAAGGCAACAGCCTGAGCATGATTACCAGAAGAAAAAGCCACTACCCCTCGCTGACGTTGCTCTGGAGGTAAAGCGGCCAACGCGTTGTAGCCGCCTCTAAACTTAAAAGCGCCTATGCGTTGAAAATTCTCACATTTAAAAAACACCTGAGCGCCCAGTTGCGCATTAAACCAACTAGAACTGAGTACCGGTGTAGTGTGAGCAATCCCACGCAATCGACTGGCCGCCAACAACACATCTTCATAGCTGGGTAGTTTCATTTCATCTTTCCTTTTGCATACAATAAAACATCTGAGATGGTGTAATATAGGCTGTATATTTAATCAGCAGGTACTTATGGCAATCTACTCTGACTCGCTCAGCTCAACCCCTATGCCCGAACGAGTGGTAAACGCCGCTCCATTAACCCCCAACGAGGAATCCATCGAACGCGCTTTGCGCCCCAAAGCCTTACAAGACTATGTAGGCCAGCATCGGGTGCGCGAGCAACTGGATATTTTCATTACTGCGGCCAAACGACGAGGCGAAGCGCTAGACCACGTTTTACTCTTTGGCCCTCCTGGCCTAGGTAAAACTACCTTAGCGCATATTGTGGCCCAAGAAATGGGGGTACAGCTGCGCCAAACCTCTGGCCCGGTCCTAGAACGTCCCGGTGATTTAGCCGCCATTCTCACTAGCCTAGAGCCCAATGACGTCTTATTTATTGATGAAATCCATCGTCTTTCACCTATAGTAGAAGAAATACTCTACCCTGCCCTAGAAGATTTTCAAATAGACATTCTGATTGGCGAAGGCCCTGCCGCACGCAGCGTTAAAATTGACTTACAGCCCTTTACCTTAGTCGGAGCCACCACCCGTGCAGGCATGCTCAGCAATCCTCTACGGGATCGTTTTGGTATTGTGTCTCGTCTAGAGTTTTATACTATTACCGACTTACAGTCCATCGTAGCCCGCAGCGCTCATCTGCTACAGGTCGAGTGCGCCCCCAATGGCGCGCTGGAAATCGCGCGTCGAGCCCGTGGCACTCCCCGTATTGCCAACCGTTTATTACGCCGAGTCCGAGACTATGCAGATGTAAAAAATGGCGGATTAATTGACGAAGACTGCGCCGCCCAAGCCTTAGCCATGCTCGAGGTCGACCCCTTAGGCTTAGATCTCATGGACCGCAAGCTCTTAGAGACCATAGTGCATAAATTTAATGGTGGACCAGTAGGGGTAGACAGCCTTGCCGCCGCCATTAGCGAAGAACGCGATACCATCGAAGACGTCATCGAACCCTATTTAATTCAGCATGGGTTTTTACACCGTACCCCACGCGGTCGGGTCGCGACCCCCGCCACGTGGACTCACCTAGGCTTGCCACCACCACGTCAAACTAACGAGCTTTTTGACTAGATTAACGCCTGCTCATATTGATCTAAACAAGCCAAAAGTGCAGCCCCATAGGCTTCAAGTTTACGGGCCCCTATGCCCGATATGCGCCCTAACTCAATCAAGGTGGCCGGACGTAACGAAGCCACTTCTTTGAGCGTCGCATTATTAAAAATAATGTAGGGAGGTACTTCGTGAGCCTTGGCGGTTTCAGTGCGCCACTCTCGTAAACGCTCGTAGCACGCTTGCGCCTCTGGCGGCAAGGTTTCATCTGGCACCTTACGTTTAGCTGCGACCGACTGCTGCGGTTCTGTTTTACGTAATAAGATTGACTGCTCGCCTTTAAGCACAGTGCGACTTTGCTCGGTCAGGCTTAATGTCCCGAAATTTTCTGGCTGCACTGACACCAGTTTATGCGCAATTAATTGACGCAATACACTGCGCCACTCTTTCACGCTCAGATCTGCCCCCACACCAAACACCGATAAGCTCACATGATCATGTTGCTGGACTCGATCCGTTGCTTTGCCACGCAAAATATCAATAATATGAGCAGCACCAAAATTTTGGCCTCGTTCACGCCACAATCGATAAATAGCCGAGAGCAATTTTTGAGCCGCTACCGTACCATCCCAGGTTTCAGGCGGATTTAAACACGTATCACAATTACCACACGGCTCTAACTGCTGCCCAAAATAATCCAAGAGCAACTGACGCCTACATGAAACCGTCTCGCACAGGCCCAACATGGCTTCAATTTGGTTAGTCTGATTACGTTGATGCGTGACGTCCCCCTGAGACTCCGCCACCATACGCTGCAACTGAACTACGTCTTGCAGACCGTAAGCTAACCACGCCGTCGCTGGCTCACCATCACGCCCCGCCCGCCCAGTTTCTTGGTAATAGCCTTCAATGGATTTAGGCAAATCAATATGAGCGACAAACCGCACATCGGGTTTATTGACTCCCATACCAAAAGCAATGGTGGCAACCATTACCACCCCATCTTCACGTAAAAACCGTTTTTGATTAGCGGCCCGTTGCTGCGTAGACAAACCGGCATGATAGGCCAAAGCACGCACCCCTTGGCTTTGTAAAAAATCCGCAGTTTCCTCGACTCGCTTGCGAGACAAGCAATACACAATACCGCACTCACCCAGATAGTTTTGCGTAATGAACTGCAACAGCTGTTTGCGCACCTCGTTTTTTTCTACCACGTGGTAGCTAATATTCGGACGATCAAAACTGGCGACAAAATGGGGAGCGGCCGTTAGGCTAAGGCGCTGAGCAATTTCTTTGCGGGTCTCTGCCGTCGCGGTGGCGGTCAAAGCAATACGAGGAATCCCCGGCCAACGCTCAGCTAAAAACGACAAGCCTAGATATTCAGGTCTAAAATCATGCCCCCACTGTGAAACACAGTGTGCCTCATCAATCGCAAACAGCGCTATCTGCCCTCTGGCCAACATATCCAAGCAACGGTCTGTGAGTAAACGCTCCGGTGCGACATATAATAAATCCAGCTCACCCTGCAAAAACTGTTGTTCTACATGACGGGCTTCTTGCCAATCTTGGCTGGAATTCAGATAGGCAGCTTTGACACCTAGCTCGGTCAACGCATCCACCTGATCTTGCATTAAGGCGATTAACGGCGAAACCACAATACCCGTACCTGGACGAACCAAGGCGGGAATTTGATAGCATAAAGATTTGCCACCACCGGTGGGCATTAAGACCAAAGCATCGCCGCCAGCAACGACTTGTTCAATAATGGCTTGTTGCTCGCCACGGAACGCATCATAGCCAAAAACCTGCTGTAGGACCTGCAGAGCGGGATCAGACATAAATTAAAAAATGGGAAAAGAGAGGCGCAAACCCATATTATAGTCACCACTATGGGTTTGGCGTTGGGCATCTAAATCGATTCGGACCTTAGGACTATACCAAACCTGCTGCCCTAGACCTATGACATGTTGTGGATTGCCATTACTTACGACTGTATTTGCATAACGCGCTTGAAATAAACCCCAACGTCCCGTGTCCCAACGCACGGCTGCCCTATACGTGCTTTGCTCGGCCGTAGGACTCGTACGGTTTTGATTTAAACGTACAAACCTACCGTTATATTTTTCTCGGCTCAGTTCTAATTGGGCGTCTTCTGTCAGATCAAAGGCGACCAACCCTTGGTAGCGCTGGCCTTTGAAGTGTGCCCCTACTGAACTTTGCAGCACATTCACAGACCAGCTCCCCCACGGACCCAATTGATATTGCGTGCCCAATCCTAACTGTTCGTAATCATCAGCGCGTTGATAAATCGCATCGACTGATAGCTCTGAGGTTAACGCCAAGTCGAACCAAGCGCGCCCCACCTTGGAGCCATATTTAAAATGATACAGGTCTTGGCTTTGGTCCACCAAGCCAACGGTAGCACCATAACGCCACTGCAAGGTTTTACCAAACAATTCTGAGTTCCACTGATCGGCTAAGCCCACGCCGCCTATAGAGGTAGGCTGCAAACCCGACGACAGCCGAGGCGCCGAATTACCGAAGAGAAAGCGCGTTTGGCTCTGGGTTTGATAACGCCAAGTTCGGTCTTCTTGTGACCATTGCTCTGTTGCATTGATTGACCGCACCATTTCACTTTTAAAAATAACCGGCGGTGAAGATAAGCTGTGCGCACTCAGTGCGGTACTGCAAAACAACAGCCAAACATTCGTTATTCGGATTATTTTATTTGGTCGCCACATCTCCCACCCTTTACTTAAGCCGTACCAAGACCTCACTGCTTGCATCAAAAGAGCGCTTTAAGGCAGAGTACTTTTCTAAAAGCGCAGATTTATATACCACTCCTAGTAAACGTGGATTGTCTATGCTGCTTACCACAGGTAAGCGCTCTCCATTAAAGCCCATAAAGTGTTCTTGAGCCTCGTCTAAACTCATATCCGGCGTTAGCGTTTTCACATAGCCAAACTGCAACACCTCTGTAATGGGTTGGTCTGAGGCGTCGTTATGATTCACAAGTAGGTTCAGTACATCTGGCTGAGCAATCACACCTAAATAATGATTCTCATCATCCACCACATAGATGTATCGTACTGGATAATCCAAAAACATCGTTAAGACATCACCAACTGTTGCATTCGCATTTAGAACAGTATCATTAGGGCGCACCAGCTCACTCAATCGAGTCGTACGCAACGCCTGCCGCAAACTTTGGTCTCGCTCTCGGGTGAGGGTAATGTCATACATAGCCACTGTCGCCAACGTGCGCGATAAAAAATAAGCCGCCACCGAGGCCACAATTAAAGGCACCATCAAGGTATAGCTTAGGGTCATTTCAACTAACATGACTATGGCCATCAGAGGCGCACTGGTAGCAGCCCCTAAAAAAGCCCCCATCCCAACCAAGGTATACATATGCGTCGCCACCGCATGATCGGGTAGTACCGCATGTACCGCAATACCAAACAAGGTTCCAAAGGCTGCGCCCACAAACAGGGCAGGAGTAAACAGCCCCCCTATGGCCCCTGAGCCTACGCTTAACGTAGTCGCCAGGATCTTGGCGCATAAAATGGCAAAAATAGCATGCCAAGTCCAAGCCTCGTGCAGCAATGAACTGACCACGCTATAACCATTGCCAGCCACATCAGGGATCATGATCAGCAATAAACCCAACATAAAACCGCCAGTGGCTAGCCTAGCAATCAAAGGCAAACCACTGCGCACAAACATCTGTTTAGTAAATGCCATCAGTTTTAAAAAGCCTGGGGCTATTAAACCAATCAACAACCCCAAAAGAACAAAATTTAAAATCTCCCAACTTTGCACGGCTGCCAAATCCAGCATCTCGTAAGGGGGATAATAATGACCCGACATACGCATGGTCATGTTCGCAGTTGCGGAAGCAATCAATAAAGGCCCTAACGTTTGAATACTCATGGACCCCAATACAATTTCCGCTACAAAAATAGCCCCCGCTAAAGGCGCACCATACGCAGCGGCTACCCCTGCGGCTGCACCACAAGCCACTAAAAGACGTAACCGCTCTGGACGCACATAAATGAATCGCCCAAACAAAGAGGCGGCCAAAGAGGAGAAATGAATCATGGCACCTTCACGCCCAATGGCTCCACCAGAAGCAACCGTAAAAAGTGAAGACAAAATACGTAATACGCCTTGGCGCACCGACATGCGGCCGTCGCCAATCACTACGGCCTCCATGTAATCAGCCGATGTAGAGCCTTTTTTACGTCCAGCTAACCAAAGCAAAATACCCGCGCACAGACCACCTACCGTAGGAAAGAGCAAACGCATTTCCCAAGACAACGAGCGAGTCACCTGCGTAATACCACCATACTGCCCCGTGACCAGGCGCTGTACCAAATAAATACCCTCATAAAAAATGAGAATAGCGTAGGCACCTAGGACGCCCATAATCACGGCCCAACACAACATAGCGGGCGTATCAGAAAGCCAATGCCAATGACGGATACGCTGTCGCGTAAAACGTAGGTATTTTTTATAAGACATGCTTTACAGCTTGAAATTAGGTGGAGTAGGTGGACGTGACAGGCCAAAAATACGCCAATACACCCATACAAAAAAAACAGCTAAGAAAGGCAAAGCAAATAAACTAATGGCCCAAATCAATTGTAAGGTTTGTAGATCCGCGGCCGCATCCCACAAGGTGATTTGATCCAGCACAATAAAGGGGAAAAAACTAAAACCCAGCCCCAACAACACCGCAATAAAAATGGCTAAAGTAATAATAAAAGGCAAGGCGGTGCTACGAGCACTGACATTAAGCAGTCTTTGCAGGCTCATTTCTATCACCACAAAGCCGACTAAAATAGCTACCCATAAGATCAACACCCCACTGCGTGGTGCGCCCTCACTCCATTTTAACAACACCCCAGGGTTGGCTAAAGACAACACCACCGAAGCGGCTACGGCCCCTGCCGCAAACCACCGGACGGCTCGACGCCCCCATACAACAGCTCTAAACCGCAGTTCGCCGGTTTCACGCATTAATAACCACGAGGCGCCTAACAGCACATACGCCGCCACGGCACAAAACCCCATAAAGGCTAAAAACCATCCATAGCTGGCATCGCTGTCATAATTAATAATGACTTGAGCTAATAACACCCCATGTGAAAAAGCCGTCACCACGGAGCCCGCAGCAAAACCTAATTGCCACCAGCTTTGATGCTCAGAGGCCGCCCGTAAACGAAACTCGAAACAGACAGAACGGGTCAAGGTGCCCAAAGCCAATAACAACAAAGGAATGCCTAACTGTCCCATGACCTCAGCCCAAGCATAGGGAAAGGCCATCGCAAAAACACCCAAGCCTAAAAACAACCAAAACTCATTGGCATCACGCCAAGGATTTAACAAAGACAACATACGCGGGCGTAAGCTAGCTGGGGCCACCAAAGACAAACACCCCACACCTATATCAAACCCATCCAAAATGGTGCCTGCTAGCACCGTAGCAAATAAAATAGATAAAAAGGCCAAAGGTAACCAAAAAACGGGGTCACTGGGCGAGAGGCTTAACGCCGTTGCTAAATGTTGAATCATGCTCGCCCCCTGCGTCTGGCTACAGAAATGACACCGTACCGTGCGACATAGCGCACTAAGCTAATAAAACCTATTGTTAACAATAAATACACCACACCATAAGCCACCAGCCCAAGAACACTTTGGCTGACAGAATGCGACACCGATACCTCGGCAAACGTAATACTGTGACTAATCACATAAGGAAAAGCACCAAAATAGTGATACGCCAAACCAGCAATTAAAAGCAAAGGCCCTAAAAACCCAGCAAAAACAAAGACTCGTCGCTCGCGCACACTCAAAGCACTCGGGTCATAATGCCGTGACAGCCCTAACAGCCAGCCTTTAATTAACATACATAAAATAAGCAGTGCGCACACCAAAGCTAACCGTACTGACCAAAATACCGTCAAAACAGGAGGCGTCATACCGGCAACGGTATCTAAGCCTAAAAACTGCCCGGCTTCGTCTTGAGCTAACCACACAGATCTAGGACTGGACCAACCCAACTCGTAATAATTCAGCAATGACATTTCTGAAGGCCAAGCAAACAACAACCACTTGGGCACCGACTCCGCCCCCCAATACGCCATGGCGGCAGCCGCTTTCATAGGCTGATAATCCGTTAAAAGTATCCCCGCCCCTATACTGGCCACCCATAAGCCCAACCACGCCGCACTGCCCAAATGCACCGCTGTTTTGAAGACGCGGCGCTCGCCTTCCCCTAGCGGTCGCCGAATAGACTGCATCGCTAAAATAGCCATTGCGACAATAGCAACCAACAAAAAGCTAGCACTAAAGAACTGAGCACTATACCAACCCAGCGTCGGGTTAAAAATAATCTCCTGCCAGTTGAGCGTTTGGTAAGAACCTTCAATCCACTGCACCCCTGTGGGTCCATGCGCCCACGACACAAAGGCCAACAAGCACAACACCACAAACGTATTACCTAAAGCCACCCCTAATACCATCAATGCATGCAGCCATTCTGAGAGCTGTCGCTGTCCATACAACATCAGCCCCAAAAAACTCGCTTTAAAAACCAAAGCACCGAACAGAGTCATTGCTAAAATAGGACCACTTACAGCGTGGATTTTTGGCAATAATCGAGGCCATAAGCTGCCAAGTTGGATTAAGACTGGCATACTAGAGGCGAAGCTCAATATAAAGGCGAGAGCAAAAATCCGCACCCAAAAACGATACACAGGCAACCACAGTAATTGCTGTTCACCCAAGGCGCGAACGCGCAAATAGACCAGTAACCAAGACAAGCCCAAACTCATGGCTAAAAATACAGCCATGAAGCTCAAACTGCTATAAAACTGCAGCTGAGAAAACCAAAGTGCGGAGTAAGACATAATGTGCGCTAAAGTAAGTTAGTTTCTTTTTATTGCTATACCTATCAAGTCTACCCACATTACGTGGCAAAATAGACCATTATTCAATTATTTATTTGTTTTTGCGTATGAGTACTGC
>CANROS010000052.1 GCA_947632305.1 uncultured Paenalcaligenes sp. | reverse complement strand
AGGGCTTAGGAATAGGCGGCTGCCACGTACTGAACCTGATGATCGTTGGCTGCTGGACGCTGTAGACGAGATATCTCAGTGGCCTGCAAGCTACACTGTGCGGCTAAAGCGGGTAAGAGTTCCATAGCACTTTCAGCGCAACGGCCACAGCCGGTCGCTACACCTAAATCAAACTGTAAATCAGCCAAAGTCGTTGCGCCGCTGGCCACGGCTGCTTTGATTTGACTGTCAGTAATTGCATTACAGATACAAATATACATGAGAATCATTATCATTCATTTATCGAACCCTCACCATATCATGTGTTAGTCGCTTTTTCAAGTAAAAAACAAAGACTTAGCACTCGTCTTTAAAATGGCTAAACTCACTACTGCGCCATGTGTAAAAATAACGGCTTTGCGTCGCATTTACCCTACAATATCCCCTTTATCCATTTTCAGGCTTAGGTCCAGACCATGCAAAGTTTCTCCGGAGCTGATACCGATACCCAGCACCCTAACCCCACCATTAAAGACCGCCTTAGTGTGCATAAAACTGTACTGCGTCTTACGGCTGCCTATAAAACAACTGCCGTGGTGGTCTGTTTAATCGTTGGGATCATTTGGTATAGCGTCATTAAGCGTACACTGGCCTTTAGCACAGAAATGGATTACTCAGGCTTGGAAGCCTTAGGCCTAGATGGCGCCTTAATCCAACAGTACACCCCCTTTTTCTGGTGGACGATGATACTGATTTGTACTTTGTTGGTGTTTTATCTGCTCTTTCATTTTGTGCAATACACACGTCGTCTTGCCAGCCAAAAAATTGTCACTAGTGATCAACTCGAACAATTACTGCAACAGATGTCGCCAGCCGCTATTCACGTGCTGGGTTGGTGCTGGGAGCACCGTCGCTTTCCTCTCACAGTAGGTGTTTTACAACAAACTCAACAGCAACTTGCAGCAAACCGTTACTCGTTGATTTGCTTAGCAAAAAATCAAGAAAACCAGCTTAGTAAAAACCGTGCTGCCCCGCCTACCAAAGCAGAAGCCTTGCATCATCTTTAATTTTGTGGTTTATTAACACTCATGTCTATAGCCCGCACGCACTCTCTTTGTGGTTTATTTAGCTACGGTTCCAGCCGTGGGCTTTGCGCGCGTGCCTATGCCACAACCCTATCTTTACTGCCACTCCTACTAGCGCCCGGTTGCCGGGCCTAGAGTCTAGTGGCAGTCCGGCAGCCAATATATACCAGCCACCTATTTGAACGCCGTCACCGGCAATTCAAGTGTTAATGTGGTTCAAGGTGGCGGCGAAAAGTCTTACTTTTCTGTCCCACAGGTGTATCCAATGATTTCAAACCCAGTCTCAAAATACGTCCCCTTTAGTCCTTTTACTAAAGACTTCTCCGAGCGTACTTGGCCCTCTAAACGTATCACTCAGCCTCCTGTATGGATGAGCACCGACCTACGTGATGGCAATCAATCGTTAATTGAGCCCATGAGCGTCGCCAGCAAATTACGCTTTTTCGACTTGCTCGTTAAAATTGGCTTCAAAGAAATTGAAGTCGGTTTCCCTTCTGCATCTCAAACCGACTTTGATTTTGTCAGAAAACTCATCGAAGAAAACCGTATTCCTGACGACGTCACCATTATTGGTTTAACTCAAGCCCGCCAAGATTTAATCGAGCGTACAGCTGAGGCCATGGCCGGAGCTAAAACCTCCATGATCCATCTTTATAATGCATGCGCCCCCTCTTTCCGCCGCATCGTTTTTAATATGGAAAAAGACCAAGTTAAACACATTGCTGTTACGGGGACGCGCCTTATTAAAGAGGCCATCAAAGCCTACCCAGAGACCAAATGGCGCTTTGAGTATTCTCCTGAGGTGTTCAGTACCACGGAACCTGAGTTCGCCCTAGAAGTATGTAATGCCGTCACCGCCGAGTGGCAGCCTACTCCTGAAGACCCCATTATCTTTAACTTGCCTGCGACCATCGAGGCCACTACACCTAATTTGTATGCAGACCAAATTGAGTGGATGCACAACAACCTGAATCAACGCGACAGCATTCTCATCAGCCTACACCCCCACAATGACCGTGGCACCGGTGTGGCCGCTGCTGAATTAGGTTTAATGGCTGGTGCTGACCGTGTAGAGGGCTGTTTATTTGGCAATGGCGAACGCACCGGTAACGTATGTTTAGTGACTTTAGCCTTGAACTTGTACACCCAAGGCATCCACCCCGGTCTAAATTTCTCTGATATTGACGAAACCCGCCAAATTGTCGAAGAGTGCAATCAATTACCCGTACACCCGCGCCACCCGTATGCGGGCGACTTAGTCTTTACGGCCTTTTCTGGTTCTCACCAAGACGCCATTAAAAAAGGCTTTGCACAACAAAAAGCAGACGCCGTTTGGGAAGTGCCTTATTTACCCATTGACCCTGCTGACTTAGGCCGTAGCTACGATGCCGTCATCCGCGTTAACAGTCAATCCGGTAAAGGTGGCGTGTCTTACTTGTTAGAACAAGAACACGGTCTAGTCCTGCCTCGTCGTTTACAAATTGAATTCAGCCGTGCCATCCAGCGCGTCACCGACACCACAGGTAAAGAAGTTAATCCTGAACAAGTCTACGATATTTTTGTCAAAGAATACTTACAGACCGATGGCCCTTGGAAACTCATCAGCCACCAAATCACCAGCCAACCCAAAGACGGTGAACAAGCCCAACAGTTTGAAATCACCATTAATATGACCAAAAATGGCGAAGCCCTTAGCTTTACCGGTCAAGGTGAAGGGGCATTGGCTGCCTTTATTAATGCGTTAGATTTACCTATACGCATCATGGATTACAGCGAGCATGCCCTTGGTAGTGGTACAGACACACGTGCTGCGACTTATGTAGAAATGCGTATTGGTGACAGTCCTAGTGGCTTTGGTGTAGGTGTACACCAAGACATTTTGACCTCCTCATTTAAAGCGATCCTAAGCGCTCTAAACCGTCAAGCGTTAAACAGCAACAGCTAATAAATCGCTGCGTTTAACTAAAAAAGACTGGGCTTTGACCCAGTCTTTTTGCCTCTATGCCTACCAAGGAGTGTCTGCAGGCTCCCACATTACTTCCACCTCCGATTTTTCCGCCTCACGCAACATCTCATACAAAGGAAAAGCACGCTGTTTGAAACCTACAGCCTGAACAATATTCAGCTTGTAATGCTCTGGATCGTCCTCCTCTTTTTCTTCGGGTTCCACGGCGTTGTGCATCGCTCTTTTTAAATTAACAATAGCTTTAGAGACCTGCTCAACGGTAAACACTCCTCTTGGAGGGACTGTCTCACTATCAAATTGCTTACCAGCCGCCTGCAAAACGGGTAAAGCATCTTTACCTAGCATCAAAATTGAGCCTGATGCCTTGGAAACAAATTTAATTAACATCTGGTTTCCCCTCTCTGATAATTAAAGCACGGTTGTGAATCAACGCTGTTTTTCACTGGCACTATCACTATAAATGAATAGTTCGCTTGGGAAAACGTATGCGTCTCTTAATACTGCTAGTCTGTTCTTACCCTCTAATCCTAACAGGACACGCTGCCCCTTTAAGCTGTAGCCCGCCGTCTTTGCAAAATATGTGTTTTGCACAAGAGCTTGGCCCCCAGTCGGATCAGCGTCCCCTAAACCTACCTCTATTAGCTTTTAACCCCATTCATCTTTTCTCTGGGAATAAATACTTAAAAGCGGTTGATTATGCACCGCACCCACAAGCGCCCGACTTAGAGCTCATCCGCTATTATGATGCCATGGCTTCTAGTTATAGCCTGTTTAGTAGCCACTGGCAGTTATCTTATGACATTAAGTTAACAAAAGATGGGATTTCCCCAAAAATTGACTTCCCCAATGGCGCCCAGCTAAAGCTCACTGCCGCTGCTGGCCAACTGTATACGCAAGGCAGCCAAACCATCTGGCAAAGCCGACAAGGTGTAAGGTGGCATTTTGATGCCCAAGGGTGGCTCCAGGCCATTCATCGCCCCCACCACCCACCGCTTTACATCCAAAGACACTCACATGGACCTCTTCAGCATCGACTGGTTGCTATAGAACAAAACCAACAACAGCTCAAGTTTCACTACACCACCACTGAACCTGCTTTAGTCAGCCATATAGAAACCCCTGTAGGTACTCTTTATTATGATTACGAGCCCCAACCAGACTCAGAACTATCCCAACTCAAAGGGGTAACTTTTCCAGACAAACGCCGTCTACACTACCACTATGAAGCCATCTATCAAGCTAAAAACACAGGCTTAATCACCGGGAAAAGCATACAACTTGATGCTAGCGCCCCCTTACAACGAGTACGTAGCTGGGTGTATAACACACAAAAACAAGCTATTTTCATGATGACTGAACAACCCTCACAATGGGTTCATCTGCAATATCCCTCTGTACAGCACCCTCAGCAAACCATCATTACCAGCCCTCAGGGCCAAACTAACATTACCTTTAATGACACCCCGCCCTATGCCATTAAACAAGTTAGCGGAGCCACCTGTTGGGCGTGTCCGCCGAATCTAACTCAAACCGAAAACCATATCCATCTAGCTCAAGCCAAAATTAACCGCCAACTCAACACAATAGAAGGTGACTTTTTAGGCTGGCCACAATTACGTTTAAACTACGACGCCCAACAGCGCTTAACGGCTTGGTCCAGCGCTGGGCTTAAACCTACACTATTAGGTTACGATGCGCACGGCCGTGCGCAACACATGCAGTTTGCCAATGGCGACAGCCAAGCCTTGCATTACTCCACCAACGGCGCCTTAGCCCATATTGACTACTACTCCAAACAACAGGCTTGGCAAACTCGAATTCGACGCCCCCACCCCCAACAATTACATCTAGAGCATCCTAATGAAAATGAACAACTGCATTACAACACCACAGGGCAATTACTCTCACGGCAAATCAATCGTCGCTTTCAGCCTCCGCACAGCCAAATTACCCACCATTGGCACTATAAAGAACACTTTCGCTACGACGATCAACAACGCTTAATTACGCATCACCTGCCCGAAGGTGGCGCCTTACATTATCATTGGCAACATCAACAGCTCCAGAGCATCCACTGGGAAAGCCCACAGAAACCACGGCAACTGGTCGCTAGATCCATCCGTGGCGGCTTAGAACACAGCAACGGCCTACTACGTCTAGAATATGCAACAGCCTCCGCCCACTGGCTAGCTTGGTTGCAACCCCACCAATTGTGGTGGCAACAGCTACTCGTTAAAAACCCACAAGGCTTAATCACCTTACAACGCCACCAAGACCTACACGCAGCAGACACCACTAGCACTCAACACGCTTTTTCCTATCACTCTACCCAACAGCTCCAAGCCCACTACAACCACACCCACTCACACTATTTTCTCTGGGATGCTGACGGCAGCCTACATCAAAACAGTACAGCCCCTACTGCCAAAATTCATCGAGATCCGTCCGGATTGCCCCAACAGTATGAAGACACACAGCGCCACTACATGCTGCGCTACAATCCACTTCGTAGACTAGATGTTGTGCTTGAGTCCAATAAAACTGTGCAAAAAAACAGTCATAATTCAGCGGGTTTTAGGATTTATACACAACATTATCCACAGGCTCTACAACAACTATTTTTCTATCATGAAAAAAAACTCGTGGCTGAATTCAATGCGGCCTTTAACGCCAAACTCCCTATTCATGCGGCTCACCCTGTATCTAAACGCTATATCTACTGGCACGACCTACCCATAGCCTTGATTGACTATGACCAAAACCCTAATGGCGAGCTGCTAGTTATACACAGTGACCACTTAGGTGCGGCCCAGCAGGTCAGTGACTCGCAACAACGCCTACGTTGGTCTGCCCAATACGACGTCTTTGGGCAAGCTCAACACATCCGTGGCGACATGGATTTTCATTTACGACGCTCAGGCCAATACTATGATCTGGCGACTGGCTGGCACGACAATCTATTACGGGTCTATTTACCGGAACAAGGCCAGTACCTAGAGCCAGACCCTCTGGGGCCCAACCCCAGTAGCCAACTGTATGGCTATGCCCGACAACAACCCCTTAATCACACCGACCCGTGGGGTTTAGTGCTCTTTGCCTTTGATGGCACCCGTTATGATGAGCGCAGTGGTGGCGTGGTCCACCAAATCCATGAATCCAGCCTAGACCCTAGTTTCTACCAAGCCGGCCCCGGCCAAGCCGATGAACTGACCTGGGATGCCATGGTGGCCTACTCGGCCGATCGCATCGTGCAACAACAATGGCAAAACCTACTGAATTACCTCCAAAGCATGCCGCAATCTACCGCCCCCATCCCCATAGATGTGATTGGTTTTTCTAGAGGAGCCGCTTTAGCACGCCATTTTGCGAATCAAATTTTACAAAACACCACTAACGGTTTTTTTAACACCACGGACAGTTATGGCAACCAAGTCCAAGCGTGTATACAGCCCCGCTTTATGGGTTTATTAGACAGCGTGGCGCAAATCGGTATTTTAGGTAGTCGCAACCACCTCTATAACTTTAGCGTGGCCCCTGCTTGGCAATGGGTAGGACATGCCGTGGCTTTACACGAATACCGTGCCCTTTTCCCCGCTTTACTCATGGGCTCGGGTGATAACAGACAAGAAATCGGACTAGTCGGTGCGCATGGCGACCTAGGAGGAGGCTATGCGCACGCGCCTAACGATGAGACTCAACCTCTAAGCCAAATCAGCTTGCAATGGCTTTTGTGGCAAGCCCAAGCCCAGGGTATGAGCTTTAAGCCACTACCCACTCACTCAGCCCCTTCTGCCTATTTGCATGATGAAAGCGCTCTTTTGGCCCAAGACCGCAACCTAGAAAATCATAATTTTGCCTTTGTTCCTGATGTAGGGGTTGGGTATACCCAAGACTTCCACCCCACTCTGGGTCGCCTCGTCCGTCAGCAAGTCAAAGCCTTTTTATCCTTTGATTTGCCAGCCTCGGAACAAGTGAATAACCAACGGGCCAAAGTCGATCTAGCGGCCTATTACCGTTGGCTAGATCAAACTTTAAACTGGTCTCCCCAGTAACAAACACAGCAAAACAAGAATTTCCATGCGTTTCACGTTATTATGTAAGCCTTATTGTGTGGGTTTGAGCCTGCTACCTTATCAGTGGTGCTCGCCCTTATTTTCGCTTATCTTCACTCAAAATACCTATGCTTGCTCAGCAACAACAACAGCTCAACGCCTTATTAACGGCTGCGGTTCAATCTTTGGTTCCCGATGCCACTCCCACCATTACCCTAGAGCGCCCCAAAGTCGCTGCTCATGGTGACGTAGCAACTAACGTAGCTATGCAATTAGCCAAACCAGCCAAGCGTAATCCTCGCGAATTAGCCCAAGGCATTGTGGACTATGTCTTAGCAGATAGCTCTGCTCAAACCCTGATTGAAAGTGCTGAAATTGCTGGGCCAGGCTTTATTAATTTCCGTCTTACCCAAGCCGCTCACCAAGCCGTACTGCACCCCATTTTTGCTACTGGCGCTCAGTTTGGTGATGTAGACCCTACACAGCAAAAACTTATGGTTGAATTCGTCTCAGCCAACCCTACTGGTCCATTGCATGTGGGCCACGCGCGCCAAGCCGCCTTAGGGGACGCACTGTGTCGTTTATTCAACAGCCAAGGGTTCGACGTTAGCCGCGAGTTCTACTATAACGACGCCGGTAACCAAATTGAGAACCTGGCGATCAGTGTCCAAGCGCGCGCCAAAGGCATCGAACCAGACAGCCCTGATTTTCCTGCGGATGGCTACAAAGGCGATTACATTGCTGAAATTGCCAAAGACTTTCTAGCCCAAAAAACGGTAGCGGCCGCCGATGGTGAACCGATCACAGCTAGTGCAGATATTGAAAATTTAGATGATATTCGCCGTTTTGCCGTGACCTATCTGCGCAACGAGCAAGACTTAGATCTCAAAGCCTTTAACTTAGTTTTTGATAACTACTACCTCGAAAGCTCTTTGTACACGGACGGACGAGTAGACGCTGTAGTCAAAGCCCTAACCGATGCCGGTCACACCTATGAATTCGAAGGTGCCTTGTGGTTACGTACCACTGAGCTTAACACCGGAGATGACAAAGACCGCGTGATGCGTAAACGCGAAGGCGGCTATACCTATTTTGTCCCTGATGTGGCGTATCACGTTGCCAAATGGGAACGAGGCTATCATCATGCCATCAATATTCAAGGCACAGACCACCACGGCACCATTGCTAGAGTACGCGCGGGCCTACAAGGCTTGGACCTAGGTATCCCCGCTGACTACCCCGCTTATGTGCTGCACAGTATGGTTAAAGTCATGCGCGGTGGCGAAGAAGTCAAAATCTCCAAACGTGCCGGTAGCTACGTGACCTTGCGCGAGTTAGTGGATTGGGTAGGCTTAGATGCTGTGCGCTTTTTCTTAGTTAGCCGCCGTGCCGACTCTGAGTTCGTCTTTGATATTGATTTGGCTTTATCTAAAAGCGAAGAAAACCCGGTCTACTACATTCAGTACGCTCATGCTCGCACTCATTCAGTACTACGTCAGGTCGGTGCCGCCCCTACTGCACTAGCCCAAGCAGATTTCAGTTTATTAACAGCGCCTAGCGAACTCAAATTGTTACAGCGCTTAGCCGAATACCCAGCTATGCTAAGCCAGGCTGCCAAAGACCTCGCTCCTCATCAGGTCGCTTTTTGGTTACGTGATTGCGCTGCTGATTTCCACACGTGGTATAACAGCGAGCGAGTGATGGGTAGCGACGAAAACTTAAAACTAGCCCGTGCTGCTTTAGCTGCTGCTACCGCGCAAGTCATTGCTAACGGTTTAGCAAAGCTAGGCGTCAGCGCTCCTGAAAAAATGTAGTGTAATAATTCATCTATGGCCACCCGACGTAAATCTTCTAACACAACCCAGCCTAGAGGCATGTTCTCCGGCATAGTTATTGGCTTAATCCTAGGTTTAGCCGCCGCGGTGGCCGTGGCGCTATATGTCACCAAAGCGCCTAAACCTTTTATGGACAAAAGCGATAGCGCGCACATTCGCCTGCCCGACCTACAGCAAGCGCTTGACCCCAATAGCAGCTTATATAGCCCTGCGCCTACCTTAGAGGGCCCCTTGTTTGAGGGCAAACTGGCTCAAGACCCTTTGGGGACATTATCTCCATCGGCCTCTGGCTCAACTCCGTCCCCCGCGGTGCCAGCCACACCAGACACCTTGGGTAACTTAATTGCACAGTTACCTAATCCGCACACCAGTGCGTCTTCTAAGGCAACTGCCCCAACAACCGCCGCCCCCAAAGCAGCAGCGCCTCAACTAGCCGCTGCACCCACTACCTATTATTTACAAGCAGGTGCCTTTCGTTCATTTAATGACGCCGAAGCCATGCGTGCTCGTATTTTGCTCTTAGGGATGGATGCAAGCCTACAATCTGCGCCATATGAAAATGGCACTATTAATCGCGTCCGCGTGGGCCCTTTTACTGGCTTAGATGACATGAATCAAGCGCGTTCGGTATTAGGTCGTGAAAAAATTGAAACTTCTGTGGTTCGTCCCTAGTCTAAGACGGACTACTCGCAAGACTGGAATCCTACTTATGTCATATTTATCTATTTTTGGTCGTTTAGCTGCTACTGCTACTTTGGCAGCTAGTGTGTTCATCAGCCCTATGGCAGCCGCCCAAGAGCCTGCACCTAACTCCTATGTCACCTTAGGGCAATCGGTACCCTCTGATAGCCTAGGCAAAGTAGAAGTGCTGGAGTTTTTTGCGTATAGCTGCCCCCATTGTGCAGTGATGGAGCCACTAGTCGAACAGTGGTCCAACACCTTAGAGGACAACATCGTCCTAAAACGTGTTCCTGTAGCTTTTAATGCCGGCATGGGTGATCTACAACGTACGTACTTTGTCTTTGAGGCCCTAGATCGCTTAGATCTACACCCCAAGCTGTTTACTGCTATCCACCAAGAAAAGCGCTCTTTGTTCGATAAAAAAGGCCTACGTAAATGGGCCGAAGAACAAGGCATCAGTGCCGAAGATTTCGACAACACCTTTGATTCCTTTGGCGTACAAACCAAAGCCAATCGTGCCAATGATTTAATTCGTCTTTACCAAATCCAAGGCACGCCTAGTCTAGCCATCGGCGGCAAATACGTAACCTCGCCGGCCTATACCAATGGCTACCAAGACACCATCAATGTGGCCGATGCCCTGATTAAACAAGTCAGCGCAAACTAAGCCTACAAAAAGCGGCCTCACCAGGCCGCTTTTCACTTTAGAACCAAAACAAATGGCCTTATCAGGCGGATTGAGCCCATGCTTGCTCTAAATCCGTGATGAGATCGTCCACTTGCTCTAAGCCCACATGCAAACGAATGAGGGGCATTTGCTGATCTTGCCAATACGAATGATGGCTTAAAGAACCGGCCTCTACCAGCTGCACTAGGCTTTCAAAACCACCCCATGAAAACCCAATTCCAAACAAGTTTAACTGATCCACAAAACGTACTGCCCGCGCACGGTCAGTATTCAGACTAAAAGACAAAATACCGTTGGAGCCATTGGCATCCCTTAGCCATAACTGGTGCCCTGGGTCTTTGGGCCAGGCGGGATGAAAAATACGCTCTACTTCAGGCCAAGCGTTTAAGGCTTCACAGACCTTGAGCGCATTTAAACCGGACTCGCGCATACGAATCGGCATGGTACGTACTCCACGCAAAGCCAACCACACATCATCTGCGCTTACCGAATACCCCAAGGCATAATGACATTCGTGAATTGCGGGAATTAAATCCTCTCGATTCGTAACCACCGCCCCCATTAAAAAATCGGAATGGCCACTGATATATTTAGTGGCTGCGATCACGGAAACGTCCATGCCTAACGTTAAAGGTTGGTACTGTAAACCTGAACCCCACGTGTTATCCGCAATAGAGATCAAACCGTGTTCACGCGCAAAGGCCGCCAATGCCGGCACGTCTAGCATCTGCATTAACAACGACCCAGGCGACTCTAGATACAACACCTTGGTATTGGGTTGTAAGGCGGCCTTAAAAGCCGCTACGGTTGGCTCACAATAGGTGACCTCAATCCCCATCCGTTTTAAAAACCACGCATCTAAAGCCCGTACCGGTGCATAAGCACTGTCCGACACCAAGACGTGATCACCGCTTTGGGCAAAACTAAGTATGCCCAAGCTAATTGAGGCCATGCCTGAGGGCACCAAATAACTTTTCACTCCATTTTCTAGTTCGCAAAATACGTCCTCTAGGGCCCGGTGCGTATCCATGCCGGAACGCCCATACACCACTGAGCGCCCACCTTGTTGTAAGTTTTGCGTCGCTTGCTCTAGATGCGCTAAAGACTTAAAACGTACAGTACTGGTACGCATAGCAGGCATGGCAACGGGGGCTGCTCCTGTTTTTTCATCAAAATTGGCTTGGCCTATGTGCTGTAAAACAGTCTGTAAATGGGGTTTGCTCATTACTCACCTAATCTGGCATAAAATTTGTAGACCCCTTGTGGATCCACACTACGACTCAACTGACCTTGAAAATACAATCGATGTAAATGCGCAATGGCTTCGCCCATCGCAAACGTTAACTGATGCATGTCGAGTTGACGCTTAAATAATACGGGTATTAGCTCAGCGGCGCTACAGCCTTCGTCGTGCTGACACGCCTCTAGGGTTTCGGCAAGACGCTCTGCATGGTGCTGCTGCAAATAATCAATACGCTCGTGTAGCCCATGAAAAGGGCGCCCATGCGAAGGCAAAACCAGCGTGTCGGCAGGCAAGCTTAGATAACACGTCAACGACTCCAAATATAACCTAAGCGGATCCGCCTCCGGTTCATAAGCAAACACACTGACATTGGTCGAAATGGTAGGCAAAACCATATCACCAGAAATCAACACCTGTAGCGCTTCGCAATATAAAGCCATGTGCTCTGGCGCATGGCCATAACCAACGATACAACGCCACTGCCGCCCCCCTATGGTCAGCACCCTGTCATGCATTAAGCGATTAAACTGGGCAGGAGGAAGCTGCACCAGATCAGCATAATAGCGACTACGCTGCTTGATTTGGGCTTGGGCCTCGGGGTCCAACAAACCATGACGGGCAAAATGCTGCGCAGCGGCCTCGCCACCGGTAGCCCCTAAGGCATTCTCCCCTTGAGCAGGCAACGCCCACAAACAGGCCAAAGCATAATCACTCTGGCTCATATACAGCGGGGCCTGCCAGCGATCACATAACCAACTTGCCAAACCCACATGATCTGGATGCATATGGGTTACTATCACCCGCAAAATGGGTAAGCCACGTAATTGTTCCGCTTCAATTTGCTGCCAAAGTGCCTGGACCTCAGGACGGGAAATACCCGTGTCCACCAAAGTCCAGCCGCGACGGCCCTCGATCTCGTCTTCTAGCAACCACAAATTAATGTGGTCCAAAACAAAAGGCAAAGGCATCCGCAACCAATACACCCCTTCTGTCATTTTTTGTAGTTGTGCGGCAGCCGGTTTTTGTTCACCCCACGGGTAGCTCACCCCAGTTTTTTTACTTTTCATCTCCGTATTCTCCCTGCTTGTCGGATAGTGTTCATCGTGGTAGTTTACGTTAACGTCAACTACTTTTAGGCATTATGACTCAAAGAACTTGGTCTATATCTGATTTGGCAAAAGAATTTGATATCACGCCGCGCACCTTACGCTATTACGAGGATCACGGCATTCTTAGCCCAGAACGCCTCGGTACTCAACGCCTCTATCACTCCAGAGACAGAACCCGTTTAAAACTGGCGCTACGTGGCAAAAGAATGGGGTTTAGCTTAGCAGACATCTGTACCTTAATTGATATGTATGACGGCCCTGGCAGCACACAGCCGCAGCTACTCCATTATCAAAAAGTACTGAGCTACTACCAAACCAAACTCCAAGACCAACTCCAAGATCTACAACAAACCTTAGCAGAAATTGAAGTACAGCAGCAGAACTGTGAACTTTTGCTGAGCCAAAAAAAACCCAATTAACTCATTGCTAAGCCATGAGCACTGCACTCAAGTGCTCATGGCTCAACCCAAGCAGCCCTTTTGGTTGGAGACTAAGTATGAATCTGCCCGGACTACATTTTGAATTCAGCGAAGAGCTGATCATGTTACGCGATACAGTACGGCACTTTGCCGATAAAGAAATCGCTCCTTTGGCTCAAAGCATCGATGAGTCGGATCAGTTTCCTATGCAGCTCTGGCCCAAACTGGGTGAACTAGGGGTATTAGGCCTGACCGTCTCTGACGAATACGGAGGGGCCAACATGGGCTATTTGGCCCATATGATCGCCATGGAAGAAATCTCCCGTGCCAGTGCTTCCGTCGGCCTTTCCTACGGTGCCCACTCTAATCTTTGTGTGAATCAAATTTTCCGCAATGGCAGCGCTGAGCAAAAAGCCAAGTACCTACCCGGCCTCATTGATGGCTCTCAGGTGGGTGCCTTAGCCATGAGTGAAACTGGTGCAGGCTCAGACGTGGTCAGTATGCGCTTGCAAGCCGAAGATCACGGTGATCACTTTGTGCTGAATGGGCACAAAATGTGGATCACCAACGGCCCAGACGCTGACACGCTAGTGGTCTATGCCAAAACCGACCCCGCCGCCCAGCAGCGCGGCATTACGGCTTTTATTATTGAAAAAGGCTTTGCAGGCTTTTCCGTGGCGCAAAAACTCGACAAGCTAGGGATGCGCGGCAGTCACACGGGTGAACTGGTCTTTAACAACTGCAAGGTCCCCAAAGAAAACATTTTGGGCGAACTCAACGGTGGCGTGCGCGTTTTAATGAGCGGACTAGACTACGAGCGGGCCGTACTGGCAGGCGGGCCGTTGGGCATCATGCAAGCCGTAATGGAACTTGTCATGCCCTATATTCATGAACGCAAACAATTTGGCCAAGCCATTGGCGAGTTTCAGCTTATTCAGGCCAAAGTCGCTGATCTCTATACGATGCATCAAGCCAGCCGTGCCCTGTGTTATTCAGTAGGCAAGCGCTTAGATGATTTAGGCTCTGACCATTTACGCTCTGTACGTAAAGACTGCGCCGCAGCCATTTTATTTAGCGCAGAAAAAGCAACGTGGATGGCTGGGGAAGCCATTCAAATTCTAGGTGGCAACGGTTACATCAATGAATTTTCTGCCGGCCGTCTGTGGCGAGATGCCAAATTGTATGAAATAGGCGCGGGCACCAGCGAAATACGACGCATGCTCATAGGACGTGAACTTTTTAACGAAACCGCTTAATGATGAAAAGCCTCCCTTTTGCCTCGGACCACTCCACTATTGAACCGGTGTTACGCCCTTCACTGAGCGCCGAACACGTGGCTCAGATGATTCTACAAGGCTTCAATCGTCACTATGCGCTTTTTAGATACAGCGCGCAGCGCGCCAAAGTCTTATTTGAGTCAGGCAATTGGGATGGCATCCAACGTTTATCACGCGAACGTATTGAATACTACGACATGCGAGTGCGTGAATGCGCGGCCCTGTTGGGGCCAGCCCTAAAAAAAACCACGCTTACCCCAGCGCAAGATGGCAGTACATTAAGCCTAGAGCAGCAACAGTTCTGGCAACTCGTTAAAACTAAATTCGCTCATGCTTTGGCCGGTCACAAACAACCCGAATGCGCCGAAACCTTTTTTAACTCTGTGTCCTGCCGAGTCTTAGCCAGAACCTACTTTAATAACGATTTTTTATTTGTACGACCCGCTATTGCGACCGGCTACATTGATAGTGATTTGCCCTCCTACCGCTCGTACTACCCATTAGTAACCGGCGTGGTGCCTACACTAATGAGAGTCATCACCGACTTTGGGCTGGCCGCCCCCTTTGCTGATTTGCCCACCGATGTGCGTTTATTAGCACGTCGTGCAATTTATAAACTACGTAAAACTTTACCCAAAGATCCTGGTTTTAGAATAGGACCAGATTGTCAAATTCAAGTCTTAAATACCTTGTTTTTTCGTAATAAAGGGGCCTATATCGTAGGACGATTTATTAATCAATCTAACCTACACCCTTTTGCTATTGCATTAACCCATTCGACCAGCAATCATATTGAAATCGATGCCCTTTTAGATAATACAGATGACTTCACTACCTTGTTTAGTTTTACGCGGGCCTATTTTTT
>CANROS010000051.1 GCA_947632305.1 uncultured Paenalcaligenes sp. | reverse complement strand
GCTTTGCCGGGATTTGATGCCTTAAAAGACCAAGCGGTTGGTGGTTTAGTGATGTGGGTGGCAGCAGGTTTTATCGAGGTTTTTGGTTTTATTTATGCGCTAGCGACCGTGATTCGACTTTCAGCAAAAAGACGCTTGCAGTCTGATGTCTTAACGCGTTGGCATACCTCTAATCGCACTGAGCTCAGCTCATAAAAATACAAGGTGATAATGGCATGAAAAAGCTCCCTTTGGTCGTAGCGATGACATGTTTAAGTCTAACTACTTTGGTGGCTACGCCAGCTTGGACTCAACCGATGGGCATTCCAAGCATGGGCTCTGCCTCAGGCGCAGAGCTTTCTCCTAATTTAGAGCGCACCTTAGGCGATGCGATTATGGAGCAAGGGCGCCGTGACCCTCAGTTTGTCTCGGAGCCGGTCATTAACCAATATTTGACTCAACTAGGCCAGAACTTAGCGCAGTATTCGCCCGTGCCTTTGCATTACCCTATTCAGGTTTTTGCTATGCGCGATGGCAGCATTAATGCTTTTGCTTTACCTGGTGGTTACGTGGGTATTAACACGGGGTTAATTACCGCAGCTGAAAGCGAGGCGGAGCTGGCTTCTGTGGTGGCACACGAAATAGCACACGTGGCACAACGCCATGTGGCACGAGGGATGACTCAAAGCTCCTCGTCTAACCACTTGATGATTGCTTCTTTAGTCGGGGCTTTGTTAGCCGGTTTGGCGGGTAGTGCTGATTTAGCGATGGGGGTGGCCACGTTTGGCCAAGCCGCAGCAGTAGATAGGCAGTTGGGTTTTTCTCGTCAAGCGGAGCAAGAGGCGGACCGAGTGGGTTACCAAATGCTTAGAGGGGCGGGGTTTAACCCTGAGGGCATGGCGGCTATGTTTAAGCGTTTGATGCAAAGCGCGCGTCTAAACGAGGCTGGCCAAAGCTATGCTACGACGCACCCGTTATCCATGCAACGACTCGCCGATGTGGAAAACCGAATTATGTCGTCGCCAATAACAGGTTCTTTGACAGACAGTGATGATTTCTGGTTTGTACAGGCTGCTGCATTAGTACTGCAGTCTACCAGCGGCTCGGCGTTGCAAAGCACGCAACGTCGTTTGCAAAGCTTAGCCAGTAGCCGTAGTGGGGCCAGCCAGGCTGCCGCTTTGTATGGCTTGGCGTATTTAGCCAAAGGCCGTAAAAACTATGTACAAGCACAACAAGATTTAGAGCAGGCAAGACAAATAGGGGTGAGTTCACCCTTGTTGGATGTGTTGGAGGTCGAGTTGTTATTAGAGCAAGGTCAAACGGCTCAGGCGCTGAGCTTGGCAGAGGCCTCTTGGCAGCAGTGGCCTAATAATCAAGCCGTGGCGTTGGCGTTGGTTGCTGCTTTGCAAGAACAGCAACCACCTGCGAAACGGATCGATTTTTTGCAACAGCGTACACAACAATGGCCAGAAGAAGCCCGCTTCCAACAGCTGTTAGCCCAGGCATTAGAAAAAAACCTGCAACCTATTGCCGCACGCCAAGCCATGGCTCAGTATTATGTGTTAGTCGGGGCTGTTTCCAGCGCTGTGAACCAATTACAACAAGCCCGTGACCTAAGCACCGATTTTTATGAGCAATCTACCTTAGATACGCGCATACGTGAATTACGTGAGCAGCTAGAGCGGGATCGGTTGTTATTAGAACGTTTTAAAAGCTAAGTACGGGTTTCAAAAAATCGAGCTAAACGTAAGGGCAACCAATGAATATGCCCAGGAAAAGAGCCCGTGACAAACCCCACATGCCCGCCATTTTCTGGTTGATGTAATAACACGGCTTCAGAACAGTCTTGGGGCTGGGGCAAAGACGACTCGGGAATAAACGGGTCGTTTTTAGCATTCAACAACAAGGTAGGGGTGGCAATCTGTGACAGCAGTGGTTTGCTAGAGGCTTGGGTCCAATAGTCCAATGCGTGTTGATAGCCGTGCATAGGGGCGGTGTAGACATCGTCAAAGTCACGTAAGGTTTTCACCTGAGCTAAGCGCACAATATCGATCATGCCGGGAAAACGTTTGGATTTTTCGAATATCTTGCTGCGCATGCTTTTTAGAAAGTGTGGGCAGTACAGCCGGCGTCCGGTAAAGCCTTCAGACAGGTGTCGGCCACAACTAACTAAATCTGAGGGGGCCGAAATAGCGGCGGCTCCTTCGAGCCAAGAGCTGTCAGAGCCTTGCTCCCCCAAGTATTTTAAAAGCGCATTGCCACCTAAAGAGACGCCCACCACATGCCAGTGGGCATAAGACATCTGCTGGCGTACCGTATTTAAGACAAATTTAATTTCTTCACTGTCACCCGAGTAATAAGAACGGGCCATGCGATTGGGAAAGCCAGAGCAGCCTCGAAAGTGCGCGACCACGACGACCCAGCCACGTGCTCGGAAATATTGGGCAATGGCTTGAGCATAATGGCTTTTGCTACTGCCTTCTAGGCCGTGGAAGATGACCAGAGCTTGGGTTTGGTGGCTTTTGGGCAACTGGAGCCAGTCGTGTTCTTGGGCCCAGCGTCTAGCTGCGGTTTTATTGAGATGGGAGTCTCTAGGGGCTGTTTTGCCGTCCGTTAGGCGGTCAGCAAACAGCCCGGGGCCAGTCCAATCCAGATCCAGAAAGTCGCCATCGGGAGTCTCGATGCGTTGGCGAACAAATTTGATGCGCTGGTGATGCGCTAAATAGGCCCCATAAATGGTTTGAAGGTGTCCACCCGGTAGCCAAAAAGGGGAAGGGCAGTCGGAGAGGTCAATTTTGGCGGTCACAAGTAGTACAAGCGCAGAAAAGAAAGAGGTTATTCAGGGTGGTTTTCAGGAACTAGTTGATAGGTAGCGCTACAATAGGGACAACTAGCGCGACCCTCTTTTTCAATTTCAATATAAACCCGAGGGTGCATATTCCATAATGGAGTATTAGCAGGTGGGCAGAATACAGGGAGTTCTGCTTCGGTCACTAAAATGGGTTCAAGCTGCGGCTGAGCATTTGACACTGCACTCATAATGGCTCCTTATGGCAAATAAGCGAATAATGGGTAATTGTAGCAAGCCCAGGCAGTCATAGTGCATTTCACACAGGGGGCAGAGTGTTTTTATTTCACAAGTTCTGGTCTGGGGCTGTATCTGATCGAAAACGGTATTATTTTAGCCTAGGATTAAAGGATACGGCGTCTCCTTTAATTGCTACAGGGATTTGGGGGTTTGTGACAGGCATTGCCATGATGAAGTCCAGCTTGGGGGAGACCTTCTCCGGGCTAATGACCCTGATGGTGTATGCGGGTTCTGCCCAACTGACTTCGTTGCCATTAATTAACAGCGGTTCACCGTTATGGTTGATTTTTATGGCGGGCATGATTGTTAATATCCGTTTTATTATCTTCTCGGCGGCGTTACAGCCTTTTTTTCGCCATTTGGCTTGGTACAAGCGTTTAGTCTTGGGCTATGTCACAACCGACATGTCTTTTGTCTTGTTTATGTCGCGTTATGGTACGGATAAACGTCGAGGCCGGCCGCATCACCTTTGGTATTTCTTGGGCTTGATTTTGCCAAACTGGGTAGTCTGGCAGGTGTGTTCTTTTTTAGGCATTTTTGCAGGACGTTTAGTGCCTGAGTCTTGGGGCATAGAATACGCTGCTATTTTGGCGTTATTGGCGGTAGTGGTGCCGTTAATTAAGACGCGTCCTTTTATGGTGTGCTTGCTGGTTTCTGGCGTGGTGGCTTGGGCAGGACAGCCATTACCATTACGTTTGGGGCTAGGGGCAGCAGTGGTGGCAGGCCTGGTTGCAGGCGTGGTGACTGAACAACTTCAACGCAAAAGTGAGACCTAAATGGCATTATCACAGTATGATTGGTATATTTTAGGTGTAGTGATTTGTTTAACTTTGGTCAGTTTTGTCTCTAGATCAAGTTTTTTCTTATTTGGCGATCATCTGCCCTTACCTGAAAGTGTGCGCGGTGCATTGCGTTATGCGCCCGTGGCTGCATTAACAGCCATTATTATTCCCGAAATTTTTCCTTGGTCGGCTGAAGGCACACCAGACCTAGACCTTAATAAACTCTTAGCTGCTGCGGTTGCCGTATTGGTTTATTTGCGTACGCAAAATACCGTGTTTTTAATGATAGCGGGTATAGCCATTTATGCATTGGGCAAAGTCATATTCTAAGACCCGACGAGCAGCACATTAAACTGATTAAATGAAAGATACAACTACAGATACAGCAGCTAGTTTTACTAGCTTTGGTTTGCACCCAGACTTATTGTCGTCAATTTTAGCCGCTGGCTACACCACTCCCACTCCGATCCAAGCTCAAGCCTTACCAGTCGTAATGCAAGGCCGTGACGTGATGGGGGCTGCTCAAACAGGCACAGGTAAAACAGCCGCTTTTTCTCTACCTATTTTGCATCGCCTGATGCCGTTTGCTACGACTAGCGCTTCGCCCGCACGTCACCCTGTGCGCGCTTTGATTTTAACGCCTACGCGCGAACTGGCCGATCAGGTCGGAGAAAGCGTCAAGCTGTATTGCAAAAATACGCCACTGCGTTCAGCTATTGTCTTTGGTGGCGTGGATATCAATGCACAGCGCGACGAGCTACGCCGTGGTTGTGAGATCTTGATTGCTACACCAGGTCGTTTACTGGATCACATCGAGCAAAAAAACGTCAGCTTAGCCCAAGTTGGTATTTTGGTGCTGGATGAAGCCGATCGTATGCTGGACATGGGTTTTTTACCTGATCTAGATCGCATTGTGCGTCAGCTACCAGCACAGCGCCAGAGCCTATTGTTCTCGGCCACATTTAGCCCGGAAATTCGTAAGTTAGGGAATAACTTCCTTAATAATCCAGTCAGTATCGAAGTGGCTGCCCGTAATGCGACGGCAGATACCGTAAAGCAAATTGCTTTCAGTGCTGAAGGTGATGAAAAGCGTTTGGCGGTGATGCACATAGTGCGCAGTAAAAAACTGAGTCAGGTCATTGTTTTTACCAATACCAAAGCAGGTGCTTCACGGTTGGCTCGCCAATTAGAGCGTGAAGGCCTCAAGGCTGAATCCATCCACGGTGATAAAAGTCAGCTTGAACGCATGAAAGTGCTGGAAGCCTTTAAAAAGGATCAGGTAGAGGTCTTGGTTGCGACGGATGTGGCAGCTAGGGGCTTAGACGTAGCAGGTGTGCCTTGTGTAATTAACTACGATTTGCCTTTTAACGCCGAAGATTATGTGCACCGTATTGGGCGTACTGGACGCGCAGGCGCTTCGGGGGAGGCCATCGCTTTGGTTAGCTCCAGCGATATGCACCTTTGGGCTGATATCCAAAAACTAACCGGTAAAAATACGGAATTACAGCGTTTAAACTTGCCGTCTACCCCAAGCCGCACTCCTAGTCGTCAACGAGACAACTCTCGTCGTACGCACAAACCGCAGGATGAGATTTTTTATAAACCGTATCAGCCAGTTGCTTCTACGGCTCCTAAAACTCAACCAGCGCCGCGCCATAATGGCAACGTAGGTGCTAGTCAGGGCAAAAAGCGCAGCGTGGGTATTTTGCTAGGCGGTGGCTATTACTAATTGCTCAAAATCAGCAACAGGGCTAGTAAACACCATTTTTTTGCTGGCCTGTTGTAGTAGTCTATCGATGTGCTCGGCGAAGGGCAGTAAGGGACCATAAAAAAGGGTCCCTTTTTTATTTTGAATGAGCACCGTGGGCAGGTCCTCAAGGTCTTCATCAATTAAAAGTGCCTCGTGTTCCTCGATGTCTATCCAGACAAACAGATGCTGCGGGTATTTTTGTTCGAGCTGTAGTAATTGAGGCTCAAAACCAGCACAGGTTTTACACCACGCGGCACAATAGCAGACAATAATCAGTTGCTCTTCTTTGAGAGTAGCGAGTTGCTGTAGCAGTTCTGAACGATTTTTTTCTGGATAAAGCACGGTTTCACCTTAAAATCAAAAGCAATGTTTTGATTATGCCAAATTAAACACTAAACGTATGTATTCTATTATTCGCCCCTCCTCTTCCTCTACGGCCTTTCAACGTGTGCGGGTGGCTTTTAGCCGCGCGATTGTCTCGCAGCTACACCCTCGCATGTTGGCCGCATTAGTGATGCCTTTTCTCGTCGCATTGTTAGGGGCTGTTTTATTGCTTTGGTTATTTTGGGGGCCCTTAAAAGAACAGATCGCTCTTTGGCTTACGCAGTGGGGCGTGTTGAGTGAGCAGCCTGACATGTGGCTAATAGGGGCTGGCCTATTTGCGATTAAATTTTTTATTGTGCCGTTGCTGGCGGCGGCGGCTTTATTGCCTTTGGCTGGGATCGCCGGACTCATTGTTTCAGCTGTGTTGGTGATGCCTATTGTTTTGGCTTTTGTACAGAAAAAACAAGCGCAACCATTACATAAACAAGGTAAATTTGCTTTTAGCTACAGCACGTGGAATGCCCTTTGGGTGGGGTTCCTATTTGTAGTGGGCTGGTTGTTGACCCTGCCTTTGTGGTTGATCGCTCCTTTGGCTTTGCTGTTGCCCGTTTTTTGGTGGGCATTTGCTTTTACACGTTTGTTGCGGGTGGATTCCATGGTGGAGCATGCTAGCCCTGCTGAGCGCAAAACGTTATTAGCACGTCATAACAAAGAGTACTGGTTTATTGGTGGGGCCTTGGCGTTACTGAATTTGTTACCCCCTGCATGGCTAATTTTGCCGGTTTTTTCTGCTTTAGTTTTTGCCCACTTTAATTTAGCTGCTTTGGCAGAGCTACGCGCTGAGCAGCCGTCTCAGAATCAAGAATTAACACCATAAGGATTTCGTTATGAGTCAGCCCCGAATACGTTTAATTATTATTGGCGATGAGATTTTATCAGGTCGACGTGAAGATAAGCATTTTGCTCACTTAGTGGGGCTGTTAAAAACACGAGGCTTATCATTGCATAGTGTGCAAATTATCTCTGATGATCCTGTAGACGTAGAAAATGTGTTGAGACAGAGTTTTGCTACGGGTGATATTGTGTTTAGTTGTGGCGGCATTGGGGCCACGCCCGATGATCAAACGCGCCAAGCGGCTGCGCGAGCGTTAGGGCTAGAGTTGGCGCTACATCCTGAGGCCGCAGCACTGATTACAGAGCGTACTCAGGATCAAGCGCCTGCTGGCCAAGGGGAACCCGATATGTCGACGCCTGAAAACCAGCAGCGTTTGCAAATGGGGGTTTTTCCCGTGGGGGCTCAAATCGTCCCTAATCCTTATAATAAAATTCCAGGTTTTTTTATAGAAAATCACACGTTTATGCCCGGTTTTCCTGTAATGGCTTGGCCCATGATGGAATGGACCCTAGATAATCGTTATCTAGCACTACATCATCAAGAGCCGATCACCGAGTATTCTTTTTTGGCTTTTGCTTTGCCTGAATCACGCATTACCCCGGCCTTAGAGCAGCTAGAACGCCAATGGGCGGGCGTTAAAGCTTTTAGCCTGCCCAGTGTGGGTGATAATCAGCAGCGTGCTCATATTGAACTGGGCGTTAAAGGGGAGCCAGCGGCATGCGCTGAAGCCTTAGCTTTTTTACGCCAAGAGGTGCAACGCTTAGGGGGCAAATTGACGGCGGTAGACTAAAGAAGCTCTTGCCATGTAGTGGGAAGTTTCATAACATGGGAATGTTGCGATGCGTCATGCTTATAACATTCTTCGCTTTTTTTAGTGTGATACGGTTATGTCCTCTACAAGTTTCAAGGCTGGTTTGATCACAATTCAGGTATTAGAGCGCGCGATGCTGCTTTTGGATGAGCTAGCGCGTCAATCAGAGCCAGTCGCTCTCAAAGACTTGGCTAAAGCCACTGGGCTGCATACTTCAACCGCTCATCGTATTTTGAATGATTTGGTCGTAGGGCGCTATGTGGAGCGGGTAGATAGCGGTGTTTATCGCCTAGGCATGCGTTTATTAGAGTTGGGTTCCTTGGTCAAAGGGCGCCTAAACGTACGTGCAGTGGCCATAGATGCGATGCGAGAACTGCATAAGGTAACAGGGCAAACAGTGAATTTGGCCTTGCGTCAGGCCGATGAGATCGTTTACGTAGAGCGTGCCTGGAGTGAAACCTCGGGTATGCAGGTGGTACGAGCGATTGGGGGGCACGCCCCTTTGCATCTGACTTCCAGCGGTAAGCTCTTTTTGTCAGAGCTTGATGCCCGCCAAATCCGGGCCTATGTCATGCGCACCGGTTTGGCTGGCAATACTCGCAACAGCATTACTCAAATGACTGAACTTGAAAATGAGCTGGCTCTAGTACGACGTCATGGCTATGCTCGCGATAATGAAGAATTAGAGTTAGGGGTGCGTTGTATAGCTGCGGGTATTTATGATGATACCGGCACCCTAGTAGGGGGGTTGTCGTTGTCTGCGCCTGCGGAGCGTCTACGTGATTCGTGGATCCCCACCTTACAAGACACCGCACGCCATATTTCGCATGGATTAGGTTTTGAGCCGTTAATGAAAAGTAACTCCTAATTTTTAGGCGCGTACGTAGAGCCAGCCTTGGGCTTGGCGCTCTATTAAATGCACAATAGCAGCAGGCACGACTTTTTGAGTGGTGGCCTGCTGTTGTGTTTGTTTGAGGGTGTTTTCGCAGAGCCGTAATAATGCGTCCGTATCATGAGCCTTAGCTAGCGCTGCCGTGACCGCTCCGGCATTCGCCACAATTTCTATTTCAGTTTCTGCGTTATTTAGCAATAAATTTCGTGCATTGTTGCGCGCACGCTGCAAAGAGTCCGCGCATGCGGCGTGAATAATGACTTGAGTTTTCACTGGGTGTACTCCTGATGAAGAAAAAAATGCGGCATAACTGCGACGAATAAATGGCTTGCTGTGTCAAAGACTTGTTATTCAAAATAGAAGCAGTACAATGAAATTGTTGCGGTGCAACATGAAGGTGCTTCTAAAGTTATGGTTATTCAGGATAAACCTTCATTGTAGTTTTTCCTTTATTTATCAAAGTCAAAAGGACGTACCATGAGTTTATCTTCACAACAGTTAATTGAAAAGCAACAGCGCAATTTGGATAATGTTATTGCTGCGCAAAATCATCTTTTCTCCGGTTTTGAAAAGCTGGTTAATTTAAATATAGAGTTATTTAAAAGCTCTTTAGATGATATTTCAGCTAAGACTCAGCAAGTTTCGGGCTTACAGGATGTGCAACAAGCTGCTAACCTAGTAAATGAAGTGGCTAAACCTTCTGCTGAAAAAGCCTTGAATTACAGCAAGAATGTCTATAGCATCTTTAGTGATGTCCAAAAGCAAATGGCTCAGCTGGCTGAAAAGCAGATAGCTGACAACCAACAGCAGGCGGTAGAGGTAGTCGAGCAGTTTGCTAAATATGCCCCTACGGGTAGCGAAAGCAGTGTGGCTTTATTAAAAGCAGGATTGGTTGCAAGTAGCAATGTAACTGATACAATTTTAAAAGCATCGCATCAAGCTGCTGAATTGCATGAAGCGAATCTTAGTGCAGCGACTGGAGCTGCATTTAAAACGGCAGAACAAGCTGCAGAAGTCGTTGAAAAGAATATAGCTAGAGCACGTAAATAAATAAGGTGTTCAGCTTTGAATTACCTTGATGTACTAGGGGTAGTATTATCAAGGTAATGTTTGGCATAAATAAAAAAATATTTATGTCATTCCTGTGTGGTGTGTTGTTTTTTTATAGCCCTTAGCATTACGCTAAGGGCTTTTTTGGTTTTAGGCCGAAAAGTTGCGAATGGCATCTACACAATCACGAATCAGCAAAGGGCCTTTATAGATTAGGCCTGTATAAAGTTGTACTGCATTGGCACCTGCCTGGATTTTCTCTACGGCTTGAATGCCAGAGTGAATGCCGCCCACACCAATCAAGGGGTAGTTGGTCCCCAATTGCTCACGCAAGCGTTGGAGCACGACTAAAGACAACTCATGCACAGCAGGGCCTGATAAACCGCCTTGTTCATTGGCATGGGGTTGGCCCATGACTGCCTCACGCGTTAGCGTGGTATTGGTGGCAATAATGCCATCGATTTGTGTGTGTTGTACGGCATGCGCAATGCTGTCTATTTGCGCACGATCTAGGTCTGGAGCAATCTTAACGGCAATAGGCACGTAGCGTTGGTGTTGGGCTTGGAGCTCGCTGCGACGTTCATTTAAGGCGGATAACAGCTGGATGAGTTCGTCTTCGGCTTGTAGGGCGCGTAAGTTTTGCGTGTTAGGAGAGGAAATGTTCACAGTGACATAGTCAGCATGCGCGTACACACCCTCTAAGCCTTTGAGATAGTCGCTGGTGGCAGCCTCGATGGGAGTGGCCGCATTTTTACCAATATTAAGCCCTAGAACGCCACCTTGTTGGTGCCATTGGCTTTGTTTAACGTTGCTAATAAATTGATTTAGCCCTTCGTTGTTAAAGCCAAAACGGTTAATCAGGCTTTGTTTGGCGGGCAGTCTAAAGAGGCGGGGTTTAGGGTTACCGGCTTGGGCCAAAGGTGTGACTGTTCCGACTTCGACAAAACCAAAACCTAAACTTCCTAAAGCATCGATATGGGCGCCATTTTTGTCTAGCCCTGCTGCTAAACCTACGGGGTTTTTAAGCGTTAATCCCATCACTTCTGTGGGCAGAAGTAAGTCTTGTTTGAGTAAAGGGGCCGCAAATTGATGAACTCGATCTAAGGCTTTTAGCGTGAGTTCATGAGTGTGCTCTGCGTCCATTTTGAACAACAGAGGGCGTATTAAGCCGTAGGTATGAAGAAGTAAGGACATATTAGGCAGGCGGCACAATCCATTGGCCATGGGAAAAGAGTTGATAGGGAACAAATTGGGTCTTATACGACATTTTACGACTTTGTTCGATCCAATAGCCTAAATAAAGCCATTTCAACTGATTTTGTTGGCAGTAGAGGATTTGCCACAGAATGGCGTAGGTACCTAAGCCGGAAATAGTCGGATCAAAAAAGGTATAAACCGCAGACAGGCCGTCAGGCAGCTCATCGACTAGGGCAACCATGACGAGTTGTGATTTGTCTCTGAACTCAATGAGGTAAGAATTCACCTGACTGGTTAGCAGAAAGTCCATGTATTGTGACTTATCGTCGCTGTCCATTTCCGAACCCGTGTGGCGTTCGGCTTGGTAGTGTCTATACAAAGCATAGTGCTCTTCATCCCAAGCCAGCGGTTTTTTAAAAGCGCTTAGATGAGCAAAGCGTTTTAGGGAACGGCGCTGGCTGCGACTAGCTTGGAATTGAGCGGTATCGACCCGAATAGGGGTGCATGCCTGACAGGATTCACAATGCGGTTTATAGGTAAAGGTACCGCTGCGCCTAAAGCCCACTTCAATTAAAGGCGTGTAGCTTTGACTGGTAATCAGATGAGCGGGGGCGGCGACCAAAGAGCGTGCATTACGTTTAGGTAAATAACTGCAGGGATAGCTAGAGGTGAGATAAAACTGGATAGAGGCGGGTAATGTTGGTTTGATAGAACCCATATTACCTCCTTAGTGAGGCTCAAGAGGATGGAGTTGTCCTTGGGCACAAAGCTGGCCTTGGCCCCAGACCGTCGTGTCAGCGCTTGTTAACGTTTTAAGCAATTGGGAGAACTCAGCCCTAGGCATGGATTGAGCCCCTAGGCTAAGTAAATGCGGGGTTTCTTGTTGGCAGTCTATGTAGTGAATTTGATGTTGGTTAATTAAATAACGCGTCAAATAATACAGGGCAATTTTACTGGCGTCATTGGTAAGACTGAACATGGACTCACCAAAGAAAAAGCGTCCTAAGTGTACCCCGTAGAGGCCTCCTACTAGCTTAGAGCCTTGCCAAACCTCTACACTATGCGCTTGTTGAATCAAGTGTAAATTGTAGTAGGCCTGAATAATGTCAGGGGAAATCCAAGTGCCTTCTTTGTGATGCCGGGTCTGGGCGCATTGCTGTATAACACCTAAAAAAGCGAGGTTAGTTGTAATACGTAATTTGGGGCTAGCGCTGAACTCAGAGCGGGCAATTTGCCTACAGGTTTTGGCTAAGGATTTAGACAGTTTAAATTGATCACAGCGCAATACGGTACGGGGGTTGGGAGACCACCATAAAATCGGTTCGCCTTCATTAAACCAAGGAAATAAACCTAATTGGTAGGCGTTCAGGAGGCGTCCAATAGAAAGATCACCTCCGGCTGCCACTAGGCCATTGCTGAGCGCCATTTCCACAGAAGGGAATGGGGTGTCTGCATCAATCCATGGGATAGAAATTAAAGGCATAGCTAAGTCATGCGGTGTTTAGACGTTTTCGCTGAGGGTGTACTGATGAATTTTAAACTCACCCTCAGTACGGTCGGCTAAATAATGCTCAAGCGTGGTGCTAACTGTTCTGAAAGAGAGGTTATCCCAAGGAATATTATCAAATTCAAAATAAACGGCCTCAAGCGACTCAGGCCCAGGGTTTAATGCAGGGTCGGTGACTTTGGCTAAATAGTAAATATGCACCTGATTGGCTTCGGGCACGTCGATAACGGTAAAGAGTTCGCCTAATTCTAGGCCCGCGATGCCGGCTTCTTCTTCGGCCTCGCGTAAGGCGCCTTCGCTGGTGCTTTCTTTGAGTTCCATAAAGCCAGCCGGTAAAGTCCACGTATTAAAACGAGGTTCTATGGCCCGGCGGCAGAGCAGAATTTTATTTTCCCAAACAGGCACAATACCCACCACGTTGCGTGGGTTTTGGTAATGCACGGCGCCACATTGGAGGCACACATCACGCACCCGGTTATCGTCCGGAGGAATAATGCGCGCTAAAGGATTGGCACACTGGGTGCAATACGTAATGCTACGAGGGCAGGGGAAATAGAATTCAGATGGCTTAGTCATAAAGTGCTGATGGTAGTCAAGAAACTTTATTGATTGTAGAACAGTTACTGCGGGATAGACAGAGCCGCGTTGTAGACCAAGCTAAAAACAAAAAAGGCCTAGGTAAAAATACCTAAGCCTTTGAAATCTTTGGAGGCGCAAACCGGAATCGAACCGATCTACACGGATTTGCAATCCGGTGCATAACCTCTCTGCCATTGCGCCACAAAAAATGATTATAGCAATAACAAAGTATTAAGGCAAGTAACAACAAGACTTGCTAAAGTAAAAGGATGGCAACCCATAGAGGCTTTGAATGCAAACCTTATTTAAATTAAAGCGTGAGTTTTATGCCAATCCGGATTGTGCCGAGTTGGCGCAGTTATTGCTAGGTAAAACCTTGGTGGTACATAAATTAGGTCAGCCTAAGCGGATGGGACGTATTGTGGAGACTGAAGCCTATTTAGGTCCGCATGATTTAGCCGCTCATTCATCTAAGGGCCTAACGGCGCGCACCCAAATTATGTTTGGTGAGCCGGGCCATGTGTATGTGTATTTAATTTATGGTATGCACCATTGTATGAACGTAGTTGGCGGCCCGGTGGGCAGTGGCTCAGGGGTGTTATTGCGCGGTTTGGAGCCTTTGGAAGGCATTGATTTACCTACTCACGGTCCAGGGCGCTTATGCAAAGCGTTGGGGGTGGATCGTAGTGATTATGGTCAAGACTTGTGCGCTGACACCATTTATTTACTGGATACGCCCTTGAGGCAGGGCGAAGATATAGCATGTAGTGCGCGGGTAGGGGTGGACTATGCGGGTGACTGGGCACAGGCACCGTTACGTTTTTATATTAAAAATAATAAATTTGTGTCCAAAATCCCAAATAAGAAAGCCACCTAAGAGGTGGCTTTAGATTTAGACGCGGCCGCTAAGGCTATTGCGAATTTTTTTGTCTGTCGTGTATTGGCTGAGCGCGTAAGTTGCCCAGATCGCAGCAGGAATCCACCCAATTAGCGTGATTTGGAGGATCAAGCAGATAATGCCAGCAATGGGGCGCCCAATAGTGAAAAACACCATGAAGGGTAGGAAAATAGCGAGTAGCAAACGCATGAGTGAATCCTCATAGTGGATCTAAAGAATAAGCCGTATTATAGGTAGTATTACTGATAGCAATTGTAAAATAATGTGTACAGATAACGCCCCGATGAGGACGTTATCTGGGGGTTGAGCGGCTTAGTAACCTAGCGTAGAACCATCGGGATTACGCGGGTCAGAGTAGCCCCACAATATGTCCCCTTCTCGTTGGATGGTTTGAGTACGCCCCATTGAGGCTTTTACGTTTACTTGGTGACCGCGTTCCTCGAGGAGACGAGTAGTGTCAGTATTAAAGCCTTGTTCTACGCGTAGCTCGTCAGGAGTCCATTGATGGTGCACGCGCAAAGCAGAGGCGGACTCGGCCGGATTCATGTCATAGTCCACCAAGTTTGTCACCGTTTGCAAAACGGTGGTAATAATGCGAGCGCCGCCTGGGCTGCCGGTGACCAATACGGGCTGACCGTCTTTTAATAATAATGTAGGTGTCATGGAAGACAACGGACGTTTGCCAGGGGCCACGGCATTGGCTTCGCCGCCGACTAAGCCATACGCATTGGCGACGCCAGGTTTGGCCGAAAAGTCATCCATTTCGTTGTTGAGTAAGATCCCCGTGCCTTCAGCCACAATACCCGTACCAAAGTTAGTGTTGAGTGTGTAGGTAACCGCTACGGCATTGCCGTCTTTGTCCATAATGGAGTAGTGCGTGGTTTGGTCGCTCTCAAAAGGTAAGGGGTTGCCCGGTTTGATGTTTTGGGCGGGGGTGGCGGTGGGGGTGATGAGTTGAGCCAGCTCATCGGCATAGCGTTTAGACACTAGCCCGTGTAGTGGGATGTCGACAAAATCGGGATCGCCTAGGTACTCGGCTCGGTCTGCATAGGCCAGTTTCATGCTTTCAGCCATATGGTGTACGGATTGAGCGCTATTGTGACCCCAATCCGCTAGAGGCCAGCGCTCTAGGATATTAAGTATTTGAATCAGATGTGGTCCGCCAGAAGAGGGGGGTGGCATGGTGACCACCTCATAGCCGCGATAAGTCCCACGGACGGGCTGGCGTTCTATGGATTGATAGCTGGCTAAATCATTTAAGGTAATGGCGCCGGGGTAAGGTTGCATTTCGGTCGCAATACGACGAGCGATGTCACCTTTGTAGAAGGCGTAGCTGCCTTGTCGAGCGATTTGACGCAAAGATTGGGCTAAGTCTTTTTGGACTAAAAGATCGCCCGCTTGTAAAGGGGCACCATTGCGCCAGAAGATGGCGGTGGTGGCGGGCCATTGGCCCATGGTTTTGGCAGAGGACTGTAGCACCTTGGCTAAGGTTTCGCTAACAGTAAAGCCTTGTTCTGCTAAATCAATCGCAGGTTGCATTACCTGCTGTAAGGGCATGGTGCCCCACTTTTGTAAGGCATGTTCTAAGCCAGCAACGGTGCCGGGCACACCTACCGCATAATGCGTAAATAAAGACTTGCCGTCAATGACATTGCCCTCGGCAT
>CANROS010000050.1 GCA_947632305.1 uncultured Paenalcaligenes sp. | reverse complement strand
AAAAAAGGCTGTTTTAAAACAGCCCCTTTTTTATATTGCGTGTCTGATCTAGACCAACGAGCTCACTGGCGTCTCTGGTGCTAACTGCTGCATAGGCCGAGCTACAAACTGTGCAGATTGGCTAAGCTCAAGCAAATCCAAACAAAAATAATTCATGCCCGCACTGTTACGCAAATATAAACGACGTCTATCTAAATCGGTAATGCTGGTCCAGCTCGTAAACTCGGTGGGCACATGCACTAAATCGATGCCCTCCACGTGTAAGTGACCACTACCGGTTTCAGGTGGATCAATCGTAATGCCACGCGGCCTATCAAAATTATTCATGATGTGGGCCACCATTTGCACCGCCTGATCGGCTTCAGTCGCTTTTTCTGCAAAATTGGCATAGTACGCCGCCCGCACAAAACGATCTACTGAGCTATCCGTTGCTGGCAAACCTACCTTGGCCGTTCCTGAACCAGGCTGCACCAAGGGATGCCCCAAGAGTTCTCCTTGGGAGTGATCCACATTAGATAAAAACGTGTAGTTGTTTAAGTTGGTCAAATGCCAAGAAAACTGCGGGGCATTGGTCATAACACCTACGGGGTTGTCGTCAATAGTCAAAACACCTTGATGGAACTCAATCACTAAACTCGCACCGCTAGCATCATGGACTGAGTAATGAAAAGGCATACGCAGACCACCCAGCATAGGTACACGATCTAGGGCTATTTGTAGGGTAGACAAGCCTGCCTTGACCTCCGCTACCGTACTGTACTGACCTAATACATAAGCCCCAATATCCACAGCAGAAATAGTCGGTTGATCTGCTTGCAAACTGGCATGGTTATCGCCCACTTGCGGGTAAGACTGTACGCTAAAGCTTAAACCTGCGGCGTTGACTCCTTCGATGACTTTGAGATCATTGGCCTGCAAGGTTTGCCCTGCTGTAGGGAGCTGAGCCGGCATAACAACCGCCACTACAGCCTGCTTCAGCGTCCATTGGGTTGAAGAAAAACCCTCTGCAGCAGACACCAAAGCTTGTCCTTGAGGGAAATAAGCCACCTGATACGGAAGCTCTAGACTAAGCTCCAACGTACGGCCCACATAGGCCTTATTTGAGGCATCCAAATACTGTAATGAAGTACACATAGTTAATCTTTTCTATCCCTATTAATTTAAGGCTTTAGCACAAAGGACGACCTTTATTAAATCATACTTCCGTAAACCTTAATTGCTATATTTACTCTTTCTGTTTAAGGTGATTGATTATTACAGAACGAGGTGTTTTTCGTTTACATAACTTGTTTAACTCAACTGCTCTTATTAATCTAAAAGTTAGAGGATAAGCTATGCAAAACCCTGAGCAATCTCAAGACAAAGACCGTCAAGTAGAACCCTACTTTCAAGGTTATCAACCTTATACGGGGCCAGCCGGAGGCTGGGGGGCCTTAGCTGCTGTCGCGCGCACCATACGCCATGAAATGGGGCTCAGCCCTCGCACCAAAGCCCTGTTCCAAATGAATCAACCCGATGGCTTCGACTGTCCGGGCTGCGCGTGGCCCGACCCACGCCATACTTCCTCGTTTGAGTTCTGTGAAAATGGCGCCAAGGCCATGACCTGGGAAGCCACTCCCAAACGAGCCACACCCGATTTTTTTGCTCAGCATACCGTCACTGAACTATGGAACTGGTCGGATCACGACTTAGAAGACTCAGGTCGTCTGACCCATCCTCTACGTTACAACAGCACCACAGATCGCTTCGAAGCCGTCTCTTGGGAAGACGCCTTCACTGAAATAGCCGCGGCCCTACACCACCTAGCAGACCCCAATCAAGTCGAGTTTTACACATCCGGTCGCACTGCTAATGAAACCGCTTTTATCTATCAGTTATTAGCGCGTGTTTATGGTACCAATAACTTCCCCGACTGTTCCAATATGTGCCACGAACCTACCAGTGTAGGTTTACCGCAATCCATTGGGGTAGGCAAAGGCACCGTTACCCTCGACGATTTTGATCAGGCGGATGCTATCTTTTGCATAGGTCACAATCCAGCCACCAACCACCCTCGTATGCTGACCTCTTTACGTAACGCCGAACGACGTGGCGCCAAAATTGTGGTGGTAAACCCCCTCTTAGAGCATGGCTTACAGCGCTTTACACCGCCCCAAGATCCGGTGGAAATGGTCACGCTACAATCCACCCCACTTGCATCTAACTATTTCCAAGTTAAATCCGGCGGCGATGTGGCTTTGCTTAAAGGGGTAATGAAAGCATTACTCGCTATGCACCACGAAGCCATAGAAACGGGCCAACCCGGTATTCTGGATACCCATTTCATTGCGGAGCACACCCTAGGCTTCGAAGATCTCGAAGCCGATTTACAAGCCATCAGCTGGGAGCAGTTAGAACAAAAATCAGGCTTGAGCCGCAGCGATATGCAAAACTTTGCACAGATCTATGCTCAAGCCGAACGCGCTATTATTTGCTACGGTATGGGTATCACGCAACACCGTCATGGGACTGAAAACGTACGTCATCTTGTTAACTTATTATTGTTGCGCGGTAATATGGGTAAAGCTGGGGCCGGTATTTGTCCATTACGTGGCCATAGTAACGTACAAGGCGATCGCACCATGGGTATTACTGAAATCCCCACCGAAGCCTTCCTACAAAAACTGGATGCCGCCTTTACTATCAACTCGCCCCGTGCTCATGGACACAATGCCATAGCCAGTCTAAAGGCCATTATCGAGGGCAAATCCAAAGCCTTTATAGGGATGGGGGGCAATTTTGCTACGGCTATGCCGGACCAAGACCGCAGCTATACGGCCTTTAAAAATCTCGACCTGACTGTGCAGATCATCACCAAATTAAACCGTACTGCATTACTCAGCGCTAAAAACACCTATATTTTGCCCACCCTAGGACGTACTGACGCTGACATCCAAAATGGCCTGCACCAAGCCATTACAGTAGAAGACTCCATGTCGATGGTACATGCATCTACTGGGCGCCTCGCTCCTCCTTCCGAGCACCTACGCTCAGAAATCGCTATCCTTACAGGTTTAGCCCGGGCCTTATTTCCAGACAGTCCTATCCAATGGGAAGCCATGGGCCAAGACTATCGCCTAATTCGCGACAAAATTGCAGAAGTCTTCCCTGATTTTTATGATTTCAACCAGCGTCTCCAACAGCCCGGCGGTTTTCATCTACCCAATGCAGCAGCACAACGCCAATGGAATACGGCTAGCGGCAAAGCCAATTTTGTTATTTCTTCCATCGACGAAGACAACCAGCTAGATAACCACCTAGTACTCAATACGGTACGCAGCCATGATCAATACAACACCACAGTGTATGGCTACGACGACCGTTATCGTGGTATCCATGGCCGTCGTGACATTATCTTTGCTCATCACGAAGACCTGAGCGCACTAGGACTAAAAGAAGGCGATAAAGTGGATGTGGTCTCGTATCACGGCAAGGTCCTACCTAACCTGACTGCCATCGCTTATCCCATTGCCAAGGGCACCATTGCAGCGTATTTTCCAGAAACCAATGGATTGCTCAGCGTCGAAGACTACGATCACGAAAGCGGCATCCCGGCTTATAAGTCTATGCCCATTACCCTACGGGCAGCCCAATAACCGTTTGGACTGCTTGATCATCACACGTCAAAAAGCCTGCTTAAAAGCAGGCTTTTTCTCAACGAGTCCGTCTATCGGGGCTTAACCCAAGCTAACGGGCTTGTTCAGTATATAAAGGCACAGCGGTAGCCACCGCCATACGTTCCATATAACGCGTTACATTTACTGGATATTGCACCCCTTTTACAATGCTCAACATACGTAACGAGGGATACAACGTAAAATCATCGGCATCTATTTGCTCACGCCCAGCAAGCAGTGCATCTAACTCGCGCAGCTGAACGTCAAGCTCTTGCTGCCACTCTGCGCTATGACTCAGCAATTCATCAAAGTCACCAAAATTTTTAGTTTGTCGAAGCTGAAACGCAGCACGCGCTGCTGCTGTCGCAAACTCGGGCAAATCAGCACTACCCAAACGAGGAATAGAAAGATTTAAAATAGTGCGCCAAGCTGCCTTATGCCAGACTTGGATTGGACTGTCCGACTCTGTTGGCGTAACCAGAACATCGCCCTGCAATCCATCCAGATAATGCACGATGTCCATGCTCTCCGCCATATAGCTGCCCTCTGCTTTTTGCAAAATAGGGGTCACTTTTTTCCCAATTAACTCAGTAGGCGTAGCCGTATCATCCTCAAGTAGGAAGCTTAGCTCTAAAGGTAATGACTTTAAGCCAAAAATCATCCTAGCCTTTGTACAAAAGGGGCAATGGTCATAGACATACAATTTCATCAATACACTCCTTGTTAACGCCATGTGTTAAGCAATGCTTTCTACAATGCCACCTTCGACTCGTAAGGCGGCTCCAGTTGTTGCACTGGCCTGCGGCGATGCCACATAAACACACAAATTAGCCACCTCTTCGGGGCTAGCAAAGCGCTGCAACAACGTCGAAGGTCGGTTTTCTTTAAGGAATAACGCTTCCATTTCCTCAGAGCTAACACCACGTTCAGCGGCCAGATCTGCCATCATCTGAACCGCCCCTTCTGTGCGGGTGGGCCCTGGCAAAATACTATTGACGGTCACACCTGTGCCAGCTAACACTTTAGCTAAACCTCGCGACACACCCTGCAAAGCACTTTTGCTCACGCCATAGTGCACCATTTCCGTCGGAATATTTAACGCCGATTCACTAGAAATAAACTGAATACGCCCCCAACCGCGTTCACGCATGCCTTGAGCATAATGACGAGACAAACGCACACCACTCATGATGTTGACTTGGAAGTACTCATCCCAGATGGCGTCCTCAATCTCAAAAAACTCCAGTGCGCCGTAAATACCTAAACCGTTAATTAAAATATCCGCCTGAGGTTGGGCTGCAATCAACGCCTTTGCGCCTTCAGGCGTGCCCAAATCACACACCACCCCACCGACATCCTGTTTAGCCGTCTGAGTACGTACCTTTTGTACGGCCTGATCCACCCGCTCTGGGTCACGTCCTACTAGGGTTACTTGGGCTCCTGCCTGAGCTAACCCCGCTGCAATGGCTAAACCAATACCACCCGTAGACCCTGTCACAATCGCTGTTTTACCTGAAAGATCAATAATCATTTGTTATCTCCTGAATTCGTTGCTCTATTTAATCAAAGCGAAAAGCTGAAATAGTCGTTTTCATCACCTGCTCTGAATAAATTTTCTGACCAGGCTTATCACTGCCTGCACCCGCTGCCACCAAGAGCGGAATCAAATGTTCCTCGTGACCAGCGGGGTGGCAGGAATAGGCATGCGGTGCAGCAGCCCACTGCTGTAACAACTGCGCACGCTCTGCGGCGTGACTCTCTACGACCTGAGTCAACCATGCATCAAACTCAGCAGAAGGCGCAGAAAAACGGCTATCACCATAAGCACGCATATTATGAAAACTCATCCCACTACCTATAATCAGTACATTTTCATCACGTAATTTGGCTAAAGCTTGCCCCAATTGCAGATGGGCTGCTGGATCCAAATCATTACGCAAGGAAAGCTGAATAACGGGAATGTCTGCGCCAGGAAACATCAGTTTTAAAGGAATAAACATGCCATGGTCAAAACCCCGCTCTGAATCCACCTGCGCAGCCAGACCTTCTGCTTGAATGTGCTGCACTATCTGCTCAGCCAATTGAGGCTGCCCCGGTGCTGGATACGTCAGCTCATAGGTATGAGCGGGAAACCCATAATAATCATAAATTAACTCCGGGCTGGCCTGCCCTGTCACGCGAAACTGTGGCTCCAACCAATGAGCTGATACCATGACAATCGCGCTGGGACGTTGTGGCAAGGTGCTAGCTACCGTTTTTAAAAAATGAGCCATGCCTACCCACGTATCCGCAGGATTCCAATCCATAAAAAAACACGGGCCGCCGCCATGAGGAATAAACAAAGCCGGCTGGCGAGTAACGGTCTCTTTAGTCATAGCTGTAACTCCTACTAATCAATATGATTCCAGTATCACCCCTATCGGTCAGCAATGGAACCAAGTAATATCAACTAACACTTAACACTATTAGTAGGAGGCCAAAGATGGATCGCGTGATCAGTATGCGTGTTTTTGTAGAAGCCGCTACCGCAGGTAGCCTCTCGGCCGCAGCACGTCATCTTGCCATGTCACCCGCCATGGCCACCAAACATGTGAATGCGCTTGAAGCACGCCTAGGGATAAAACTCTTTCATCGCACAACCAGAGGACTGAGCTTAACCGAGGTAGGAAGCCATTACCTCGAAGCCTGTCTACGCATTCTGCCTGAAATAGAAGAAGCGGAAGCAGCCGCCACCTCACAACGAGTGAAGGCCCTTGGCCGCCTACGCATGAATGTGCCGCTGTCTTTTGGTACACGTTATATCGCCCCCCTGATTGCTGAATTTAGTCATCGACACCCTGAGGTCACGGTGGAATTAGGTTTAAGCGATGATCAATTAGATCTGATTGCAGGCAATTGGGACTTGGCCATTCGTATAGGCCGACTCAACGACAGCCCGCTACAAACACGGCAATTGGGTAATAGTTGTATGCAAGTTTGTGCTGCCCCCTCTTATCTGGATCAGCGGGGCATGCCGCGCTCTGTCAGTGAACTCGCTCAGCATAATTGTTTAAGCTACACCCTGTCTGCCATGCAAAATAGAGCGCACTGGGCTTTTGGAGCCAAAGGGGAAATACACGTCCCCATTAACGGTAATTTACTGGCTAATAATGGGGACGCCTTGTTAGCTGCTGCCATAGCAGGCCAAGGCCTGATCTATCAACCTCATTTTATTGTGGGCGAAGCACTTAAACGAGGTGAGCTAGTGGCGTTGGAGTTAGACAAACCCCTAATGGATCTAGGCGGTATTCACGTCCTCTACCCTCCCGATAGGCGCCCTCCAGCCAAGGTGCGAGTAATGATTGATTATCTGGTGGAGATGTTAGCGCAGTCACCGCCTTAAGTGGCCCAAGGGCGGGGGCCACCTGTGCCTTTAAGAATAGGTACTAGCTAAAGAGCTGCCTTTACGCTGTAGTTTGTTGTCCCACATTTTTTCGTGGAAATAGAAAAAAACCATCTGCACAGTAGGCTCTAGTAGACTTAACGTTAACGCCGTAATTAAGTCACCCGTTACCGTGTAAGCCACCCCTGCAGCCACCACCAAGTGCACCAGATAATAGCTAACCGTCTTTACTAGCGTGCGCAAACGTTGCAGGCGGACTTTAGCCCACGCCTTGTCATGCAAAAAGTACGCTACCGCTTGGACGGTTGGCTCTAATAAACTAAGCGTAATGGCAGCTACCCAATTTCCCGTTACGGCATAAGCCACCGCAGCCGCTACGATGATATGCACGGCATAATAACTGGCTGTCTTACGAAAAGCCATTCTGTTGTTGTGAAGTATTACCTTGATATTTGCCATTTTGATCTCCCTTTTGTTAATGATAGCAATTCTCATTCCCGTTTGGTATTTGATAAATTCAATGAGCATCATTTAAACAAGCTATAGGATATAAAAATAAGTTAGCAAAAACCTATGGTAAAAAATCAAAAAAGCCCGCTTATTAGCGGGCTAAAAGGGATCAGCTAAGTTCTCTACGTACTAGAGCGGCTCCTGCGCTTAACGCCTGCATTTTTCCACGGGCCACATGGCGCGGTAAAGGTGCCATACCGCAGTTAGTGCTGGGATAGAGTTTATCAGCATCTACAAATCGCAATGCCTTGCGTAGTGTAGCGGCGACTTCCTCAGCAGTTTCAATGGTATTTGTTGCTACATCAATCGCCCCCACCATGACCTTTTTACCTCGAATCAGCTCAATTAAATCCATGGGTACATGAGAGTTCTGGCATTCAAGCGAAATAATATCTATTTTGGACTGTTGCAGCTTGGGGAAGGACTCTTCGTATTGACGCCATTCTGAGCCCAACGTTTTTTTCCAATCTGTGTTGGCTTTAATACCGTAGCCATAACAAATATGGACTGCTGTTTCGCATTTTAGTCCTTCAATGGCGCGCTCTAGGGTGGCAATACCCCAATCGTTGACCTCATCAAAGAACACATTAAAAGCCGGCTCATCAAACTGAATAATATCTACCCCTGCCGCTTCTAGCTCTTTGGCTTCTTGATTCAGAATTTTCGCAAACTCCCAAGCCAATTTTTCACGACTTTTATAATGCGCATCATACAGCGTATCAATCATGGTCATGGGGCCAGGCAAAGCCCACTTAATAGGTTGTTGTGTCTGAGATCGCAGAAACGTAGCAGCTTCCACAAAAACAGCTTTGGGTCTGGCCACCGCACCCACTACCGTCGGTACGCTAGCATCATAACGATCACGAATTTTGACGGTCTCACGCTGCTCAAAATCAACACCGCTCAAGTGCTCAATAAAGGTGGTCACAAAATGCTGACGGGTTTGCTCACCATCGCTGATGATATCAATGTTTGCCGCCTGCTGTTCTTGTAAGGCCAAGCGTAAAGCGTCTTCTTTACCTTCAACCAAATCTGCCCCTTGCAAGCGCCAAGGCGACCACAGGGTTTCTGGCTCGGCTAACCAAACAGGTTTAGGTAGACTTCCAGCAGTTGAGGTAGGGAGTAATTTTTTCATAATAGATCTCTTGTTATTAATTAGCGTAGCTAGCGGCCCAGCTTTCCAGTACATGTTTATAAGGTTTAATCAGTTTTTCTTCGGTCATTTTGCCTTGCTCAAGAGCCAATTGGCTACGTTCTTCGCGATCGTAAACTATTTTCGTTTGAGAATAGTCTTGATTTGTTAGGCGCGGCTGATAGCATTTACCTGCAACCGAATTTGCATTATAAATTTCAGGTCTGTAGATCTTTTGAAAACTTTCCATCGTACTAATCGTACTGATTAACTCCAGATCCGAATAGTCACTTAGCAGATCCCCAGAAAAATAAAAAGCCAAAGGAGCCACGCTATTTTTGGGCATAAAATAACGAACCTGTAAGCCCATTTTTTCGAAATACTGATCCGTAGAGGACCGCTCACTTTGTTTATACTCAAACCCCAATAGTGGATGTTTGTTTTCTGTTCTGTAATAGGTTTTGCTACTGGAAACGCTTAGACAAATCACAGGGGGCTTGGAAAAATTCTCTTTATAAGTCGTGGACTTAACAAAGGACTTAAACAAGTTTCCGTGCAAAACACCAAAGCCCTCCGGCAGGCTGAACTCTTTTTTATTCTTGTTATGCTCTAACAACACCACACTAAAATCATAATCACGCACATAAGAAGAAAAATTATTTCCTACAATCCCTTCTATTTTTTTATTATTTTTTTTGTCAAAAATATGAGTTTGAAGTAGTTCAATAATAGGAAAGGCAACACCATCACCCTCAATACCCATATCAATAGAAACAATTTCAACTTCTACAACGTACCTGTCATTATTAGGGTTATCCCAGTCAGCCAAATCATTGAACCTATTATTAATCATCGTCAATGTTTTTCTTAGGTTTTCTTGACGCCATTCACCCCTGGCCAAATTAGCAAAATTAGTTGTAATACGCGTATTTTCTGAAGGATGATAGTTTTCATCAAAGCAAATACGTTTAATACCAAATGAAAATTCATTCTTCATAGTGGCTTTTCATCCTTATAGACAAGACAAAACTTAAACAATTGATGCTTTGTATTGTAGGAAAGCCAAACCATGAAGTAAAATGGTCTTATTTCACCAAACCATGAATATTAATCATAATATAGCCCGACTGGCCTGTACCATCGCACAGCGGAGTCCAGTCTAAAAGCGAAAGCTTCGGGAAAATAGTCATAGAATAGGCCAGCCCTAATCGAGTATATTCTGCCTATATGCTTAACCCCTCACCCCCAAAAGGACGAGGTATCACAGGCCTAACCTATAAAAGGAGCACTCAAATTATTGAGTCAACTGCCACTAATTACGAACACTTTACCCATGTTCGAATCATTATCGGTATGGTGTTGGGGATTAGCGTATCTCGCCTTGTGGTGGGGATGGCTGAATTTCTGCAGCACCCTAAACGCAAAAAAATTTACTGGGTTCACCTAGGCTGGGTGACCTACCTGTTTATCACCATCACTCACTTCTGGTGGTATGAGTTTGCGCTAGCTAAAATTCGCATCTGGTCTTTCGGCCTTTATTTTTTTCTGATTTGTTTTGCTTGTCTGTTTGCCTTTGTGGCCTCTTTGCTCTTTCCTTCCAGCATGACCGAATACGTAGACTATGAAGATTATTTTCAGTCTAGACGACGCACCTTCTACGCCATGTTCACCGTGCTGGCCTTTGTGGATCTGGCTGACACCGCCATCAAAGGAGCCGATCATTTCCATAGCCTTGGCATTGAATACCCCATCCAACAAGCCATCATCATTGTGCTATCCATCATTGCCATCTTCGTACCGAGTAAAATTTACCAAGCTACCTTTGTGGCTGGCCTACTTTCATACAAGGTCTGGTGGATTCTGAGGATTTACGGAGTGCTAAATTAGCACTAGCAATTCTTATAATTACTAGGTGGGCTTCTGATGTGTCATCCACTATTTGAGTCGTTTTTAAACCCATCCACTCTGTTTGAGGCAGAGCAGCAACTACTCCAACAAGGCGAGAAAGCTCTCCCTCTATTAGAAGCCTTGTGCTCTGAAAAAGATTGGGCCTGCTGCAATACATGCCCTCGTACTGCAACTTGAGCGGTACCCCCAAGATATTGCCTTAGAGGCAGCCCAAGCATTACTTAATTGTGATTGCGCCCAGCACCCTGCTGTTCTTAACGCCCTAAAGCAATCAAAAGCAGCCAGAAGCGCTGGATCTTATGGTTTAGTTAAAAAGTAATATTCGTTGACAGCCATAAGCGACGACCAGGCTCTACCATACGGTACTGGTTGCTATACGAGTTGCCTTCTTTTTGGTAATCCACCGTCTTTTTGTCAAAAACGTTATATACCGCTAGGTTAACCGTGGCGTTCTTGGTCACCTTATAAGAGCCCCCCATATGAGCCAAAGTCAGCGCTTTGTAATAACGGTTACTACCGCCATCGCCATTACTATCACGATAACGCTTCCCTCTGTACTCCAAACGCGTCCATAAGCTCAATGCTTCATCGGGATACCAAGTTAACTTGGCATTAAACATGTTTTTAGGAGTCGATGTTAACGGTTTGCCATCATCAGCATGCCCAGGATATTTAATTTTGCTATAGGTATAGGTGTAATTAACATTCAAGTCCAAGTCATCCGTAATGAGGTATTTAGAGTGTAGCTCCAACCCACGTGTTACGGCTTTAGACAAGTTAGTGCGGCGACTAAAGGAAGATTGCTCGATCCCATTGTCATCAAGCCAGCTACCTATGTCTATACAATCCTCATCCATAGGACGATCGGTTCCTGTATAACGGCAGTTCCATACGCTTTCTGATTCCAGTTTGTCTTTAAAATCCGTATTAAAAGCCGTGGCACCGAAAGAAAAGTTCTGCAAATTATCATAAATGAAACCAATTTCAGAAGAAGTGCTTGTTTCAGGTTTCATATTAGGATTGCCGCCCACGATAGGTCGTGTGCCTTGACCCCCTACATTCTGTATACCAGGGGCTAACTCATTGACTTTGGGTGCTTTAAACCCTCGGCTCACACCCCCTTTAATCGTCCAATTGGGCGTGGTATTCCATACCACATACGCCCTAGGGCTGAAATGGCCACCGTACCAGTTATGGTGATCGTATCGCGCCCCTAACGTTAAAGTTAAATCATCACGCAAAGACCATTCATCCTCCCCGAAGATCCCCCACTGCTTATGCTCCATTGGGTTACCGACTAAGGTGTCGGTCATCTTAGCTGACCACCACTGACCACCTAAAGTAAATAGATGGTTATCCGTGCCTAAAGGCGTAACCAACTTGGTATCAAAGATAATATTACGAATCTTCAGATCACGTGGATCGTTGGGATTGGTCCCTGCTGGACGGTGCTGAGCGGGCAAAACCTCTGGAATTAACCGTCCAATTGTTTCGGTTGTGTTGTGCATCAGACTTGTGTCCCAAGTCCCAAAGTCATAACGACCCGTGTGCGCCAAAGTATAAGCATCTCGGTGAAAACGCAACGCGTCTTGAGAGTAACCCCCATTCCAACGACCCATAGGGCCGCAACGTCCTATAGGCGTAGTATTGGGAGCGCACCAAGAGTTATCGTATTTTTGTCTGGACCATGTCCCTTCCAGCACAATGTCATGATCTTTGGTCGGGGTTAAAGCAAAACGTAAACCGGTGTCATACCGATGATTAGGTACTTTGTTTCCACTGAAAGAAGGAGTGACTTCCTCTCCTTCATCATTCGTGTAAGTCACATTATTTTGCTGGTTATTCACATAAGCACCTCTGATCGACATGCCTAGCAAACCTTTTTTCAGCGGCCCATCAATATAAAAGTCGCCTGCCGTGTTATTACCGAACTCTGAATCAAAATTGATGGTCGTACCCAAATTGAGATTACCACGCCACTCATCAGACACTTTTCTAGTAATAATATTGACCACCCCTCCCATCGCATCAGCTCCATACAAAGTAGACATGGGGCCACGAATCACCTCAATACGCTCTATCGCTGAAATAGGGGGAAGGAAGTTATTTTCCGTTCTTTCAAAACTATTGGGCTGCACATTACCCACACTATTTTGCCTACGACCATCAATAAGAATCAACGTATAATCCGCCGGCATCCCTCGCATCTGTATTTGCAAGCTCCCCGACTTGTCCGTCCCATCCGTCACATCTATGCCTTCTACATCACGCAGAGCTTCAGCAATAGAATGCACTGGGCGCTCTTCCAAGTCTTCTCTGGTGATCACAGAAATAGATGCAGGCGCGTTTTTGATCTCCTGTTCAAAGCCTGACGCAGTCACTACGACCCTATTGAATTGTGTTGCCACCCCACTGGGTTGAGCCATTGTGCCACTTGATGCAAAAACCCCTGCCAGCAGCAAGTAGAGTGTTTTAGGCTCCAAAGTACGTCTCATCTTAACTTCCCTCTAAATTCTATTATTTACATTCTTTTGCAAGAAAAACAAATTAACTGAGAACGCAAATGATAACTATTACTATTTAATAACGCAAAGTTAAAGAAGAAAAAAGCAGCAAAGTGCTACAAATTGGTATAAAAGAGACAAAAAGTACCCATTCATCGCCCAAAGAACGGATTCACCTTCGTAAAGCGGTGCCGTAGGCGGTCTAACAATTAGATGGTGTGTCTCTAGGCCCAGCAAGGGCCATGGCTTTATTTAATTAAGCCCGTCCCTAGCTCGTCTAACCGTGGGTTTTGTCTTGTAGAGCCGCCAAAAAATGAAGTAAAGTATTTATATTCAATAAAACCATGAATTAAAATCATAAATCATGCTAGAACGCATTCATCTTGCCATCATCCAACAAGTAGAAAAACAAGGCTCGCTGACGGCCGCAGCAGGCGTGCTGCACGTCACTCAGTCCGCTCTAAGCCACAGTATGAAAAAACTAGAGCAACACTTGGGCACAGAAATCTGGCGCCGCGAAGGCCGCAGCTTGCAGTTAACTCAAGCGGGGCAATACTTATTAGCCATCGCTAATCGTGTCTTACCGCAATTGGATTTAGCCGAAGAAAAACTACGTCAGTTTGCTCAAGGGGAACGCGGTTCACTACGCATAGGCATGGAATGCCACCCTTGCTACCAGTGGTTGCTAAAAATCGTCGCGCCGTACCTAAGCGCCTGGCCTGATGTGGACGTAGACGTAAAACAGAAATTTCAATTTGGCGGTATTGGTGCACTTTTTGGTTATGAAATCGATTTGCTCGTCACCCCCGACCCGCTTTATAAACCAGGTCTGCTGTTCGAACCGGTTTTCGATTATGAGCAGGTCTTGGTCGTGGGCAAAGACCATGCTTTAGCTACGTTGGCATACATAGAGCCCGATCACATCACCAAAGAAATACTAATTAGCTACCCGGTAGATGTAGAGCGTTTAGATATTTACAACCAATTTCTATTGCCTGCCGGCGTCGCTCCTAGACGCCATAAAACCATTGAAACCACCGATATTATGCTGCAAATGGTAGCCAGTGGTCGTGGCGTCGCCGCCCTACCTCGTTGGCTAGTCGAAGAATACGCAGAAAAACTTGCCGTAGTCCCAGTGCGCCTTGGCCCCGAAGGCATTGCTAAACAGATTTTCCTAGGCGTGCGTGAAACCGAAGCCACCATTGACTACATACACGCTTTTGTAAAGCTAGCACAAAATAGTAAAACCAGCTCCTTGGGCCAATAAAGCAGCCCTATTTTTAGGCTGTAACAGCTATCACATGGCTCACTTTTTTGACTAGGCGAATTTTAAAATATGGATAACGAACTCATCGACCTGCTGCGTACTATTTCTAGTGGCTTTCAGGCACAAATGAAAGAGCAAATTGCCTTAAGTGACTCTGGCCTTTCCACCTTTCAAGCACGACTTATTAACCTAATAGGCCGTCAGGATGGTATTTCACAACAACGCTTAGTGGCTCTGACTGAACGGGACAAAGCCCAGATTACTCGTGCCATTCATGGTTTGGAAACCGCTGGGCTCATCATGCGCAGTCCTAATCAAACCGACAAGCGGTCAAAATGCCTGACACTTACGCCAGCCGGGAAAGAAATGCACCTTCATTTTAAAAAAATCCGCCAGCATCTCGCCACCGAAACCCTGAGCCATCTTACTCTGAGTGAAAAACAAACCCTCCAAACCACCCTTAGTAAAATCGCCAATAAGCCTTAATCTTGAAAAATTCTATTTAAAACCAAAACCATTTAGTTGATAAAGTCAACCAATTAACTTATAATGAGTCATTTTCAGAGACCAGAAAATGACACAAACAGCCCAAATTAAATTGAAATTAATGCACTTAGGGATTCAATTCAGCATTGCTTTACTCCTAAGCCTCATCATGACCTACATTAATTATGATTTAGATAAGGCTTTTTTTTACAATTGGGCTAAAAGTTTCCTAGTTGCTTTCATTATTATCCCTTTAGCTATTCGCCTGATTCCATTAGTCGCCATGGCAGTGAAAAAAGTGGTGGGTGATTGCCCGCTTTTCCTTTTGCGTTGTTTAGTCGCTATCTGCGTAGCCACCATGATGGAAGCCATTGTAGCGAGCGCGGTCATTTTTGCTCAATATGGCTTGGACCCTCAATGGCTCCAACTATGGTCTAACACCTTTATCAAAGCGCTTCCTGTTGGGCTGATTATCGGCTTCACAATGACTTTTATTGTGCACCCTCGCCTACAAAAACTGGCTCTGCAAACGCATTAATTCACGTTAACGCTCCCGCCCTTGCAGACAAAATGCCTTGTGACCACCATAGGTTAAAACCAATGTCGGCGCATTGCCTCGAGAAACGGAGTAGTAAGCTCTAAGCCTGAAGCAGAACCGACCACCGCATCAATGCCACAGGTGGGACACAAAGCGGTATCATTCTCTTTATCAGTCCATTCGGTGATGGCAGAGGCTGGATACATTTCTAGGCAATAAAAACAACCGCATATTTCACTGGCTTCAATTTCAGCTCGGTGATGAATACTATGACGATGCGCTTCTATGACGCTCATGGTGGGTTCTTTCATGGCAACGGCCTCTTTCTTTAGGGTGGCAGTTCAGTGTTTTGATCAGCAATCTTTGCTGAAATATCGGCCTCTTTGGCCAATCGTAGCATCTCTGCCGCTTGGTCTGTGCAGATCTACCTAGCCATCTTAGGCTTCCTCGGTTTAATTGGAATGTAGACTTTCAAATAATCTGACTATTGGAAATATACACAACGCGACATGCTGTGCATAATGAGAAGGTTAGCCAGGCATAGCACAACTAAGCCCGCAACTACGCGGGCTTAGCGGCTTTTTATGCCTTTTACTGCCAGACTATTCCAGACGCGGGATTATTCCCACTCTATTGTAAACAAGACATTTTTATCTTTTATATTCAATGGCTTATTTTCCTGCTAATTGGTAATA
>CANROS010000049.1 GCA_947632305.1 uncultured Paenalcaligenes sp. | reverse complement strand
CGTAATCTAGACTTAATTATGGGTTGCGAAAGACGTGTTGTCTATGATTTTGTCAATGTTATTCAAGACGAAGCCACTCTAAACCAAGCCCTCATCCGAGACAAACAGCTCGATAATCTCTTTATCTTGCCTGCCTCTCAAACGCGTGACAAAGACGCCCTCACCAAAGAAGGCGTAGCAAAAGCTCTCAACGACCTAAAAGACATGGGGTTTGAGTACATTATCTGTGATTCTCCTGCGGGCATCGAGACCGGTGCCTTAATGGCTGCTTATTTCGCAGACGATGCTATTGTTGTCACGAACCCTGAAGTCTCCTCTGTACGAGACTCAGATCGTATCCTAGGCATCCTCTCAGCCAAATCCCTGCGTGCAGAAACCGCCGATACACCTATCAACGAATACTTACTGATCAGTCGGTACAGCGCCAAACGTGTTGCCGATGGCGAGATGCTCTCTCTCCAAGACATCGAAGATATTCTACGCATCAAATTGATTGGTGTGGTTCCGGAATCAGATGACGTTTTACATGCCTCCAATCAAGGCATGCCGGTTATCCACCTAAAAGAAACTGCCGCTGCCCAGGCCTACGAAGACGTGGTTGCTCGCTATCTAGGCGAAGAGCGCCCCTTACGCTTTGTAGATTATGAAAAACCCGGCTTTTTAAAGCGCCTCTTCGGGGGTAAATAATATGTCTTTGCTGTCTCTATTCCTCGGCAACAAGAAAAATCAAACAGCAACAGCCAGTGTGGCCAAAGACCGTCTACAGCTAATTTTAATTAATGAGCGCGGTGTAGACGGTGTCAGTCCAGACTATCTGCCCCGTTTACAAAAAGAACTCATTGAAGTGATCTCTAGATACGTGCAAATTGACCCTAATGACATCCAAGTCAACCTAGACCGTCAAAACTCGCTCGAAGTCTTAGAAGTGAAAATTGAACTTCCTAATATAGAAAAATAAAATAAAAAAACGGCTCTTTATGAGCCGTTTTTTTATTGCTACCCAACCGATTCACTACAGCGGGTTAGGCAGATGTGTTTACTGGCGTTTTCCAATTTGATCGCCAATCACACCACCAATGGCGGCGCCACCCACTGTGCCTAAGACGCTACCACCGGAAACGGCAGCACCCACTACACCGCCGGCTCCGGCTCCAGCCACACCGCCTTTTTGACGCGAGCTCATTCCATCCCAAGTCGAACACCCTGCCATAACTGCGATGAGCGCTGAGGCCGTAGTAATTTTTACAATTTGACGTATCATTTTTTACTCCTTGGGCAATAAATCTAGTTACTTCTACAATAGAACTAGCTCGCTTTAAACTCAAGTCAAAAACTGCTCTTTTCTGTGAATAAGAGCAAAAAATGTAACAGCCACCTTACTGTGGCTGTTTACTTTTTTTGAGTTTACTTGAGCGCTTTGTAACGAATACGCTTAGGTTTAGCGGCTTCTTCGCCTAGGCGACGACGCTTGTCCTCTTCGTATTCTTGGTAGTTACCACTGAAAAACTCCACATGGGAGTCGCCCTCAAAAGCCAAAATATGCGTAGCGATCCGGTCCAAGAACCAACGATCATGGCTGATCACCAACACACAACCCGCGTACTCTAACAGAGCGTCCTCAAGAGCACGCAACGTCTCTACGTCTAAGTCATTAGAAGGTTCATCCAGCAAAAGTACGTTGCCGCCCGCGGCTAAGGTTTTAGCCAAATGCAAACGCCCTCGCTCCCCGCCTGATAAATTGCCCACCAGCTTATTTTGATCCGCGCCACGGAAGTTAAAACGACCAATATAAGCACGAGAGGGAATTTCAAACCGTCCTACCTGCAAAATATCAGAGCCACCATCTGAGATGGCCTCAAAGACTGTTTTTTCGGCAGGCAAAGACGAACGTGACTGATCCACATACGCCAGTTGTACGGTTTGACCTAGCTGGATCTCTCCGCTATCAGGCTGCTCTTCACCTGCAAGCATGCGAAACAGAGTGGATTTACCCGCTCCGTTTGGCCCTACAATACCCACAATCGCCCCTGGAGGCACGGTCATACTCAAATCATCAATTAAAAGACGATCGCCATACCCCTTGGAGACGTTTTTAAACTCGATGACTTCATTACCTAGACGCTCAGCCACAGGGATAAAGATTTCCTGTGTTTCATTACGGCGCTGATACTCGTGAGAGGCTAATTCTTCGAAACGGCTTAAACGGGCTTTGGATTTAGCCTGACGCCCCTTAGGATTTTGGCGGACCCACTCTAATTCTTTACGAATCGTACGTTGACGCGCCGACTCATTGGCTTCCTCTTGCTTTAAGCGGTCTTCTTTTTGCTCTAGCCAAGAACTGTAATTACCTTTCCAAGGAATGCCATGACCACGATCTAACTCTAGAATCCATTCAGCGGCATTGTCTAAGAAGTAACGATCGTGCGTAACCGCCACTACCGTACCCGAAAACTGACTTAAAAACTGCTCTAACCAATGTACGCTTTCCGCATCTAAGTGGTTGGTAGGCTCATCAAGCAACAACATATCAGGTTTAGAAAGCAACAGCTGGCACAAAGCCACGCGACGTTTTTCACCACCAGATAAATTACCAATCACGGCATCCCACGGCGGTAAACGTAGCGCATCAGCTGCGATTTCCATTTGGGTGTTGGTATCATCGCTACCGCTAGTCGCAGCCGCAGCAATAATCGCCTCAAGCTCTGCCTGCTCTGCGGCTAACGCATCAAAATCCGCATCAGGTTCAGCGTATTCGGCATACACCTCATCCAAACGCTGACGCGCAGTGAAAACGGCACCCAAACCTGCTTCTACCGCCTCACGCACCGTGTGAGTCGGATCTAGCTCGGGCTCTTGAGGTAAATAGCCAATATTAATCCCCGGCATAGGGATGGCTTCACCCTCAATCTCTTTATCCACCCCTGCCATAATACGAAGCAAGGTGGATTTACCGGATCCATTTAGACCTAACACGCCAATTTTGGCGCCAGGGAAGAAAGATAAAGAAATATCGCGTAGAATTTGACGCTTGGGTGGCACGATTTTGCCAACCCGATTCATTGTGTAAACGTATTGGGCCATAGAAACCTAAATAGGATGAATAAGGCTATAGTACATAGCATCGCAAAGCGATTTAATTATAGATGACAGATAGGCCAACAAAATGACAGATTCCGCCGCACTTGTATTTAGTACCGAAGACATAGAGCTACTTGCTCGCACTGCCGATACCCTAAGCTCTTATTTGGGAAAACCCGTGCTCGTTGAGCTTGTTGATGCCAGTGAAACCGGTTTTGAATGGGCTATTTTTGCTATTCCCTTAGATGTTAACGAAGATGATAGCGATATACCAGTCGTTCAAATAGGGGGAGCAAACACTCAGTTGCTAGGCAGCCAAGGCGGTGTGCATGTCAATGAAAATGAGACCTATACGTGTCGCTTTATGTGGGCTGTACAATGCACAGACCAAGATCCTGTTAAATATATTAAGATCAATCACGAAGGCGAAGAAAACGCTTGGGGGGAGACTCTACAAGAAATACTGCCTTTTGACTTGTCCAGCGACCCCTTGGCTGATAATGACGATGAGCTTTCAGATGAAGACCTCGCCTTTATCCAGCCCCCTTCCAAGCATAAACACTAACTAAAACGATCACGCAAATAGAGTAATGCGCCTATAGGAGACATACTATAGACCAAGGCGCGAGAAATCAAACCCTTTAGGTTGTAGCCTCTGGGGCGACGAATCGCTTGGCTGCGCATGTGCAAAGCAAAACGTGTGTAACGTGCCGCAGCCTTAAAAAACTCGCGGGGCCTATAGTGGAACCAAGGGGTACTAGCCACTACCGTATCATGAGCTAATAACCACAAACCCAAGGCGTGTTGCGCCGCATTGCTTTTACCTTGCACCGACAACGAGTCCCCACTATCGTAATACACCCGATAAACCTGATTCACAAAGCGCGTCTTATACCCTGCACGGGCAATACTGCGCCAAACTAGACTTTCTGGTACAAAACCAGGAATGTTCTCGGGAAAGGGAAAACGCCTGACCACTTCTGTGCTCAAGCAGCCAAATTTTTCGCCTCTCACGTTAAACTTAAACTGCAGGTCTAAAGGGTTGGCATCTAATAGGTCATAGGGGTACATATCCCCCACTATTTGACCATCTGGCTTTTTGCATAAGCCAATCACGGCCGCATACTGGTGACGCTGCTCTTCAGGGATATCACGCCACGTGCGCGCCATATCATATAAGGCATTGGACTCTAAACGATCATCACTATCCAAGGCCACAATCAGCTCGCCTTGAGCCGCTTGCGCCCCTCGATTAAAAGCCACTTTTTTGTGTTGATTTTTTTGCCAGATATAATGAATAGGAAAAACGGCTTCTTGCTGCCAAGCCGCCACTAATTCTCGCGTCTCATCTGTGGAGCCATCATCCACTACCACCCATTCAAAATCCTGATAGGTTTGCTCACACAAGGATTGATACACTCGATGCAAAGTGTGCGCTCGATTAAACGTGGGTGTTAGCACGGTAAACTGATATCGCCACACAACAGATAGACCTTTAGCAGAATGTATTGACATGACAGCCCCTCCCATTTGCTCAAGATACTAAATAGGTAAAATGTGAAAACACACACATACTAATAATAGTAGACGAAAAAAAACCACCGATCAGAAATCCGTGGTTTTTTTTGCCTTAATTACACTTCGATACACTTAGTGTGGCGTAGCTTATCTACGACATAATAAGCGCTCCAAATGCAGTCAATGCAGAAAATTAAGCGCGCTTAACTTTCTCTAGCATTTTGAAAACGCTTTTTGGGGAACGAATATACAAACGTTTGAATGCTTTACCCAAGCAACGACGCTCTAGCGTATTGCGACGTGTGCGTTTGATTTCAGCCATGAATATCTCCAGTATCTAAACAAAGCTAAGAATTATACAAGTAGACTTAGCTGTAAATATAGTAGATTTTAGCTCATACTGCCCTCATATACAAAGAAAATGCTTTTCTTGCTCGTTTTACTTTGATTCATACTATGACTTCTCAAATCCGCATTTTCGGTGCGCGCCAACATAATCTGAAAAATCTTGATGTCAATTTTGATACAGGCAAGATTACAGTACTCACAGGCGTTTCCGGTTCAGGTAAATCCTCTCTCGCTTTTGATACGCTTTACGCTGAAGGCCAACGACGTTACGTAGAAACTTTCTCTCCGTACGCCCGTCAATTCCTAGATCGTATGGATAAGCCACAGGTCGATAAAATTGAAGGTATCTTGCCAGCTATTGCCATAGACCAAGTCAATCCCGTGCGCAACTCACGGAGTTCCGTAGGAACAATGACTGAGCTAAACGACTACCTGAAGCTCCTGTATGCGCGCTTAAGTCACTTACACTGTCGCCAATGCGGTCATGAAGTTCACCACGAAGATGCCCAGCGTATTGCCGCCAATTTAACGGAACGTTGTGCGGCTCAGGATCCTCGGTTGATCATTACCTTTGCCGTCGATGTGCCGGCCAATTTCAGCACCGAAGAAGTCCAACAGTTTCTTGAGCAACAAGGCTACACCCGCACTCACCCGGTAGCTCCTGATAAACCCAAAATCAAAACAAAAACGAGCCCCACCCAACGCCTCTATGTGATTCAAGATCGCTTTCGCCTCAGCCGTGCTGAACCGGCGCGATTAATGGAAGCCCTAGATACCGCGTTGCATTATGGTAATGGCCACCTCACTGTTTTTGCTCTTACCGAAGACCAAAATCAAGAGCAATGGGAGTTTAGTGCTGGCCTCCACTGTGCCACCTGCAATATCGACTACAGCAGCCCTCAGCCCAGCACCTTTTCTTTTAATTCCCCGTATGGTGCTTGCGAAACCTGCAAAGGCTTTGGCCGTGTAATGGGGATTGATTATGGCTTAGTGATTCCTGATGAAAACAAAAGCTTACTCGAGGGTGCCATACGGCCTTGGCAAACCGAATCCAACCTTGTCCATCAAAAAGACTTAGAGCGCTTTGCCAAAGAAGCCAAAATCCGTTTATCCGCCCCTTGGCAAGCCTTAAGCCAAGCAGAAAAAGACTGGGTAATTCATGGCGCCCCCGACTTCAAAGGTGGGACTCGTGCTTGGAAAACACAATGGTATGGCATTCAGCGCTATTTTGACTGGCAAGAGTCCCGTGCCTATAAAATGCATGTGCGCGTTATGCTTTCTAAATACCGTAGTTACAACACATGCCCCAGCTGTGCTGGCTCTAGACTCAAACCCGATGCCTTGTTATGGCGCCTAGGCACACAGTCTGCCGCCGAAGACCCCAAGCCTTATACGCGTTTTATGCCAACAGAGGCCCAATGGTCCGCCGAGCTCCTGCAGCAGCTCCCTGGCTTGCATATTCATGATCTCATGCGCTTGCCTATTAGCGCCGTGAGCGCTTGGTTTACTCAGCTGCAGTTTGAAGGCGAACTCAATGCGGCCACTCAGCTATTACGTGAAGAAATCAAGACTCGTCTACTTTTTTTATGTGAAGTGGGTCTAGGCTATCTCTCATTAGACCGCCAAAGCCGTACGTTATCGGGTGGTGAGGTCCAACGCATCAACCTCACCACCGCGCTGGGCACCTCTTTGGTCAATACCCTCTTTGTGTTGGATGAACCCTCCATTGGTCTACACCCTCACGATATGCAGCGCATCGTGCATATTATGCAGCGCCTACGCCAACGCGGTAATACCCTAGTCATCGTAGAGCACGATCCACAAGTGATGGTCGCAGCAGACCGCATCCTAGACATAGGTCCCGGTCCCGGAGAGCGTGGTGGTCATATTTTATTTGATGGCGCCCCCGCCCAATTGCGTGATGCTGCCACTCTTACGGGGGATTATCTCAGTGGTCGTAAACATATCGAAGCCCCGCACCCTCAGCCAGTGCAAGATCACACACCACGCTTATTACTCGAAGGCGTCAAAGCCCACAATTTAAAAAACATAAACGTAGCCTTTCCTTTAGAACGTCTGGTGTGTGTGACTGGCGTTTCTGGCTCAGGTAAATCCACGTTAATTCAAGACGTTTTACATCCTGCCTTACTCAAACACTTTGGCGAAGCCACCGAAGCCCCAGGGGCATTCAGTGCTCTTTTAGGGGCAGAGCAAATCGCCGAAGTCGTCATGGTCGATCAATCCCCTATAGGCCGCACCGCGCGCTCGAATCCTGCCAGCTATGTAGGCGCCTTTGATGCCATTCGTAAACTATTTGCCCGAGCCCCTTTGGCCGTAGAGCGCGGTTATAAACCGGGTACCTTTAGCTTTAATAGTGGCGACGGGCGCTGCCCCACTTGTGGTGGTACGGGTTTTGAACACATTGAAATGCAATTTTTATCCGATGTGTATTTGCGCTGCCCCGACTGTGAAGGCAAACGCTTCCGCCCTGAAATTCTTGAAATCCGTGTAGAGCACCTTGGACGCTCCGCGTCTATTGATGAAGTTCTAGCGATGACCGTCAATGAAGCCCTCCAGTTTTTCACGGGCTTACACGACATCCAGCGGGCACTTGCCCCTCTGGCTGATGTGGGCTTGGACTATCTTAGTTTAGGTCAGCCGGTTCCAACCTTATCTGGCGGGGAAGCCCAGCGTTTAAAACTAGCAGGCTATTTGGCTGAAGCCGCTAAAAGCCGTCTTTCTAGCGCTCGTGTCGCTAAAAAAGGAAAATTATTTTTATTTGATGAGCCCACGACTGGTTTGCACTTTGACGACATTGCCAAGCTGATGCAGGCCTTTCGCAAACTACTGCATGCGGGTCACTCATTAATTGTGATTGAACACAACTTAGACGTAGTGCGCGCCGCTGACTGGATTATTGATCTGGGTCCATTAGGTGGTGAAGCTGGCGGTCATCTTGTGGCAGCGGGTAGCCCTGCCCAAATTCAGGCCTGCACCGACTCCTTAACGGGCCAAGCCCTGAGCCAATACGAACAGCAAATTGTGGGAAAAAATCTCATTGCCCCTTTGGCCGAGCCAACCGTTACGTATGCCAATCCAGAAATAGCAGATCATTCCATCCATATTCTGAATGCCAAAGAGCATAATCTTAAAAACATTCAGGTCAGCATCCCCCGTGACACCTTTACCGTCATTACGGGCGTTTCAGGTTCAGGAAAATCAACCCTAGCTTTTGATATTTTGTTTAATGAAGGACAGCGGCGTTACTTAGAGTCTTTAAATGCGTATGCGCGCTCTATCGTGCAGCCTGCCGGTCAGCCCGATGTAGATGCCGTGTATGGTATCCCCCCTACCGTCGCCATTGAGCAGCGTACCAGTCGTGGTGGTTATAAGTCCACAGTAGCAACCATGACGGAAATTCACCATTTCTTACGTCTACTCTACGTAAAACTGGGAACCCAAATGTGTCCCACTTGCGCAATCCCCGTTGAGCCCCAATCGGCCGAACAAATTGTGGCACAACTCTTGCGTGAGCATAAAGGCCAAACCATCCGACTGTATGCGCCGCTGATTGTTGGACGCAAAGGGTACTACACCGATTTAGCCAAATGGGCGCACGCCAAAGGTCACGCCCACCTACGCGTCGATGGTGAGCTTTTGCCTACTGCGACTTGGCCTCGTCTAGATCGTTACAAAGAACATAATATCGATCTACCCATTGCGGATTTAACGGTTAGCCCTAAAGACGAAACGGTGCTACGTGAAGCCGTCCTGTCGGCCTTAGAACATGGCCAACAACGGCTTTTAGTGGTCAGCGCTACCCAAAACTATACACTGTCTACCCAGCGAGCCTGCCCCAGCTGCAGCACTAGCTACCCCGAGCCTGACCCTCGCTTATTCTCGTATAACTCCAAACATGGCTGGTGCCAAAGCTGTTTTGGAACGGGACGTCAGGTGCCTGACTTTGATGCAGATCAAAGCGGTGAAGAATCCAAGTGGTTACACGAAGAAGATGACGCCACACCGCAACCCATGACTTGCCCCACCTGCCATGGACAGCGTTTAAATCCCGTGGCGTTAGCTTTTCGTTGGCATGATACTGGCATAGCTCAACTCTCTGAACTCTCCATCCAAGACGCCAAATCTTTCTTTACGCACCTAGATTTCTCAGAGCGAGAACAACAGGTTGCGCGCGATATTTTATCTGAAATCCATAATCGATTAAATTTCATGGAAGAGGTTGGGCTGGGTTATTTATCCTTAAGCCGCGCTGCACCTACTTTGTCTGGTGGCGAAGCCCAGCGCATTCGTTTGGCCGCGCAACTTGGCTCTAACCTTCAAGGCGTCTGTTATGTCTTGGATGAGCCCACCATTGGTCTACACCCTCGCGACAATAGAATTTTACTCAATGCCTTAAAACGTTTAGAAGGCAATGGCAATACCTTGGTGGTCGTAGAACACGACGAGGACACCATTCGCCAAGCTCAACATATTATTGATATGGGACCCGGCGCTGGAGTACGAGGAGGCCAAGTCGTGGCTGAAGGTAACCTAGAGGCCATCATGGCCAACCCTAACTCGTTGACAGGCCAATACCTACGTCAGCCTATACAACACCCCATGCAGCCCTATCGTCCTATAGAAACGGATACCGCTTTTATAGCTATACAAAAGGCCCATCTGCACAACCTCAGCAATGTCAACGCTCGGCTACCTTTAGAGCATTTAAGTTTAATCACCGGCGTCTCTGGTTCAGGCAAATCTACCCTAGCACGCGATATTTTATTAACCAATCTTAAAGCCAAATTAGCTAACCCTGAATCCTTTAACTGGCAACACTGTTCATCTATAGCCGGCTGGGAGCAAATTGATCGAGTCTTAGAAGTTGATCAAACCCCTATTGGTAAAACCCCACGTTCTTGTCCTGCGACATATGTGGGTTTTTGGGATGAAATCCGTAAACTATTTGCTCAAACCCGTGAAGCTAAGATGCGAGGTTGGACCCCCACTCGTTTTTCCTTTAATGCTGGTGATGGACGGTGTGCGGAGTGCGGTGGTCAAGGTTTAGTCACCTTTGAGATGAGTTTCCTCCCCGACATTCAAATCCCTTGCGAAAGTTGTCATGGTTTACGATTTAATAACGACACCTTATCCGTCAGCTGGCAAGGAAAAAATATAGGTGAGGTCTTACAAATGGAAGTGGATGAAGCGGTGGACTACTTTGCCTCTCATCCGCGAATCTTACGCCCCCTTAAGCTATTACAAGACGTGGGTCTGGGTTATCTTACTTTAGGACAACCCTCACCGACTTTATCTGGAGGGGAGGCCCAGCGTATTAAACTCGTCTCAGAACTCAGTAAAGTCCGTCTTGACGAAGGCCTCACTAAAACGGGACGCGCCTATAAACAGCCCCACACCCTGTATGTACTAGATGAACCCACCGTAGGGCTGGCCATTGCAGACGTAGAAAAACTCTTACGCGTTTTGCACCGCTTAACGGATGCGGGCCAAACGGTAGTGGTCATTGAGCACAACCTAGACCTCATTGCCGAAGCCGACTGGATTATTGACATGGGTCCTGAAGGAGGGGTAGAGGGCGGACAATTGGTCGTTGAGGGCCCCGTCCATACCGTAAAAAACACCCCCTCTTCCCATACCGGCCAAGCCTTAGTTGAATTTTTATTGCGTTCTTAGTTTATGTATTGTCGTTTTGAAAACCGTATTAACCACACAGCTCTAGAACTTACCGGTCTAGAGCGTAAATTGTATGCCTATAGCGCAGCTGAATTGCCTGCTATTTGGCAACAACTTCACGAGGCCCAACAACAAGGTTACTGGGTAGGCTTAGTTTTAAACTATGAACTCGGAGCCCATCTGCTGGGCCAAGCTTGGGCAAAATCCAGCACGACTCCTTTGTTAAGCGCCTACATTATGCGTGAGGCCAAACAGACTCAACCCTGGCCTGCGCCCGAGCATCCAGTACAACTCGTGGCTCGAGCATTAAAAAACAAAAAAGCCTATTTACAAGATATAGCGAAAATTCAACAAGGGATTACGGCTGGTGAGTACTACCAAGTGAACTACACCATCCCTATCGCTATAGAATCCACGGCTGCCCCAAAAGACCTGTATCAAGCTATAGCTCATCAGCACCCCGTTGCCTACGGCGCCTATATCGCAGATCAAAACCGCCATATCTTATCTTTTTCGCCAGAGCTTTTTGTACAACGTGCCGGTTCCTCTTTGACAGTTAAACCCATGAAGGGCACAACCGCGCGTCATTCCGACCCACTCTTAGATCAGCAGGCTGCGCATGACTTACGTCATAGCGCCAAGGATGTTGCTGAAAATATTATGATCGTGGATTTGCTACGCAATGACTTAGGAAAAATAGCGGATACAGGCAGTGTGAAAGTTACCAGCCTCTTAGATGTAGAGGCCTATCCATCTGTTTGGACCATGACTTCCACCATTCAAGCGCAAAGTGCTACCACCGATTTGGCGACGTTATTTAACGCCCTCTTTCCCTGTGGATCCATTACTGGCACGCCCAAACAAGCCGCCATGCGCTGTATTCATGATCTAGAACAACGAGATCGTGGCATTTATTGTGGCAGCATAGGCTGGTTGGCCCCGAATGGTGACCTACAACTTAACGTGGCCATTCGCACTATTGAGTACTTAGACCAAAAACACGCGCAATTTGGTGTAGGGGGGGCTATTGTTATCGACTCAGATGCCGAGCAAGAGTGGCAAGAATGTTTATGGAAAGCTCGCGTGCTAGGTACACCTGTTCAGTTTGAGGAATAATTATGTTAACAACCCCATTCGCTCCTGATACCGAACTAATAGAAACCATGCGTCTAAATCGCCAAGGACAAGTTTTACTGTTGGCTTTACACTTACAACGCTTGGCTCACTCCGCCCAGCAATTCGGTTTTGCTTTTAACGCCACCACAGTACTGCACGCCTTAGCCCCTTATTTGCATCAACCTTATGCTCAAAACCAACGTCTGCGTCTTAGCCTAGCTAAAAATGGTGCCCTAACCATAGAATGCTCGCCCTTAGCTATGACCACACAGCCGGTATGGGTGGTTTTAGCTCCTCGCCCTATACAGACTGAAACGCACTATTTACGCCATAAGACGACGGTACGAGGCCACTGGGCTGCTGGAGAACAATGGCTTCAGCAACACCCTGGTTATTTTGATGTGATTTATTATGATGATCAGGGTTTTGTAACCGAGGGCGGACGCTGCTCTGTCTATGTACAACAACAATCACAGTGGTTTACGCCACCTACATCTCAAGCCTTGTTACCTGGCGTCCAACGTGCGGCCTTGTTGCAACAAGGTCTAGCCACAGAAAAGCGTATTACCGTGGCCGAGCTGCAATCGGCCCCACAGCTACGGGTTTCTAATGCCTTACGTGGCTGGTTAGACGCTAGACTCAAAGTCGTTAATTGGTCGTAGTTAAAATATAGTCCAAGGCCGCTTGAGCAGCTGCAAACCCCATGGGCGCTGTTATAGTCACGCTAGACCCATAGCCTGCGCACGATAAGCCTTGGGGGCCTTGCTCGGCCCCTCCCGCCTGCCAAGCGGCTGGCAACACTGCATTTTGCTCTACCCAAAACACCTCGACTCCCATTTTAGGAATACGTGCGGAGCCTTTGCCCGTTTTGGGCTGCACGCTAGCAAATCCATGCTCTTTACGTAATCGACTGCGTAATTTAGCCAAGAGAGCATCATGCGTGCTTTGGGAAAGATCCCCCCGTTTTAAAGCTAACGCATTCGTCTTGCCACCAGCCGCTCCGCAGACATAGACTTTTAAGCGTTGGCGTTTAGCTTGCAAAATCATGGCTATCTTTGCCTCTGCTTGATCCGTACAATCAATGAGTACATCAGGCCTGCTCTCTAACAAGCTAACGACATTATCGGGCCCAATAAAATCATCCACCAAACTTAACTCACACTCTGGGTTAATATCCAAAATACGGTTGCGCATGGCTTCGATTTTCGCTTGGCCTAACGTAGAGCTTAGAGCAGGTAGTTGTCTATTAATATTGGATTCACTGACATGATCTAAATCGATCAAAGTTAACCGACCTATGCCACTACGAGCCAAAGCCTCTACACACCAACTGCCCACCCCACCTATGCCAGCTATCATGACATGGGCCGCTTGTAGTCGCGCCAGACTGCCTTCGCCGTATAATCGGTCTAATCCCCCAAAACGACGTTCTGCATTAAGCTGCTGTTGCGCCATAACTACCTTTTCCCTATAAATATCTATAAACGATGCCCTTTTGCATTAGGACTCCACGCTATTGTTTCTTAGAATATAAGCACATAGCCAGTTTATCTGTGTAATGCGCTATGTTTATATTTTACCCTGTATTTCTTGCAAGCCATGAACGCCTACGTTAGTGCCCCCATCTCTTCTCAATTTAAAACCTTATCTCAAGACGAGCTCATGCTCTCTTTGCAAAGCAGCCTCCATCACTGGGATCAATTCAGTGATGTCTGGGTCTTTGCTTATGGTTCTTTAATTTGGCGCCCTGAGTTCGAATTTGTAGAACAACAACCCGCGCGTCTCCCAGGCTATCACCGTTCTTTGTGTCTCTGGTCCCGTATTAATCGGGGCACACCCGAAACACCAGGTGTGGTTTTTGCCTTAGACCAAGGCGGAGAGTGCGAAGGAGTTGTCTACCGAGTTGCGGCAGATCAGGTAAAAGCCACTTTTCCAGCATTATGGCAACGCGAAATGCCCAGTGGCGCGTACAATCCTAGATGGGTAGAGTGTCATACCGCTAATGATCAAATCGTTTCCGCGCTGACCTTTATTATTAACCCACTTACCGATGCATATGTGCCCGGCATGCCCCTAGAGCAATTGCGACACGTCATTAACCAAGCGCACGGCTTAAATGGTGCTTGTATAGACTACGTCCTTCAAACCGCTCAAGCATTAAAACAGGCAAATATAGCAGACCCCAAACTTGAACACTTAGTACAGTACCTATAGTTATGAGCCTTGCTGACTTTCGTAATGAGTATGATAAATTTGATCTGCCTGAACATTTATTAACGGCAGATCCCAAAGAACTCTTTTCTCAATGGGTAGATGAAGCTATTCGCTTACACGCCCCAGAGCCTACGGCCATGAGCCTTTCGACCGTAGCTCCCGATGGTCAGCCCAGCTCTCGCATCGTGCTCTTAAAAGGTTTTGATGAGTCTGGCGTTTTGTTTTACACCAACTACGACTCAAAAAAAGGGCAAGACTTAGCTCATAATCCCAAAGCGTGTTTGCTTTTTTTCTGGCCCACCCTACAACGTCAAATCCGTCTCGAGGGCACTGTACACAAAGCCCCTACCCCGCTTTCTGCCGAGTACTTTCATAGCCGTCCCTTAGCATCCCGTATTAGCGCTTTGGCTTCACCCCAAAGCCAGCCTACCACTCGGGTGGCTCTGGAACAACGCAGCGATGAAATCGCGACTCAATATGGCGAGCACCCACCCTATCCTGAAAACTGGGGTGGTTATTACCTAGCCCCCCATCATGTAGAGTTTTGGCAAGGTCGCACCTGCCGTTTACATGATCGTTTTTCCTATACCCTACACAACTCACAGTGGCAAATACAACGCCTTGCCCCTTAAATGGCTCTGAATACCGACTTTTCTAAGCTATTTTAGGGCGGCACTAGAATGTCGCTCTGACTATAGGCTAAAATTAACGTTTATTTAAAAGACTAAACCACACTTGGCATAGTGCAGTGCGGTTTAGCGCTTTTTGTATTGAGTCAAAATGAGCGATTACATTCTAACTATTTCCTGTCCAGATACCACAGGCATTGTACATAGCATCACAGGCTGGCTTTTAGAAAAACAAGGCAATATTATTGAAGCAGAACAGTTTGGTGATGAACTCACCCAGCGTTTTTTCTTGCGTATTCACTTCAGCATTCCTAAATCCAGTAGCGCCGAGCAACTACGAGCCGAATTCAGTTATATTGCTGACCGCTATCAAATGGATGCTCAAATCCATGACACCAAAGAAAAAGCTCGCGTCTTACTCTTAGTTAGCCGTCAAGGTCACTGCCTCAATGATCTCTTATTCCGCACTCATTCTGGCCAGCTCCCTATTGATATCGTAGGTGTACTTTCCAATCATACAGACCATGCGGCTTTAGCAGCCACATATCAGATCCCCTTTCATCACCTGCCTGTTACTCCAGCTACTAAGTCTGAACAAGAGCAGCAAATTCTCCAATTTATCGATGACTTAGAGGTCGATCTAGTCGTATTAGCCCGCTACATGCAAATTTTATCTCCAGAAATGTGTAAAGCCCTTTCTGGACGAGCCATTAATATCCACCACAGCTTTCTACCTAGCTTTAAAGGGGCCCGCCCTTATCACCAAGCCCATGCGCGTGGGGTAAAAATTATAGGTGCTACGGCTCACTACGTCACCGAAGACCTAGACGAAGGCCCAATTATCGAGCAAGACATTGAGCGCGTCAGCCATGATATGAGCCCCACCGAACTTACCCAAGTCGGTAGCGATGTAGAGTCCTTAGTCCTAGCCCGTGCCGTTAAAGCCCACGTAGAACACCGTATTTTCTTAAATGGTGAACGTACGGTCGTCTTTAAATAACTAACTAAATATCATTTGTTATTTAAAACAAAAAAGGCAGCCTTCTTTAGGCTGCCTTTATTTTTATGTAAACGGTTTTTATGTGGATCTAAAAAACGCTTTAGTCTAAGGTAGGCGTCTGGCTTTCAAATAAAGCGAACCAACCTTTACCAATACGATACACCAACCATACAAAAGCCGCTATGCCGGTAATCCAACCAATAAAGATAACCGTTAGCAAAGCGCTAAGCCCCACCCACAATACGCCCCACCAGAAAGTTTTTATAATCCAATCAAAGTGGTTTGCATAAATGGTCCCGGCCACATCACTGCGTTTATAGTAAGCAATAACAACAGCAGCCAAAGCAGCGGCCCCTAGAATAGGACTTGCAATCAAAGCCACAGCAAACAAACCATAGAGCAGGTGCGTTAATTGACGCGATGATAAACCTGACTGAGATTCAGGCATCGTAGGTTGGGACATGTATTCCTCCAAATTCTAGGTCAATCAGATAGCCTTCAATCCATCCATTTTACCTTTTTTATCCCAAACAAACATAAAAAGTCTAAAGCCAAGTACAGCTAAAGGCTTATTCATTGACTTTGACGTATCTGGGCGACATGATGAAACGCGCTCATCTTCGGGATCCTTTTAATATCCTGAATCTTATTTGTTAATATTTAGTATAACTGTGTGGGTAAGAATTTGAAAAGTGTCATCACTGGCCTCCAAGCAAATTCGGAAGCATTGAAACATGCCCAATAACCGGGGCTAACGATGCTAAAGAGTGGCTAATACCACATAGACTCTAAATGCACAGTCCTCTTTTTCTAGGCTCTTATACGTGCCTGCCACACATTGAAAATGCGCCTTCTTTATCTAGGTAGAGTCTGGATTACCCAAACGCTAGACGCAAAAAAACCCCGTTGGATCACCAACGGGGTTTTCGGTATAAGTGCTTGACGATGACC
>CANROS010000048.1 GCA_947632305.1 uncultured Paenalcaligenes sp. | reverse complement strand
ACCATCATCTCGAAAGAACGCGAGTAGAGGTAATCGCCTACCAGCACACTCGCGGCATTGCCGTACACGGCATTGGCTGTGCTGCGACCACGACGTAAATCGGACTCATCCACCACATCGTCATGCAACAGGGTAGCGGTATGAATAAACTCGACCACCCCGGCTAAGGTATGGTGATGCTCGCCCTTGTAGCCTAAAGCATTAGCCACCAATAACAACAACGCGGGTCGCATTCTTTTGCCACCCGCGCCCACAATATATTCCCCAATAGTGCGTATTAAAACGACCTCTGAATTTAAACGACCTCGGATAACTTGGTCCAGGGCTTTCATATCAGCGGCGATGGGGCTCATTAGATTTGGGAGATTCAAAGCGTATTCCGAACGAAAAAATTTCTTGCTTGGAAAAAAACCAAGGCTAAAGGGATAATTATACGGTGTTGTGGCGTTTAAGCCGAATTTGTCACTAAACTAAACCCGCTGACGACATAAAAACCACGCAACCCTTAATCATAACTCTAGAGTTCCCTAAGTGGAGAAGATTTTGACTTACGATTTAACCCAATTATTACAACGAGCTGAACGTGTTTTAGAGCAACTGGAGGCCTATTTACCTCCGGCTCCGCCCAGCATTGACTGGAATGCGCCCGCTTTTATTTGGCGGCGGCGTGGCGCCAGAGGTTGGTTAGATGCCGTTAAACATCTTGCCCCCATCCACCCTGGCGACTTACAACACATAGAACAACAAAAAAACACGCTATTACGCAACACCACGCATTTTGTCATGGGCAAACCTGCTAATAACGTTCTCATGACAGGCGCGCGTGGCACAGGCAAAAGCTCTTTGGTCAAAGCCATGTTGAATCAATTTGCCGACCAAGGACTACGTCTAATCGAAATAGACAAAGAAGACATGGGCGACCTACCCGACATTATTGCCTTGATCGCCGATCGTCCTGAGCGTTTTATTATTTTCAGCGATGACTTATCGTTTGAAGACGGGGAAGCCGGTTACAAGGCCCTTAAATCTGTCTTGGATGGCTCCATTTCCGCACCCAGCGACAATGTATTGATTTACGCCACCTCGAATCGCCGTCATTTAATGCCAGAGTACGCGGCGGACAATCTCGCTACCACCACACCTGCTACCGGCGAATTACACTATGGCGAAGCCGTAGAGGAAAAAATATCGTTATCTGAACGTTTTGGTATTTGGTTATCTTTTTATCAGTTCAAACAAGACGACTATTTGGATATTGTGTATTACTGGTTAAAAGAACTGGGCTGCCCTGCGGACCAAGTCGAAGACGCGCGCCGTGAAGCCTTGCAGTGGGCCTTATACCGCGGTTCTAGATCAGGACGAGTAGCGCAACAATTTGCCAAAGACTGGGTAGCTAACCATGTCCTCTAAGCCCTATATTCGCGTCGCAGTGGGTGTTATTTTACAAACTGACGGTTCCCTATTGCTTGGCAGCCGCCCTGCCGATAAACCGTGGCCTCATTGGTGGGAGCTACCTGGAGGCAAAATTGAAGCCTCTGAAACGGTGGCTGAAGCCCTAAGCCGCGAGCTCCAAGAGGAAATTGCGATCACCCCAACCCAAATAACGCCATGGGTGCGTTACATTCATCATTACCCGCGCTCTACGGTTGAACTGCACTTTTGTCAGGTCACCGCCTGGGAAGGTGAGCCCGCCCCCCAAGAAAACCAAAAGTTGGCGTGGTATCACCCCACCGAGCCTGCACCTCTGACTATAGGCCCTATCTTGCCCGCCACCTTTCCGGTGCTGAAATGGCTTTCTTTACCTAAGCGCTATTTAATCAGCCAAATAGGCTCTGCCGCTGCCGTGCCTGCTTGGCTAGAACGCTTAGAGCACGCTTTAAAACAAGGCGTACGTTTAGTGCAATTTCGCGAACCTGAATGGGAAAAAGCACATCCCCAGCAGCCAGAGCTATTGCACGCCCTAGAACAAACCATGAAATTATGCCAACAATATGAAGCGCGCTGTTTGCTAAATAGCGTACACAGTTTAGACTGGCTGCCTAGTACCCATGGTCTGCATCTACGCAGCCAAGACGCACGCCGCCTGCTAAAGCAACAGCTCGCTGCGCCTATTAGCTCAACCCAATTATTAAGTATGTCCGTCCACAACAGCACAGAACTCCAACTGGCCCAACAACTGAACACGGACTTTGTTGTAATGGGGCATGTGTTAAACACACCGTCCCACCCCGAACAACCCGCGTTGGGATGGAGTCAATTTTCTGCCTTAGCCGCCCAAGCAGGTCGCCCCGTGTATGCCATTGGTGGCCAAAGCCCTGCCACTCTTTGCACTGCACAACAACACGGTGCTCATGGTATTGCCGGCATTCGCCAACTGGTTTAATTGACGAAAATAACAATGGATAAAGTCACTATTTCAGAACACGAAGGTGTACGTTACTTACACCTAGGCTCTCCTTGGGTTCAAGGCGCCATGCGCCTAGATCAACCCGATCACCTTGAGCTGCAGTACATTCAACAAATGATGATGTGGCAGCTTTTTATGGACCAACCCGAGCACATTATGCAACTGGGTTTGGGGGCAGGGTCTTTAACTAAATTTTGCTATCAGCACTTCCCTTTTTCCCATGTCAGTGCCGTCGAATTAAACGACGAAGTCCTCAAAGCCTGCCGCTTGCTTTTTGGGCTACCTGATGACAACGAGCGCTTACATGTCATTATCAATGATGCCCATCACGAGCTCTCGCAAACCAAAGGGGCTTCCCTCGATATTTTGCAAGTGGATTTGTATAGCGCTCAGGCCGACCACCCTGCTATAGAAAGCCTCGCTTTTTATCAATCCTGTGCTCGTGTGCTCTCAGAACAAGGCATCATGACCATCAATTTACTGGGCAATCAATATGTGCATGCCCGTAATTTGAACCTGTTGCAGCAAACGTTTGCTGCAGTGGCTTGGCTACCGGAGTCTCATGATGGCAATATTGTTGCCATTGCGTTTAAAGAGGCACCTTCGGTGGATTTTGAGGTTCTGTATGAAAGAGCCACTCAGATCACCATGGCGTATGGCTTACCCGCAGCCGAATGGGTCGAAGGCCTAGAGCTGTGGATGCAAGGCGATTAATTTAGCCCCAACGTCCGCCCAAAGCCGTCAATAAGCGCACCGAACTCATATAGAGCTCGCTTTGTAAGCTGAGCAACGCACGCTCAGCCGACAAGGTGCTGGCCTCGACCTGAACCACCGATAAATAATCCACTAATCCGGCCTCGTATTGATTGCGTGTGAGCAGTAACGAGCGGCGCGAAGCCTCAACCGCACGCTCTTGACTTTGCAGCTCACGCTGCAAGCCATGCCATTGCACCAAAGCGTCTTCTACCTCACGTAATGCCTCTAAGACGGCTTTTTTATACGTAGCGGCTTGAACCTCATAGCTGGCTTCGGCCTCGCGAATGCGCGCGCTACGAGCCCCCCCATCAAACACCGTCAAAGCCAAGGCTGGCCCTAAAGACCAAAACCGTGCTGGCGCACTAATCCAATCCGACCAAGAGCCACTGCGATAACCGCCTTGAGCGGATAAGGTCAAATTAGGAAACCACGCTGCCGTCGCTACACCTATTTGTGCATTGGCGGCTGCCATGCGTCGCTCAGCGGCAATCACATCCGGACGTCGCGTCAACAACTGGGCTGGCACGCCTACCGGCACCTGAGGCAACACCCCCCACTCAGCATCGGCTAGCAACTCAAAATCTGCTGGCGCCTTGCCCAACAACACCGCCATGGCATTGCGCAACTGCAACCACTGCCGCTCTAAAGCCAACGCTTGAGTACGCGCATTTTCTAATTGGCTTTGAGCCGCCGCCTCGTCAGCAATAGACACTATGCCCACCTGCAGACGATTTTGCGTAATTTGTAAACTACGCTCGTAGGCCTCTATGGTCCGCTCGTACAGTAACTGCGCAGCCCGTACATTTTTGGCCTGAAAATAACTTTGAATAAACGTGGATTCAAGGCTTAAACGCACCGCATCCAAATCTGCAGCGCTCGCTTCTTCTTGAGCACGGCCAGCCTCTACACTACGACGCACACGGCCCCAAACATCAAGCTCCCAACTGGCGTTGGCGCTGAGCGAATACTGATTGTTAGGACTGGCCTGACCAGATCCTGAGCGCTGCCCCGAGGCCTGCGTGCCCAAAGTGGGGAAAAATCCCGCCTGTGCTTGTTGCAAAGATGCTTGAGCCTGTTGATAACGCGCTTCTGCTTGAGCTAAATCCAAATTCGTTTGATGTAGCTCTTGAATCCACTGATCCAGCTGCACATCAGCAAATAACTGCCACCAAGGCTGAGCTGGCGGAATGTGAATGGAATCAACGGCTACCCAAGCCTCGCTGTGGAAGGCGTCCGCATTAGCATAGTGCTGACTTAACGGAGTAGAGACCACCTCATAATCAGGCCCTACTGCGCACCCTGTTAAGACTACCGTACTGAGTAAGGTCAATGCCCACTTTTTCATGCTAAGGCCTTTTTCTTAGGTCGAACAAATTGCGCTAAGCGCTCTAGATAGATGTACACCACCGGCGTGGTGTAAAGCGTCAGAATTTGGCTCACGATCAGCCCGCCTACAATAGTTAAGCCTAAAGGCTGGCGCATTTCTACACCTGGGCCGGTGGCAATAATCAACGGCACCGCCCCTAAAATGGCAGAAATCGTCGTCATCATGATGGGCCTAAAACGCACCATACACGCCTCAAACACCGCCTCTGTCACCTCTAGGCCCTTTTCACGCTGAGCATACAAGGCATAATCCACCATCATAATGGCATTTTTCTTGACGATCCCTATCAATAAAAACACCCCTATCATCGCAATAATGGAGAATTCAGCATTCACCAGTTTTAAGGCCAACAACGCCCCTATGCCCGCCGAAGGCAGAGTCGATAAAATGGTAAGTGGATGCATATAATTTTCATACAACATACCCAATACGATATACATCACCGCCAAGGCAGCCAAAATCAATAAGGGTTGTTGCGCTAGCGCCTGCTGCATCAGGCGCGCAGAACCATCGTAGCCCGCTTGAATTTGATGAGTGGGCAAACTAATGCGCGCCATCGCCTCGTCAATCGCAGCCAAGGCTTGTTCCAATGACACGCCTTCAGCCAAGCCAAAGGACACACTTTCTGCAATAAATAAGCCCTGATGACTAATACTTAAGGGGGCATTGCCATGCTCAAAATGCGTAAAAACAGCAAGAGGAATACGCTCGCCGGCTTGAGTCACCACCTCAAGCTGCTGCAAAGCTTCTAGATCCTGGGCAAACCGTTTTTCTACCCCCATCACAATGTAATACTGGTTTAGACGACCATAGATCACCCCGACCTGACGCTGACTAAACGCACTGTTTAGGGTTGAAGCGATTAACGCCATGTCTACCCCTAAAGACGTGGCTTTTTCTCTATCGATCACCAGCTCAATACGAGAGCCCCGGTCTTCAGAATCGGCATCCACATCCGTTAGCTCAGGCAGCTCTGCCATCGCCCGTTGCACCTTGGGCTGCCATTCTTTTAGGATAGACAGCTCACTGCCCAACAAGCTGTAACTGTAGGAACCCGCTCGCCCTAGACCGCCCCCTACAAAAATATCCTGTTGAGGCGTTAAAAATAAACGCGCCCCTGGCTCAGACTGCAAACGATTACGTAATCGTGCCACCACTTCGTTCGCACTGGCATCGCGCTCATCCAGAGGGGCCAATTCGACTAAGATCGTTGAGGAATTGCTCCCGCCTCGGCTTGAAGCAAAAACAGCCACGTTATTGACGGCAGGATCGTCTTGGATAATTTGGCGGAATAAGTTCAGCTTGGGCTGCATTGCCTCGAACGACATGCCTCTATCTGTTCTAAAAAAGCCCATCAACTGGCCCGTGTCTTGTTGGGGGAACAAGCCTTTGGGTACTGTCATGTACAAATAGCCATTCAAAGCAATCGTGGCCAATAACGACAACAAGGTCAAAAAGCGATAGTGCAACGCCCACTTCAGCGTGACCTCATAAGCTCGGCTACTTTTACGACCACACCAAGCTAAAACACGCTCTAAACCATGAGTGGCCTGATCAGCCACACCTTGTGGACGGGTACGCAATAACTTGGAGGCCATCATGGGCGTCAGCACCAGCGAAATCAGCCAAGAGATCATGACGGCCACTGATAAGGTCACCGCAAACTCTTTAAACATCCGCCCCACTAAGCCCCCCACTAACCATAATGGGATAAAGACTGCGACCAAAGATAAGCTCATGGCAGTCACCGTAAACCCCACCGAGCGTACCCCGCGTGCTGCCGCGCGTAACGGGCTTAAACCTCGCTCTAGATGGCGCATGATGCTTTCCAACACCACAATCGCATCATCCACCACAAAACCAGTGGCCACAATCAAGGCCATAAGCGAAATGGTATTTAAGGTGAACCCAAAAAAATACATCAGGGCAAAGGTGCTGATCAGCGAAGCCGGTACCGCTACCGCAGGGATCAATGCAGCGCGCCAATCACGTAAAAAAATCAAAACCACCAACACCACCAGAATCACCGCAATGATTAACGTGGTTTGCGCCTCAGCCAAGGTCGCTCTAATACTAGGCGTCCTATCCTGAGCCACCTGCAAATGCACATCCGACGGCAACATAGCCTCTAACTGGGGTAAGCGTTCGCGGATTTCCTCTACTGTTTCAATAATATTGGCATCGGCCTGTCGCTGCACTAATAAAAGCACCGCTTCTTGGTCGTTGACATAGCCTAAATTATTGAGCTCTTCCACGGAGTCTTCGAGCGTGGCCACGTCTTCTAAACGGATTGCTGCCCCTTCGTGCCAACCTAAAATCAAAGGCGCGAGTTGCTCGGCTTGATTCATCTGGCGATTGGTACTCAACCACCATTGTTCTTCGTCATTTTCCACATATCCCGTAGGCCGTAAGGTATTGGCCCCGCTCAAGGCCGTGCGAATATCGTCCAAAGCCAAACCGGCCACTGCCAAAGTCTCTGGATTGACGCTAATCCGTACCGCAGGTAAAGAGCCACCGCCCACATCGACCTGCCCCACGCCTTGGACTTGGGCCAACTTTTGCGCCACGATGGTGGTAGCCATATCGTAAAGTTGGCCTTGAGTGGCTATGGGCGAAGTCATAGCCAACACCATAATCGGTGAAGCATTCGGGTTTATTTTAAAATAGGACGGCGAGCCTCTCATGCCGGAAGGCAACATAGGGCGCGCTTGATTAATCGCCCCCTGTACGTCGCGAGCCGCCTCATTAATATCACGCTCTAAATCAAACATCAGCGTAATACGGGTAGAGCCCTCTGAGCTACGCGAGCTCATTTCACTTACCCCAGAAATGGCGCCTAGGGCTTGTTCAAGGGGCGTGGCCACGCTGGATGCCATGGTCTCTGGGCTAGCACCAGGCAAGCTCGCACTGACAGAGATCATGGGGAAATCCATTTGGGGCAACGGCGCCACGGCCAATTGTTTCAAAGCCAACAGGCCACTGAACACCATGGCCAGACACAGCAAGGTGGTGGCCACCGGCCGCATGATGAAAAGCGTTAACCAGCGTCTCATGCTTTGCTCTGTTTATAAGCCTGCCAACGTACCGACCAGCGATCAAAAAACAAATAAATCACGGGCGTGGTAAATAAGGTCAGCACTTGGCTACAGATCAAGCCACCCACCATGACCAAGCCTAACGGTTGGCGCATCTCAGCCCCTGCTCCGGTAGCGAACATCAAGGGCACTGCACTAAATAGAGCAGCAAAGGTGGTCATTAAAATAGGACGAAAACGCAATAACGCCGCCTGATAAATCGCCGTATGCGCTGGTAATTTGTCTTTACGCTGCGCCACTAAGGCAAAATCGATCATCATGATTGCATTTTTCTTCACAATACCAATCAGCAGAATAATCCCAATTACACCTATCATATCTAGCTCACGCCCCGTGAGCAGCAAGGCCGCCAACGCCCCAATCGTGGCAGAAGGCAAAGTAGATAAAATAGTAATAGGGTGTATATAGCTTTCGTACAACATGCCCAACACAATATACATGGTCAGTACTGCCGCTAATAGCAACCACAAGGTACTGGATAACGAAGCTTCAAACGCTTGGGCAGCCCCTAAAAAACGTAACTCGGTGGAAGCAGGTATGCCCGCTTCTAGGGCGCTTTGTTGAATGGCGTCCACCGCATCAGACAAGGAATACCCCGCCGCCACATTAAACGACAGTTGGGTAGCAGGGAACTGATCTAAACGATCAATAGAGAGCTCCACCGGTGCCTGACGCAAGGACGCCACAGAGGCCAACGGTGCCACCTCTCCGCTACGAGTCGGCAAATAAATAGAACCCAAGTTTTCGGGAGACTGGCTAAACTCCGGCGCCACCTCGAGTACGACTCTATACTGGGCCGACTGAGTATAAATGGTCGAAATCAAGCGCTGCCCAAAAGCATCATAGAGCACATCATCAATTGTGGACTTGCTAATACCTAAACGCGCTGCGGCATCTCGGTCTACCTCGATCACCACTTGCTGACCGCGCATTTGCAAATCGGTGGCCACCTCAGCCAACTGTGGCAACTGCTGTAATTGCTCAATCCAACTAAACGTCCATTGATTCAAAAGCCCTGGATCGGGATCCGACAAAGCCATTTGATATGCGGTACGGCTGATTTGATCGTCTACCGTTAGCTCTTGGACCGGCTGAAAATACACTCGGAAATCTGGCTGCAAGCCAAAACTAGAAGCTAACTCTTGAATAATCGTTTGTGCTGTTTGACTGCGCTCGGCGTGCGGATGCAGCGCAATCTGCATACGACCTGTATTTAACGTTGGGTTATTGCCATCAATCCCAATAAAAGATGTGACCGTAGCCACCTCAGGATGCTGCAAAATCTTGTCTGCGGCCTCGGTTTGTAAGCGAGACATTGCACTAAAGGATGCCGCTTGAGGCCCTTCGGTAATGGCTTGAATCATGCCGGTGTCTTGTTGAGGAAAAAACCCTTTAGGCACCATCAAATACAAGCCAGCCGTCAACACCATCGTAGCCACTGCTACCCATAAGGTAAGAACCTGTCGGTTTAAAACCCATCGCAAACCGTGTTCATACCACCGAATCAGGCCTTGCATCGCCTGCTCGGACCACTGCACAAATCGGCTTTGCTGTTGCGGTTCATTAGAGGGCGCTCGCAAATACAAAGCGCACATCATTGGCGTCAAGCTTAAAGAAATGAACAAAGACAGGGTAATGGCAATGGCTAAGGTCAGAGCAAACTCTTGGAACAAACGCCCGATCACATCGGACATAAACAACAGCGGAATCAACACCGCAATCAAAGAAACCGTAAGCGAAATCAGAGTAAAAGTGATCTGCTGCGCCCCTTTCAAGGCCGCTTGCAAAGGCGCCATCCCCTCTTCAATGTAACGCGCAATGTTTTCAATCATGACGATGGCATCATCCACCACAAACCCCGTGGCAATAGTCAGCGCCATCAAGGTGAGGTTATTAACACTAAAGCCTAAAAAAAACATCACCGCAAAAGTGCCTGCGATGGATAGAGGCACCACTACCGAAGGAATAAAAGTGGCCGTCCACGTGCGCAAAAAGACAAAGGTGACCAACACCACCAGGGCAATTGCCATCAGCATTTCCGTCTGCACCTGTTTGACCGAATCACGGATGGTTAAGGTGCGATCTGTGGCCACCTGCAAATCGACCCCAGTGGGCAAGGAGCTCTGCAAACTTGCCAGCTGCTGCTTGATGCTATCTGCCACCTCAATCACATTTGCCCCAGGCTGACGCTGAATGTTCAATAAGATAGCGGGCTTTGTGCCTATCCAAGCGGCTTGACGTAAATCTTCAGCGCCTTGGACCACCGTGGCGACATCTCCCAGACGTAAAGGCGCCTCGTTGATGTAATGCAGAATCAGATTTTCGTAGTCTTCCACCGAACGTAATTGTTCATTCGCACTGATTGTCGTCGAACGTTTGGGCCCATCCAAACTGCCCTTAGGTTGATTCACGTTAGCACCTGTAACGGCTTGGCGTACCGCCGCCAAGGTCGTGTTACGCGCTGCTAGCGCTTCGGGATCGACCTGAATCCGTACCGCAGGCCGCTGCCCGCCGGCAATGCTGACCAACCCCACTCCAGTCACTTGAGACAATTTTTGCGCCACGCGCAAGTCAATTAAGTCTCGCACCTGCGGCAAAGGAATGGTGGGTGAAGTCACCGCCAGAGTCATCACAGGCTGATCGGCGGGATTCACTTTGTTGTATAACGGTGGGGAAGGTAAATCTGAAGGCAGCATGGTGCTGGCAGCATTAATAGCGGCCTGCACTTCTTGTTCGGCAATGCCCAAAGACAAATCCAAATCAAACGTTAAGGTAATACGCGATGTGCCGCCCGAACTGCTTGAGCTCATTTGGGCTAAGCCAGGCATTTGCCCAAATTGGCGCTCCAAAGGGGAAGTCACCAAAGAAGCCATGACACTAGGGCTAGCACCAGGATAGAGCGTAACAACTTGAATAGTGGGGTAATCCACCTGCGGCAGGGCCGCCACAGGCAGACTTTTATAGCCTAAAAGGCCCGCTAACAAGAGCGCTACCATCGCCAAGGTGGTCGCCACAGGTCGTAGAATAAATATTCTAGAGATATTCACGGCTTCATTACCTTAGGTTAGGGGGCGCTTGGGGCGCGACCGCGGCCGCTGCTGCCCCCATTTCGACCGTTAACGGTGCCATTAATTAGCTCGACCACACTGCCTTCGCGCAAACGATCCGTGCCTTCAATGACTACCTTGTCCCCTGCCTGGAGTCCATCTGTGATTAAACTGCGATTATCCGTTGTTAAGCCTACGGTGATTCTGCGAATATTGACCTGACTGTCAGCATTGACCACATAGACAAAATCACCAATGGAGCCGGTTTGAATGGCTTCGCTAGGAATCACTAAGCCAGTGTGGTTAGCCAATAAAACGCTCACACTGACAAATTGATTAGGAAATAAGCGGTTATCTAGATTAGGAATAGACGCTTTAACGCGGATGGTTCCGGTTTCTAGGCTGATTTGGTTATCTACCGCCAACACCGAGCCAGAACTGACCAGTTTATTTTGGCGATCACTGACATACACACTGAGCTCGCTTTCGAGCTGCAAGCGTTCCAGCAACCGATGTAGATCGCCTTCGGGCAAGGCAAAGCTGACCGCAATGGGTTGAGTTTGTGTCATCACAACCAAACCATCGGTGTTGGCCGCGGACACCAAGTTCCCTTCGTCGATATTACGTAAACCCAAACGACCATTAATAGGAGCAGAGATTTGGGTGTAGCCCAACTGAAGCCGTGCATCGTCCACAGCCGCTTGGGCGGCACTGACAGAGCCCTCGAGCTGATTGACCAAGGCGCGTTGAGTATCGACTTGCTGTTTAGCAATGGACTGTTGCTTTTCCAGCTGTACATAACGGGCTAAGTCTGATTTAGCTTGGGTTAACTGAGATTGCACCTGACGCAATTGCCCTTGGGCCTGATCCAGTCTGGCTTGAAAGGGTCTAGGGTCTATTTCTGCTAAGAGCGTACCGGCTTGTACAAACTGCCCATCTTTGAAGTTCAGTTTTTGTAGCTCGCCCTCGACACGACTACGGATCACTACCGTATTAAAAGCTTGTACGGTGCCCACGGCTTGGAGGCGTTCTTCGACCACCCCTGCCGTGACATCCGCAATACGTACCGGAGTGGCTTGTCCACGCATCCCCATCCCCATCGGGGGAAAAGCCGACGAACTGGGCTGTGTTGATTTGTACTGTGACCATCCATACCATGCAGCGACCACTACAACTACCACTAAAACCCAAATCCAACGACGCGTTTTCTTTGGGGAAACGTGGTCATTTTTCTCTGTCATGTATGAACTCTCCAGCCATAATTAGCCCACGTTACAACGTGCAATTTTAAAAGGAATATTTTCCTTGACGGTCGCAGGCTTATTTTCACCGTCATGACGAGAAAAGCGCACTAATATGACATATTTATTTGCGCTCATCTCGGGAAAAACCCCGTGTTTTTGTTCCACCCAAACCCGCAAAAGCTGAAAGCTTTTGCCGCTTAGCATTTCTTGGTAAGAGCCACTGGATGCTGCCTCGTCAGAGGCCACGCCAGCACCGCGTAAAATGCGCAAAATCAAATCAAGTGCATTAAACAACGGCATCAATGACACCGTCCAACCTACAATATCGGCTTGGCGCTCTTCGACGCTTTGCATCTGCCAGCCATAAAAAGACGGCATATCTACCGGAGAGTACCCTCCGGGAACCGCTAAGCGACCACGTAAACTAGACAACCAATCGTTGTTGCGCAGCTCTTGGGCAATACGGCCCTGAGTCGCCAAAGCGCTGGACGTTTTATGGATTTCATCCAACATCTGATCCAGCATGCTAGCGGACACCTCGGGGTGCTCGCGCAAGCCTGCTAGGGCAGCCCGTTGGCGCTCTAGGTCTTGGAGCACCATTCCACGCAAATCCGAACGTTCTGTTACATCTAGCAAATCAAACAGCGTAGCAATGGCCACCTGATGTAAATAGCTATCTGGCCCTTCGGTAAAATAAAATAAACGCTTGAATAAAGACTCAACACGTAAAAAAGTGCGTACTCGCTCGTTACAGGGGTATTCGTATAAAATCACGCAATAAAAACCCTAAATGATTCATGTTTTGTTTGGCAAAATTAGCTTACAAGCCGAGCCACTGCTGATGCTTTTCTTGAGTGCGTTGTGTGAGTTGAGCCAAAGTCGTTTGGGCATCATTGAGGATAATGTCATCCGCAACCGCCAAGCGCTGTACTCTAGAGGCTTGAGCGTTCATGATACGCGTGATTTGGTCTATAGTCAGCCCACTACGCTGCTCTACCCTAGCGATTTGAGTGGCCTCTTCGCAGTCTACAACACAGACACGATCAACTTGGTTGATCCAGCGGCCTGACTCGACAAGTAAAGGAACTACCACTACAACATAACAACCTTGGGCTTGTTCTACTTGTCTAAATGTAAAATCTCTAATCAAAGGGTGCAAAATCGCCTGCAAGCTTTGGCGTTGGCTGGGGTCGTTAAACACTAACTCACGCATTTGGTCTCGGCACATGGCTCCTGCCGAGTTAATAAACTGATCACCAAACTGCTGCCGAATAGGTGCTATGGCTGCGCCCTGAGGAGCGGTCAACTGATGTGCAATCACATCCGTATCAACCACACTGGCCCCCCATTTTTCAAGCAAAGTCGCCACATACGATTTACCCGACCCAATACCACCGGTCAAGCCAATTTTTAGTCGATTCTGAGACATAAATGTTAACTATGTAGGTAAATAGCAGGCGGCTCAAACCACCAAACTAACCAGCTAGCGCTAACCAAATAGGGACCAAAAGCACAAGTCCCTTTAGGACGCCAACACCGTTGCCTGATCGCTTCGGCGGCAAAACACAACGTACTGGCTATGCACAAGACATAGACAACAACGTGGGCTCCGAGCCAAGGAGTCACAGCAACCAATAATTTAACATCACCCAGACCAACTAGGGGCATTGCAAAACATAAATTTCCAAAGAACTGAATCAAACGCCCACTCAGGTAGATCACACTCATGACGCACAACACCCCATAGAGATGTTCCGGTGCGCTCAAACCCAACCGGAGTAAACCCCACCACATAAGCGTTTGTGTCAATACATCAGGTAACAACAAACACGCCTGATCTATACGAGCAAGCAGCCACAATAAACCAAACCAAATGAACAAATCATGAACAGAATAAGAAAAACCAAGCTGCAACGTGGCGGCCTGCCCCTGAGCCAATGCCCAAAACACACCAACAGCAATGGCAGTGCCTAGGTATTCTAGATTAACAGGGGCCAAAGGTGCTGCGTTCAGGCTCTGCCACCACAAGTCCTCATCAGCATTGGCGCCATGGTGAATTTGCAAGGCATAATAAGGCACCACCGTAAAATACAGATGAGTCAGCACTAGGGAGCCCAGCCCAATATATAATGCTAGTAAATACATACTTTACCCTTATTGTTCCCAAGGAGCTTTTTGATGAAACAACGCATCACACGCCCTCTGGCTTGTATATCCGCCCTGCTTTTAGCCGGGGTTTTAGTAGGGTGCGCACAAAGCCCTGTGCATGAAAATGCTGGGCGCAATAGCACACTCACTGATGCCCAAGAAAAAGCCCAAGGCCATCGCGATCACCCTAAACACATGGGCGCTTCCCAACTGGCCATTGCGTTTGGCGATAATCGACAAAGCGCTGCTCCCGCTCTGCCTGTAGGCGGGGTCCGTGAACTCTACGAAGCCCGTACGTTCTTAGGCACCATCCCTTGCTCAAGCACCCAGGCCAACTGCGCCCCCATTCGTTTTACTGTCACCTTTAGTCCCAATGGCATGTGGCGGATGCGTGCTACTGAAACGCCTCCTAGTTCAGGTTCTGCCGTAGCCCAAGGCTGTTGGCACCAAATTGGCTCTGACCCGACCCGGATACTACTGCAAACCACCCAAGACACCACCTTGGCTGACTTAAGCTTTATCCACGACCAGCAGTTACGAGTTAACGTGTTTAACTATGTCAGCCCGACGCTGGAAACTCACCTTAGCAGACAACAAGACATAGACGGGATTGACGAACTACAGAACCAGACCGGCCCTTCTTGCCGCTCTTGATCTATACGTTCTATATTGATATCCAGTAACTGAGCCAGCTCCAATGCATTGCGAACGCGTAGTTTTTGAAAAACGCTGGCTCGGTGCGCTTCTATAGTGCGTTGCGACACATACATATCACCCGCAATGCATTTGTTGGCTTTGCCCAGCACAATTTCAGAAGACACCTGCTTTTCCATGGGCGTTAACACGCTAACCAATACAGCCTTCAACATAAAAAAACTCCTCCTTGGATACTTTAGGTATTCTAAGGAGGAGTTTTGAAATTGGTAAGTCGCCTAATGATGCGGCGTACAAACCCTAATGGCAGCGTGTAGCCAGGCTTAAATCTCTAAGTTATCGATTAAACGTGTTTGCCCTAAACGCGCTGCACCCAAGGCTACCAGCGGCTCTTGTGCCTGTACCTCGGTAACAGTAGGGGGCAACAGGTCGCTTTGACGACGTAGGGCTAAATAATCCACGGCCCACCCTTTTTGCTCTAATTGCTTGACGGCCTCCGCCTCTAGAGCGGCCAAATCCGTCTGCCCCGCTAAGATCTGCTCACGCACGGTATGCAAACAAGCATACAGCTCGGGAGCCTGTTGGCGCTCGGCTTCGGATAAATAACGATTTCGTGATGACATGGCCAAACCATCATTTTCACGCACCGTTTCATGCGCCATGATTTCCACTGGCAGCTGAAACTGACGGCACATCTTACGCACTACCATCAGTTGTTGATAATCTTTTTTCCCAAACACAGCCACACGAGGCTGCACACAGGAAAAAAGCTTCATCACTACTGTACTGACCCCATCAAAGAAACCAGGACGCACCTCGCCTTCTAGAATATTGCCCAGATCGCTAGGCGGCTGCATTTTGAAGCTTTGCGGCTCGGGATACATTTCTTTTTCGGAAGGCGCAAATAACACATAGACATCGCGTGCTTTTTCTAGTTTTTCTATGTCTTGTGCCAAAGTACGTGGATACTCAGAGAAATCCTCGTTAGGGCCAAACTGCAATGGGTTGACAAAAATACTGGCCACAACCGGATCGCCGTGCTGCCTAGCCAGCTTCATCAGAGCTAAATGGCCCTCGTGCAAATTTCCCATAGTGGGTACAAATGCAATCCGCGACTGCCCTTGCAACTGATCACGTAACTCTTGAATAGTGTGTACAACCTTCACTCGGCACTCCGATGACAAAATTATGCAGCAACGGTAGGTTGCGTATAAGCCAACCGCAAATAAATCGGGGCATAGGGCTCTGCCTGCGTTAGTGTGACCAAAGACTCTTTGACTAACTCAAGCATAGCCAAAAAGTGCACTACCACTACCGCTGCTGCATCGGTAGTAGCTTGCCCTATGACATCATCAAACAACTGATTAAACTCTAAAAACTCTTGCTTAGACAAGCGCCGTAATATTTGACTCATGTGATCCCGTACCGAAAGCTGCTCTCGGGTAATGGTATGGGATTGATGCAATTTAGCGCGCTGAATAATACCTAACCAAGCCTGGCGTAAGTCATCTGCGCAGACCTCTGGCAAGATTTCCTCTAGATGCAGATCCACCTGCACCTCGGGCAGTTCAAAATCACGCTCGACTCGGGGCAGTTCATCTAACTCGGCAGCAGCGCGCTTCATTTGTTCATAAGCCAACAAACGGCGCACCAACTCGGCCCTAGGGTCTTCGACTTCCTCGCCGGTATCTGCTTTTTTTACTGGCAAAAGCATACGGGACTTAATTTCTATTAATAGCGCTGCCATTAATAAGTACTCACCGGCTAATTCTAAGCGAGTCTGACGGGTTTGATCTACGTACACCAAATACTGTGCCGTGACCTGCGCCATAGGAATATCCAGTACATCTAAGTTTTGCTTGCGG
>CANROS010000047.1 GCA_947632305.1 uncultured Paenalcaligenes sp. | reverse complement strand
AACTCAAAGGACGGCGCTGCCGTCCGCGCTATCCTTCCTCGCCCTAAACGACGAGGCTTTCCGCGCATTTTGGTAAACGAACTGTTAGGTGCTAGACCAGTCGGCTTTTTAACGTGGCTGTTGATAATAAGGAAATGAAAGGAAAGTAGTAAGCCTTTACCCGAATCAAGGTTAGGCTACTAGCGAGTGGGCATCATAAAAATAATGAAAGCTAAATGGAAAAGGACGCCGTTATGACAATCGCATCTAAGCAACAACTATCTGCCTCAGAACGCACTGCTCGCAAGGGGCATGGGTTTTTGGTGGCAGTGGGTTTAGTAGTAATAGCGACACTGGGTTTTTATAGTTATCAAACCAGCCGGCCGGTCTTTGAAGCCCATTATCAAAACCAAGGAGATCAACTACTCCATAAAACCTTACCTGATGGTTCCCAATTGAAACTGGGGCCCAGCAGCTCAATTCGTCTGAAATTTTATGATCGAGTGCGTACGGCAGAGCTCCAAGAGGGCGAAGTCATGATTCGATTGGCAGCAGAGCAAACAGCGCCGTTGCAATTACAGGCAGGCGCGTTACGCGTTATGGCCTCTGAGGGGCAGCTGTTGGTGCGTCAGGAGCCCGCTTTGACGCAGGTGCAGGTGCTGGCGGGTTCAGTGCAGACCGTAATGGGTCGATGGTGGCCTGACCGGCAAGATCTCAATGCCGGCCAGCAGTTGCAGTGGTCTAATTAATCATCTAGGGTTAGCTGAGCTTTTTCTCGGCATTGGTCCCAGCTGGCGCCTTGGTCGGCGTGTTTAAGCCATTCTAGGCCGGCTTCTTGGATGCTGATGGCCTGATCGCTATCTATTTCCATATCCATTTTTTCAGCAATACGCACAATGGCGTTGATGTCATTTAATGTTTGTGTGGCTTGGTCAGGCGTAGGCTGAGCTTGTTGAATAATGTGATCTAAGATTCCAAACAGTGATCTCATGTTGTCTCCATATAAATTAAGGTGGTTCTAAGTCATTCTATAGCCGAATTTTACGTAGGTCACGTAGAGGCTGTGTTGGCATTATAAAAATAAAGCTTAGAATAAAGCCTAGAGTGTTTATAGCAGAGCAGGCAACTTGGAGCAGACAATGACCGATTGGGTACTTCGTGGTGGTTTGGTTTTAAAACACGCTAAGCACACACCAGAGCCGTTAGATATCTACATCAAAGCAGGGCGTATTGAGCAAATGGGGCCGCCGGGTTTGGCTGTGCCTGCGCAGACAAAGGTCTTTGAGGCAGGTGGGTATTTAATTCATCCAGGTCTGGTCAATGCGCATACTCATGGGCACGGAGCCGTGACCAAAGGCTTAGCAGATCGTTGGAATCTAGAGCAGTTGATTTTAGCCGGCAGCATCACGAATCAAGAGCGTGCTTTGGATTTGTTGCAGTTGAATGCTCAGCTGAATGCGGCTGAAATGTTACTCAAGGGGTGTACGGCAGCCTTTGATTTATATGCGCAGTTACCTGTGCCCAGTGCAGAGGGTTTAGAGGCGGTGGCCGCCGGCTATGAGCAAAGCGGTTTGCGGGTGGTGTTGGCGCCGATGTTTGCTGATCAAAATCTGTATCAGGCCTTGCCTGATTTGGCCCTAGCGGTAGGGGAACAGCCCACCGCGCCCTTGGCGTATGATGCCGTTTTGCAAAATATTAAGCCCGTTTTAACGCGCAGTTATCAGCGTGTTCAATGGGCGTTGGGGCCCGCCATTCCTTTGGTGAGCTCAGATGCATTTTTAGCTGATTGCAGTCAACTGGCCCGTGAGTTAGGGATCTTAATTCATACCCATGTGCTGGAGTCACCCATACAAAAAAGAGCCTATCCGCAGCGTTATGCGGGAGGGCTGTTGCAACATTTAGATCGCATAGGGGTACTAGGCGCGCATTGGGTGTTGGCGCATTGCGTGTGGCTAGATCAGAACGATTTGGCTTTGGTAGCCAAACATCAGGCCAAAATCGTGCATAACCCTGGCTCTAACTTACGGTTAGGTAGTGGCATTGCCGATATGCGGGACATGCTAAGGCACGGCATTACGGTAGGGGTGGGCACAGATGGCTCTACCAGCTCAGATAATCAAAATATGTACGAGGCCATGCGCTTAGCGGCCTTGGTATCTAGAGTTAAAACCGAGCAGGTGGATCAATGGATTAGCGCTGAGGATGCCTTTTATGCTGCCACAGAGGGCAGTGCGGCTTGTTTGGGTTTAAAGGATCAAATAGGACGTTTAGAGTCTGGTTTTAAGGCGGATTTGGTTTTAATCGACTTGGCGCATATTAATTGGCAGCCGTTGAATCATGCACTCAGGCAACTGGTTTACGCAGAAGACGCCACCGCAGTACGCCATGTCATGGTAGATGGAACATGGGTGGTACAAAACCAGCAACTTTTACGTTTAAATTTAGTCGAACTAAAACAAAAAGCCGAACAAGCTAGACAGGTGCTGCAGTTGCGCTCTCAATTAGAAACGCCAGCGATGCAGCAGTTCTTTGATACCGTTGCACAGTTTTGTGCTTGTCAGGCCGATCATCCCGGATAATTTTTTAGCAGGAACTGTATCATGAGGCGTGTGTATTCGTATTCCTTTCTAAGCGCCATGGTGTTTAGTCTTTTCTTTGCGTGGTGGTTTATGTCGTTTTTCTCCTCTCCCGTTGCGGCCCAAGAGTCTAATGACTCGTTGTATGCCGATATTCAACAGCTTCCTACTGTGAATGCCGCTCCTTTAGCCTTAGACCCAAATAAACCTACATTGGTTAAATTGTGGGCCAGTTGGTGCCCTTTGTGCTTGTCTGAATTACAAATGACAGAAAATTGGCTGACCGATCCTGATTTAGAGGGGGCCAATATCGTGACTTTGGCTTCACCAGGGCAGCTGAATGAAAAACCCTTGGCCGAGTTCCAAGAGTGGTATCAAGGCTTAGACTATAAAACCCTGCCAGTGTTACTAGATACAGAGGGTGCGGTGGTCAAAGCCTTAGGGATACGTGCTTATCCCAGTTGGGCAGTCTTTAGCCCCGAGGGGAAATTGGTGCGCGTGGTGCAGGGTTCGATCAGCAAAGCACAGGCTCAGTTATTAATAACGAATCCTGAGGCCGATCTAAAAACGGCGGCACGCACGGTAGTAGCGTCTCAAACGCAAACCATACCCTCTGGCCAGACCAAAACGATTTATTTGGCCGGAGGTTGTTTCTGGGGCGTAGAGGCGTATTTTGAGCGCATTGATGGGATTGTGGATGCCGTGTCGGGTTATGCCAATGGCAAGACAACACACCCCAGTTACGAAGACGTCATTTATCGCAATACGGGTCATGCGGAAACGGTCAAAGTGGTATATGACCCAGCCGTGATTCCCTTAAATGACGTGTTACTGCACTTTTTCCGTATTATTGACCCCACGAGCTTGAATCGCCAGGGCAATGACCGCGGCACGCAATACCGGTCCGGTATTTACAGCACAGACCCTGCGGATCAAGCCATCGCTCAAGCCGCTTTGGCCCAATTGCAAACGCAGTATCAACGACCCTTGGTGGTGGAAAATGAGCCTTTAGTGCATTTTTACGATGCGGAAGACTATCATCAAGACTACCTCACCAAAAATCCGAACGGGTATTGTCATGTAGATCTACGTTTGGCCGACGAGCCTTTACCAGAGCAAAAGCCCAGTACGCCTGTGTATGATCCCGCTAATTTTGTGAAGCCTACTCAGGAGCAACTGCGTCAGCAACTGAGCCAGCTTGAATACCAAGTCACTCAAAACAATGGTACAGAGCGTGCTTTTAGTCACGAGTACGACGAGTTTTACGAGCCAGGTTTGTACGTAGATCGCATCAGTGGCGAGCCCTTATTTACCTCTACGGATAAATACGATTCAGGGTGTGGTTGGCCGAGTTTTGTACAACCAATCCGGGCGGAGGCAGTCACTGAGCACGAAGACCTTAGCTATAATATGCGCCGTATCGAGGTACGGAGTGCTTTGGCAGACTCACATTTAGGGCATGTGTTTCCCGATGGCCCCCGAGACCGTGGCGGCTTGCGTTATTGCATCAATGGTGCCAGTTTGCGTTTTGTTCCGCTTAATCAAATGGCTGCCCAAGGCTATGGCCCTTGGGTAGACTTAATTCAATAACCTCATAGAGTTAAATGAACTTACGCTTTTTAGAAACCTTTGTGTGGGTTGCGCGTTTAGGCAGTTTTAGGGCTACCGCCAGTAAATTACACGTCACCCAAGCCGCGGTTTCTGGGCGTATGGCGGCCTTGGAAAACGATTTGCAAACTCAGCTTTTTGTACGTCAAGGTCGTCAAATGGGCCTCAGTGCGGCGGGGAAAATCCTCTTGCAGCATGCCGAGGGCCTTTTAAAAGCGGAACAAGCTTTACGTCATGAACTGTCTGCGCCCTTAGAGTTACGGGGGCGCATCCGGGTGGGTGTGATGGAAACCATCGTCTACACGTGGTTTGGTGATTTTCTAAGCCAACTCCAAAAGCACCATCCTCATATAGAGCTAGAAATCACAGTGGAGTCTAGCCGGCGTTTGCATGCTTTATTAAAAAGCGGTTTGATTGATATAGCGCTACAAACGCACCCTGTGATTGATAAAAGTATTCGTAATGCCCCGTTGGGGCGCTATGAAATGCAGTGGATGGTGGCAGACCATGCCGCCACTAAAGCGCCCATTAGTTTAGAGCAGGTGTTGCAAAGCTGGACGCTGGTGACATTTCCGCGTTATTCACAGCCGCACGTGCAGTTGCTTGAGCTATTAGAAAATTATGGCCTGAGTGATGAACCCATGCGTATTCATTTTGCCTCGTCCATAGAGGCGGCTTTGCAATTACTGCGCACGGGGCGCTGTATAGGGGCCATGCCAGTCACCTTATTGTGTGATAACAAAAAACCATTAGTCGTGGTGCCTCAGCTACCAAAATTAGAAGCCATGCACTTAGTGGCCAGTTGGCGCCCCGAGCCAGTGTATGCCACGATCTCTACCATTATTAATCTTAGCCTAAAGGCCATGGAAGACTACGCTCACACCTATCCACAGGTAGTGACTGCCAGTGAAGGCTTGCCTTTTGCTGGCTAATTGGGGTTTTTACTCAGCTTAAAAGATAAAATATCAGCATAAGCGCTTTAACGCTTGCCTTCTCAATTGATTAGTTTTTCTTATCAATTGGGGCAGCAATAAGTTGCTTGAACTCCCTCCTAGAACTACGCAAACTAAGCTACGGTTTGGTTTAGGTTTTTATAGGGTTCATCATGCAGCACTCTACAGGCAACAAACAACAAGCACAGCAATGGCAGTTTTGGGTAGATCGAGGGGGTACCTTTACCGATATCGTGGCAAAAAAGCCCGCGGGAGACCTAGTTACCTATAAGCTTTTATCTGACAACCCAGAACAATACCCCGACGCCGCTTTGGCGGGGATTCGTCATTTGCTAGGTATTGCAGCGGATCAGCCCATTCCTACTGAACAAATAGCAGCCGTAAAAATGGGCACCACAGTAGCAACAAATGCCCTGTTAGAGCGCAAAGGCGATGAGACGGTTTTATTTATCACGGCGGGTTTCCAAGACGCGCTGCACATTGGCTATCAAGCGCGTCCCCAGCTGTTCAATCGCCATATTGTCAAACCAGAATTGTTATATGGTCGTGTTGAAGAGGTGCAAGAGCGTCTCTTAGCCGATGGCACCGTAGAAAAAGCCTTGGATGAAGCCCAAGTGAAAGCGCAGCTTCGTGCTGCTTACGATGCGGGTTACCGTGCGATTGCCATCGTGCTGATGCATGCGTACCGTTATCATCAACACGAGCTACAAATTGCTGAATGGGCCCAAGCCATCGGCTTTGAACAAATTTCTGTGTCGCATCAGGTTAGTGCTTTGATGAAACTGATCGGCAGGGGCGATACCACCGTCGTGGATGCGTATTTATCCCCTGTGTTACGTCGTTATGTGAGCCGAGTGGCTAGCGAATTAGATCAAGTACGACTCATGTTTATGCAGTCGAACGGTGGACTCACTGCAGCAGATCACTTTCAGGGCAAAGATGCGATTTTGTCTGGTCCTGCTGGTGGCATTGTAGGTATGGCTCGTATTGCCGCTGCGGTGGGATCTGATCAGTTAATTGGTTTTGATATGGGCGGTACGTCCACTGACGTGTCGCATTATGGGGGCCATTTTGAGCGGGTGTTTGAAACCGTAGTGGCTGGCGTGCGTTTGCGGGCGCCCATGATGAACATTCATACTGTGGCAGCAGGCGGTGGTTCCATTGTGCATTTTGACGGTCATCGCATGCGAGTGGGGCCGCATTCGGCTGGGGCTTATCCTGGGCCGGTGGCCTACAGAAATGGTGGCCCTTTAACCGTCACTGACTGCAATGTGATGCTAGGAAAATTGCAGCCGCAGTTTTTCCCTCACATCTTTGGCCCTCAGGCCGATCAGCCTTTAGATCTGGTTCAGGTGCAAACGCAATTTAAAGAGCTGGCTAAGCAAATTGAAACGCACACAGGGGTTAGCTCTAGTCCTGAGCAAATCGCCGAAGGATTTATTCAAATTGCTGTGGCCAACATGGCCAATGCGGTAAAGAAAATTTCCATTGAACGTGGTTACGACGTGAGCAAATACACCTTGGTGTCTTTTGGCGGCGGTGGCGGTCAGCATGCGTGCTTGGTGGCCGATGCCTTAGGGATGAGTCGCGTCCTCATTCATCCTTTTGCGGGGGTGTTGTCTGCCTACGGCATGGGCTTAGCCGATATTAGCGCCATGCGTGAAAGCAGCATGGAACTGGAACTGAAAGCAGAGCACTTGAGCGCATGTGAACAGCGTTTGGCTGATTTAACGGAACAAGCGGCGGCAGAGGTCTTAAGCCAAGGGGTAGAGGCCGATCAACTCCAGATATTGCCGCGTTTATTGTTGCGTTATGACGGCACCGATTCGGCTTTGATCGTTAATTTTGATTCCATTGAGTCCATGCAGCAGCAGTTTAACGAGGCCTATCTGCAGCGTTACAGCTTTTTGATGCGAGATAAAAAACTCATCATTGAGGCGGCTTCTGTGGAGGTAATAGGCAAAAGTGGTGAAGAGCTGACTCGTTCTGCCACGCCAGTGGAACCTGTGCTCGCCGATAATGCGTTGGCCACTGTTACCATGTTTACGCACGACGCTGCGCAACAGACGCCTGTTTATAATCGCGATGCGCTTCCGGCTGGCGCGCGCGTGGTTGGCCCTGCCATTGTGTTTGACCAAAATGGCACCACCATCATCGAGCCTGAGTGGCAATTAGACCTACTGAGCGCCGGTGAGATGTTGTTGACGCGGGTGAAGCCCAAAGCCAATCAAGTGGCAATAGGCACGGATGTGGACCCAGTGATGCTAGAGATTTTTAATAATCTCTTTATGTCCATTGCCGAGCAAATGGGGGCCACGTTGGCTAACACGGCTTTCTCCGTCAACATCAAAGAGCGCTTAGACTTTTCTTGTGCTTTGTTTGATGCTGAAGGCAATTTGATTGCGAACGCACCCCATATGCCAGTACACCTAGGTTCAATGGGGGAAAGCATCAAAGCCGTTATTCAAAACAATGCAGGGCAAATGCACCCAGGCGATACCTATGTACTCAATGACCCCTATAACGGCGGCACCCACTTACCTGACATTACCGTAGTCACGCCTATTTTTGACGACTCCCAAAGCGAGATTCTATTTTTTGTCGCCTCGCGTGGGCACCATGCTGACGTGGGTGGGCTGACCCCTGGTTCCATGCCTCCTGATAGCAAAACGGTGATTGATGAAGGGGTACTTATTGATAACTTTAAGTTAGTAGAAAACGGGGAAATGCGTGCAGAGGCGTTGACCGAATTGTTATCAAGCGGTCCCTACCCAGCACGTAATATCAATCAAAATTTGGCCGATCTACGAGCGCAAATTGCTGCCAATGAAAGAGGGGCCCAAGAGCTTCATAAAATGGTACAGACTTTTGGTCTAGACGTCGTTCATGCGTATATGCAGCACGTACAAAACAATGCCGAAGAGTCCGTGCGTCGCGTGATTGATGTGCTGCAAGACGGTCATTTCCGTTACGAGCTAGATAATGGTGCGGTGATCGAGGTAGCTGTGCGGGTGGATCACGAGCAACGGGGCGCTACTGTAGACTTTACGGGCACGTCGGCGCAGTTGGATTGCAATTTTAACGCACCCAAAGCCGTGTGTTTAGCCGCTGTGCTCTATGTATTCCGTACATTGGTGAATGATGAAATCCCCATGAATCAAGGGTGTTTAAAACCGATCAAAGTCATCATTCCTGAAGGCAGTATGTTAAATCCTGCCTATCCCGCCGCAACTGTGGCGGGGAATGTAGAAACCTCGCAGTGCATTACCGATGCGTTATATGGGGCTTTAGGGGTGATGGCGGCCTCCCAAGGCACCATGAACAATTTTACCTTTGGTGATGAGCAGTACCAATATTATGAAACCATTGCCGGTGGATCGGGGGCCGGCACGGTCTTAAGATCAGACGGCACGCGCGAGGTTTTTTCAGGTACCGATGTGGTGCAAACGCATATGACTAACTCGCGTTTAACGGACCCTGAAATACTGGAATGGCGTTATCCCGTTGTACTAGAGGAATTCTCTATCCGGCCCAATAGCGGGGGCGCAGGTCAGGGCGTAGGGGGCAACGGAGGCACGCGTCGTTTACGTTTTTTAACGCCGATGACCGCCTCTATTTTGGCTAATCGTCGGCGTGTGGCACCTTTTGGTACAGCAGGCGGGCAGCCGGCACAGGTGGGGTCTAACTATGTAGAGCGAGCCGATGGTTCGGTTGAAAAGTTTGGCGCTACCGCCTCTGTACAAATGGGGCCAGGAGATGTGTTTGTGATTCACACCCCAGGAGGGGGCGGCTTTGGCAAAGCCAAATAAACCTCATCGGTAACAATATAAAAAGGGTCAATCCCACAAGGAGCAACTATGAAACTCTCTCACTTTATGTCAGCAGCAGCGGTGGTGGTCTGTTCGACGACGGCAGTACAGGCCGAAACATGGCGCATGGCAACCGCTTACCCGGAAACGAATTTTCATACCCTCAATATTCAGCAGTTTGTGCAAGACATTAACGCAGCAACGGATGGTCAGCTGGCTATTACCGTTCACTCAAACGGGTCGTTAATTCGCCCCAGCGAAATTAAGAACAGCGTACGTTCGCGTCAAGTAGAAACAGGTGAGTTTCTTATTTCAGCGCTAGCAAATGAAAACCCCCTGTTCGCCGTTGATGCCGTACCGTTTATGGCGGTGTCCCATGAAGACTCAGAAAAGCTCTATCAAATCACCAAACCCTACCTAGAGGAAGTCTTAGGGCGGCAGAATATGAAATTGTTGTATTCGGTTGCTTGGCCACCCCAAGGGATGTACACCGATCGGGCCATTAATACGATTGAAGACCTAAAAGGGCTACGTATGCGTGCGTATAGTCCACAAACGGAACGTTTAGCGCAGTTGTCAGGCGCCATTCCCACACAAATTGAGGCCGCTGATTTGGCGCAAGCTTTTACTACGGGTCGTGTGAATGCCATGATCACTTCAGCCTCTACGGGGGTTAACTCCACGGCGTGGGATTACCTCAGTCATTATTATGATGTAGCAGCGTTCTTACCCAAAAACGTGGTGGTAGTGAATCAGCGTAGCTTTGATGCGTTGGATGAAGCCACCCAAAATGCCATTTTAGAGGCAGCGGCTCAAGCCGAACAACGTGGTTGGGAGCTTTCCCGAGAGGACCGCATCAAGCAGACTCAAGCCCTAGCGGATAACGGCATTGCCGTCAGCACAGGCTCCGAAGAGTTACGAGCCGCCTTGCTTGAGATTGGAGCTCAAATGGCCCAAGAATGGAGTCAAGAAGCTGGGCAGCAAGGGGTAGAAATTCTTGAGGCCTTTAATCAGTAATGAGCCATCAGTAGAGCCATCACAGATTTAGGCTGAATGGTTTAAGACGCAGTCTACAGACTGCGTTGTTCTTTGTAAGGAAACACAATGCGCAAAAGTCTCGATAGGTTATATGCAGTGAGTGGGGCTATGGCGGCATTTTCTTTGTGCATGATTATGCTCATTGTTTTTGGGCAGGTCGTATTCAACACCATTGATTTTATCGCGCTCCATACTTTTGGAAAAAGCGTGGGCTTATTAATTCCCTCTTATGCTCAGTTTTCGGGTTATGCCTTGGGGTTTACTACCTTTTTGTCCTTGGGCTTAGGCTTTAGAAAAGCGGCCCATATTCGTGTCACCTTAATTGAAACCGCACTTAACCCCAAAGCCAGACGCGTTAGCTTGACTTTGGTAGCCGCGTTAGGCGTGGCGCTGGCTGCTTTGATTAGCTATAGCTTAATAGAGTTGGCTTGGCAGTCTTGGCAGTGGGGGGATACCGCATCCGGTTTGATACGTGTGCCTTTATGGATACCTCAAAGCATTATGGCTTTAGGCGCAGTGATATTTTTGATCGCTGCGATAGACACCTTGGTGGATATGGTGCGCTATAAACAATCGACGGCCTTGCGTGCCATAGACCCAGTAGAGGAGGCAATGTAATGTCTGATGTGGGCTTATCTTTGGTGTTGGTCTTTACTCTTATTGGTTGTTTGGCCTTGGGGGTTTGGGTGTCGGTGTCCTTATTTATCACCGGCTTAGTGGGTATTGTGCTGTTTTCTAATGCGCCTTTGACCAATGTATTGGCAACCAATATTTGGAGTTCTTCTGCCGATTGGTCTTTGGCTGCTTTGCCTTTGTTTATCTGGATGGGTGAAATTCTCTTTCGCTCGCGCATGTCCAAAGACTTATTTAGTGGTTTAGCGCCGTGGATGCGCTCCTTGCCTGGCGGGCTAGCCCATGTAGGGATTTTGGCTTCTGGTATTTTTGCCGCGGTCAGTGGCTCATCGGCGGCGACTTGTGCCACCGTAGCTAAAGTCACGGTGCCTGAATTAAAAGCACGCGGCTACGATGAGAAATTAATTTTAGGGACGATTTCTGGCTCAGGTACGTTGGGTCTCTTGATTCCGCCTTCTATTATTTTAATTGTGTATGGGGTAGCCGCAGAAATATCCATCGCTCGACTGTTTATCGCCGGTATTTTGCCTGGGCTGATGATGGTTGTGTTGTTTATGGCGTATGTGTCGATTTGGTCAGCACGGCATCCAGATAAAGTGCCTGCTAAAGACCCACCGGTCAGCTTTAAACAAAAAATGCTGGCCACACGCACGCTACTGCCGGTGACTTTGCTAATCCTCGGGGTGATTGGTGCTATCTATATGGGCTTGGCCAGCCCTACGGACTCCGCCGCAGTAGGGGTAGTGATCGCTTTATTATTAAGCTGGGCCTTTGGTGATTTGAATTGGAAGAGTTTCAAAGAAGGCTTAATGTCTGCTTTGCTTACCTCTTCAATGATCGCCTTTATTTTAGCGGGGTCGGCTTTTTTAACGATTGCGATGGGCTATTCCAATATCCCGATGAATTTAGCCCGCTGGATTAGTGATATGGGCATGAGCACCTATGCTTTTATTGCTGTGTTAACGGTGTTCTTTATTATATTGGGCAGTTGCTTGGACGGGATTTCTATCGTGGTGTTGACCACTGCGATTTTATTGCCCGCTGTTCAAGCGATGGGTATTGATCCTATTTGGTTTGGTTTGTATTTGGTACTGGTAGTAGAGATGGCCCAAATTACCCCGCCGGTGGGCTTAAACCTGTTTGTACTGCAAGGGATGACTGGGCGCGATATTGTGTATTTATCCAAAGCCTCTTTTCCCTTTTTCTTAATGTTGGTCTTGGGCGTACTCTTAGTGGTCCTTTTTCCGCAAATTATTTTGATTTTGCCGCAGCTCATGTATAACTAACAGCATAAGTATTTTAATTACCTTAGCTTTTAGATCCGAGTCAGTTCATACACTGACTCGGTCTTTTTTGAAGAGACAATCATGAACTCCCGTTTGACTAAAGCTGCCATCTCACCGTTGCAGGTGTCGTTTTTTTTATTCTTGGTAGGTATTAGCGCATCGCTGCATATTTGGAAACTGGCCCCCGCCTTACCTGCTTTGCAGCAAGAGCTACAGCTTAGTTTAGTGGAATCGGGATTTTTGTTGTCCAGCGTACAAATAGGGGGCATGACCTTAGGCTTGATCATAGGTTTGTTTGCCGAGCGTATTGGTTTTAAGCGTTGTATTTTGATAGGGATGTTTATCATCGTTGTGAGCTCTATCATTACCACCTTAACGCCCGATAAAACCATTGTATTGCTTAGTCGAGCCATAGAAGGCTGCGGCTTTTTAATGGTGGTGCTGCCAGTGCCTGCATTGGTAAAACGTCTAGTCAGTGCGCAGCAACTTAGCCGCATCATGGGGCTATGGGGCTGCTATATGCCCACCGGAACAGTGATTATTTTACTGGTGGGATCTTGGTTATTGACCTTGGGGTCTTGGCGCATGTTGTGGCTGGTGTTGGCGGTAGTCAGCACCATTATGCTGGTCTTGTCTTGGTTTATTATTCCGGCCGATAGCCAAACCACGCCTAAATCAACGCAACCAAAAAGTACAGAAAATCAACTGTTCAATATGGTCACCACCACACTACGCTCCAGCAAAATCTGGTTAGTGGCTTTGGTGTTTTGTGTGTATGCCGCCCAATGGGCCGGAGTGATTGGGTTTTTGCCCACCATTTATATGGCAGGGGATATTTCCGTCACAGCGGCCGGGTTACTAACGGCCATTGTGGCAGGGGCCAATGTAATTGGTAATCTGGGCGCAGGAAAATTATTACAAAAACAGTACCAGCCGCAGCACTTGCTCTGGATAGGCTTTGTTACCATGATGGGGTGTGCCATTGTCGCTTTTGGGTTGAATGTCAGTTTGGCCGTACAGTTTTGGGCGATTGTGGTCTTTTCCGCAGTGGGTGGGCTAATTCCAGCCACTTGCTTTTATTTATCTGTAAACCATGCTCCTACGCCTCAGACCACCTCTTCTTCGGTAGGTTGGGTTCAACAATGCTCTTCCATGGGCCAGTTTTTTGGGCCACCCGCTGTGGCTTTAGCGGTGAATGTATTGGGTGGTTGGCAGTGGGCGTGGGTAGCGACTGTGACGTTTGCCGTAGTCGGGATGTTCTTGGCATGGGGCATTAGTCAAAAAATTAAATCATAAAGGATAGAACGCATGCGTGCTTTAGGTGTGAGTGTAATACTTGTTGTACTGGCCGGTTGCGCCCAAACCCCGGGGTCTTCGGCTCAGGCAGAACGGCTACAATGCCAACTCAACCCAAGTAGCTGCATGTATGAAGGGTCTTACGAACCCGGGGAAGAGCAGTACGCCGAGCAACGAGCCAAAGAGCTCAACAGAGAATCCGCTCGAAAACTCAGACGTCAAAGTTCGTGGTGGTAGCCCTACTAATGGTCTGGGTGGGGTCCTGATTTCATTTATTCTTTAACACCTATAGGAGGTGTTCTTGTTTAGCGATTTAGTGGACGACATGGGCGACATGGATGGGTATTCCATCGAACCCAAATTTTTTCTAGATGTGCCCTTTGTGCCCACGGATGATGCGTTAATTCAAGCCATGTTTAACATGGCTGGCGTAAACAAAAAAGACGTATTGTATGATTTGGGGGCAGGTGATGGCCGCATTGTAATTCTGGCTGCCCAAAAATACGGTATTCAGGCCATTGGCGTTGAACTAGACCCCATGCGTGTTTCAGAGGCCATGGAAGACGCCGCGAATGCCCGCGTCGAACATCTGGTTGATTTTATCGAGGCAGATATCTTTGATAAAGACGTAGATATTAGCGAGGCCAGTGTGGTTACGCTGTATTTAATGGACTCAGTCAATGTGCTTTTACGTCCAAGGCTGCTAAATGAATTACGCCCCGGCACACGCATTGTGTCTCACGCCTTTGATATGGGTGACTGGCAAGCCGACGAGGAATTAGACTTGGGCGGCATTACTCTTTATAAATGGACCATTCCTGCTCAGGTTGAAGGGGTTTGGCAGTGTGAAGGCCCTAATGATGAGGTCTATCACCTAGAGCTTGAACAACAATATCAGCAGGTTACTGGCCAAGTCTGGGTAGATGATCAGCCTGCGGTGTTAGTCCAGGCCAGTTTAAATGGTTCTCTTCTAGAGCTTAGTATTCAAATGGCTTCTGATCAACCGGTGCAGCAGGCTCGCTTGAGGTTTGAGTATGGTGCGGAGAGTCCAGAACTGGAGTGGCTGTAGGGGGCGTTCTTTTTCTTGTGGGCTGTTGTTGTCATTGGGGCCTGCGATATTTTTGTTGCCATTGTGGGCTGCGGTATTGTTGGGTTCGCTAGGCAGTGCTCGCTTCACTTCGTTCGCTGCGCGCTGAACCGCTCGCCCAAGAATACCTCCGTCCCTGATAAGGAGTTGGAGACTTATTCATTTGTCGGTGCTGAGAGGGGATATGACTCTCAAAGCCGTAGAGATTAAGATAGACAAGCCATACTGATGCCGTCTAACCCGCTTTGGCTTTGAGCGGTAATGTGCTCAATTTTCCATGGCTCGCCCACGCTTCAATAATAATATTTGGTAGAGCTAAGACTAAAAAAGAAAAGGGTTTGTCCTGATGGATAGGCTTATACCGCTTGCCTGTTTTTATCTTTCAAAATAAGTAGTATGACTACATCCACTCGTAGAAACGTGGTGTTTTTCTTATTGGGTTGTATAAAATTTTATACGTAGGTACTATGGAGCAAGAAAAAGATATTCTTTGGGTGGGCTCATCTTATGAGGATCTCTTGGTTGTTTTCAAAAAAAGACTCAAGCTACCAGCTCTAGAGATAAAGAAATTGCGAAGAGACGCTATCAGTCTATTGTTAGCATTAGGAGTAGGAAATGAGTATTGACACAGAGATACGTCATGTCACCAAAGCGGGGGAGAATATATTTCTCGAGTTAGGTTTTGTTGAAAAAGAGGCAAATCAATTACAGCTTGAGTCTAAACAACAAATAAATACGACTTTATTAATTAAAGAGCAGTTGATGACGGAGCTCACAGCTTGGATAGAAGAAAATCACTTAAAGCAAGCAGAGGCAGCCGAGATTTTGATGGTGTCCCGCCCTAGAGTGTCAGATGTAGTCAATAAAAAAGTGAGCAAATTCACTATTGATACTCTGATTGGCATGTTAAGTCGCATTGGCAAGCCGGTCACACTTTCAGTGGGTTAGTGGGCTGTCTGACCACTGACACCCATCGCAAACTTCGCTTATCCCTACCGTAAAAGAGACACTAGCCAAACCGACTCAGATTGTGTCATAATTACGTCTTTGATTGATTTATCATCAAAAGCCCCTCTAGCTCATGCTTGGTTAGAGCAGCGGACTCATAATCCGTTGGTGCGCGGTTCGACTCCGCGGGGGGGCACCAAGAATAACTATGAAAATCAACTGTTTATCGCCACCAGACTAGGTGGCTTTTTTGCGTCTGGGCCAAAACGTGACGAAAACGTGCCAATGTTTGCGTATTTTGTTAAATGGTCAGAGCCAAGGCAGGCGTATTTTTTCACGATCCCTGACGGCTTCTGGCGTCCATAGCAGCTTCATCATTCAGAAGCAGCCAGACGAGTGGGGGTTATTGCGCGGCGGGCGGCAAAGCGGGCTTCAACGCCGGCAGCGGGAATTAGGCTGCCAGCCTCGGCAGACGCCCGTGATTGCTCGACCTTTTTCGCCAGCTAGGCATCGTATTGCTGTGTTTCTTCCTGTTGTGCTACATAACTGCGCATGAAGTCGCGAAGAAATGAGTCTGGCCTCCTCTATCAGATTTTTGCCACGACCAGACGGAGAAACGAGAGAATTAGGAAAATCCAGTAACGATTGGTGCTTTTTATCGCTTCTGGCCATGCTACGGTAAAAGCCGTTACAAGTATGGTTAGGGGATGGCATGATTAAAAGTGTGCATTATTTACGAGGTTTAGCGGCGTTAATAGTGGTGTTTTTCCACTTTAGGTATTATTTGAATGATTATTATGCCCACCCGCAATTAGGCGATGTGTTGTTTGCAAATGGGGCATTTGGGGTAGACCTGTTTTTTATTATTAGTGGCTTTATTATCTGTTATGCCACGCAGCGCCCCGAGCCTAAGCCATTGGTGTCTTATGCGCTTAAACGTATTTTTCGTATTTATCCCTTATTGCTTATTAGCCTAGCCAGTTTTTACTTTTTGTTTGGTGATAACAATACCTCTGTATGGCGTTCGCTGCTGCCTTTGCATGCTGATTACAATCAGGAGGGGCCATTTTTTGGTTACAACATGCTCAGTCCTGTGTGGACGCTTACCTATGAAATTTTTTTCTATGGGGTGTTTTTCATTGGGCTCAGCTTATCGCAGCGTTATAGAAAAGGCTTGGCTTTAGCTTTACTAGGTACTTTGTTTTTGGGTTCGCAATGGTTGTTAAATCAGCAGATTGATTTATCTGCCTCGACTCAATTTGATTACAGTGTTGCAGGTATATGGCAGCCTGTGGTGGCGTTGATGTCCTCGCCCATGTTGTTAGAGTTTGGTTATGGCATTGCGTTATATATGGCCTATAAAGCCTTGCCGGATTGGTCTGTGTCAACTCGAAAGCTTCTCTTGCCTCTGACCTTAGTTGTGTTGCTAGCGGCAGCAGTGGCTTTGTACGCACCGGCATTTTATGGTCATGGCCCTTTAAAATGGGGCCTAGCGGCGGTGGCGTTATTATTTGCAGCCTTGGTCTATGAACGACTTAAAGGCTTACCGACCATTCCTGCCCTGCATTTTTTGGGTAATATCTCTTTTTCCTTGTATTTAACCCATATGATCATGATTAAACTGATCAGGAAATACGAGTGGAATTGGGGCTTAGATGGCGGTGCTGCTTTTGTGTGGGCAGTAGGGGCCTCGTTGGTGTTAGCCACCTTGACGTATTATGTGATTGAGAAAAATGCGATTTTGGCGTGTCGTAAACTATTGCAACGCTTAAATAGTCCGCCAAAATCCTACGCCGCCGTAGCCGTGACGGCTGCATAACAAA
>CANROS010000046.1 GCA_947632305.1 uncultured Paenalcaligenes sp. | reverse complement strand
GTAAAAATGGAAATGAATGTATCCCACTCAGCAGACTCTGGATGACGCTCAAGATGATCTAGGTAATCACTAATACGCTCTAGGTTAAAGCGTTTCGTATTTAAACCCAAATTGCGCGCCACCATGTCCGCTTTGTGGTTACCTAAAACAATCCCTGTTTTCACTCTAATGAGTCGAGCCGCTCGCTCAAAGTCTGCCGCAGCCATTACCGGAAGCCCCGGTAATGGAAAAGAAGTATTTGATTCAGTTAACTGCGTCATATAACAGCTAAATAATTAGCTCTCCAATAAATAAGACTTTGAACTGAGGTCACTTTGCCTTGTATCACTTTGCAGTAAAAGAGCCGCAGACTCTGTCACATCAGTTCCATTTTGGGGACTTATAGTAAAAGCGGCCACTAAAGCCGTCAGGCGCTCTGCTTCGCTTTCCAGGGCAGCTACGGACAGGGCAGTATTTTCAACCAGTTGGGCATTTTGTTGTACAACGGTATCCATTTCTATCACTGCACGGTTAACTTGATCAATACCCATAGACTGCTCGTTAGAGGCCTCTGAAATTTCATTCATAAGCACCGAAACCCCCGCCACCGCTTGAACCACCTCTCCTACGACCTTGCCCGCATGACCTACCTGCTGCACCCCTTGATTTACCTGTCCTTGTGACTGGGAAATCAACTCGTTAATTTCACGTGCGGCTTGAGCACTGCGTTGCGCTAAAGAACGGACTTCTCCGGCCACCACCGCAAAACCTCGGCCTTGTTCGCCGGCACGTGCCGCTTCAACGGCAGCGTTAAGTGCCAAAATATTAGTTTGAAAGGCAATACTGTCAATTACGCTGACTATTTCGGAAATCTTTTTAGAGCTTGCCGAGATGCCTTCCATCGTATTGACCACGGAAGACACCGCCCCGCCACCTTCTTCGGCTACCCGGGAGCTTTGTAAGGCTACGTTGCTTGCTTCTTGGGCATTATCTGTATTTTGACGTACTGTACTGGCTAATTCATCCATGCTGGCAGCCGTTTGCTGCAAAGCCGCAGCTTGCTGATTGGAACGGCTGCTTAGGTCATCCGTTCCAACATGGATTTCCATAGCATGACGCTGAATGGAGTCCACGCCCTCGCGTACACTAGCCACCATACGACGCAGCTCGGTTTGCATACGGTATAGCCCTTGGAACACAACCCCTAGCTCGTTAGTCGAGCTGTGATCAATCTCGTCAGTTAAATTTCCCTGAGCGATTTGGGCAAAATGACCATCAATACGGCGTAAAGGCGATAACACCATCTTGCTTAAGAATAAATACGTCCCAATTGAAATCAACAAGGAAGCCAACATCCCAAGCCCCACCAGCTTTAAAACCAATGCATATTGCTTGCTTTCACGCGAGGCATGACCCTCGACCACGTCCTGCTGCTCAATAGAAAACAACATTTCCAGGTTGGTTACGGCATCTTCAAGCTGATTCGTCACCCCCATTAAATGGCGGTTAAAACCCTCGGGGCTACCAGCTAAGATAAAGTCAAACAAAGGGGGAATACCCTCTGTCATAAGCGCGTCGTAAGCGACCAGCATTTGATCGAATTCATCGCCTAACTCGGGGATCTCTTGGGCGTATTCTTTATAGCGCTGGAAACGCTGTTCTGAGCCATTAAATTGAGAGCGTGCTAATTCAAGCAAATGAGTCGTAGAAGGGTCCAGTTCTTGGGCCACGCCCGCCCCTTTTTCAACCCAAGCGCTCGCAGCGGTGTAATCATGCGCCCCTATATTTTGAGCATAACTGGCCAGTGCTCGGCCCAAGTAATTTTGCCCATCTTTATAGGACCCGATCGAAGCATTTAGCATCATCATAGCGCGCTGATGTTGCATAATTTGCTGTAATGCATAGTTATTTTGCTTTAGGGATAAAATCCCTAAAGCAGCCCCACTGATTAAGGCAAAAAGAAAAAACAAAAGAACAAGAATTAAACTGGTTCTAACCTTCAAATTAGATAAGCTCATGCAGTCCTCTGTAAATAGCTCTTAAACAGTGAGATAGTATTGATTTTATAAAGTGGCGTTATCAACCAAAGCCATTTCTTCGCTGGTCATGAGTTTTTCAATATCGACTAAAATCAACATGCGGTCGTCTACCGTTCCAATACCAGTGAGGTATTCGGTGGACAAGACCGAACCACCAAACTGAGGGGCTTCACTAATTTGCGTTTTTTGCAAATTCAATACATCAGACACCCCATCCACCACCACACCCACTACGCGTGACTCTAGATTCAAAATCACCACAACCGTTTGGTGATCGTAAGAAACCTCTTCGAGACTGAACTTAATACGCAAATCCACAATGGGCACAATCACACCGCGTAGATTGGTGACCCCTTTAATAAAAGAAGGTACGTTCGCGATACGCGTTACTGTCTGGGCCTCGTAGCCACGAATTTCTTGTACTTTTAGAATATCGATGCCGTACTCTTGAGCCGCCAAAATAAAAACCAAATATTCTCGGTTATCGCTTTCATTTTGGCCCACATCGACAACTAACTCTTTGTTCATGATTACTCCGTGTTTTTATTAATTCATTAGAGCGGGAGAGCTCGCTTGGCCACGCTCACGAGTTAAACGATGCAAAGCAAACACATCCACGATAAGGGCCACACTACCATCACCCAAAATCGTGGCTGCTGAAATGCCCGGGATTTTTCGGTAATTGGCCTCGAGGTTTTTAACCACGACTTGGTGCTGACCAATTAAATGATCCACAATCAAGGCAAAGCGCATGTCCTCGGCTTGTAATACGACGGCGATGGCCTCTTTGAGATTGGTTTGATAGTTTTTCACCGAAAACACCTCGCCCAACGACACCACAGGCAAATACTCGCCACGTACATACATGACACGATCTTCTACGGTGATGCTACGCATTTGCTCTTCGGTGGGTTGCATCGACTCGGTCACATGGCTCAGGGGTAAAATAAAGGTTTCTTCCCCCACCTGCACGGACATCCCATCTAAAATAGCCAGAGTCAAAGGTAAAACAATGCGAGTCGTGGTCCCTTCGCCTGCAGCAGAGAAAATCTGTACATGCCCGCCCATCCCTTGGATATTGCGTCGTACTACATCCATGCCGACTCCACGACCAGAAATAGCCGTCACGGCCTCGGCCGTGGAAAAGCCTGGGGCAAAAATCAACTGCCACAACTCTTCGTCAGAAATGTTTTCATTACTAATTAAGCCATTAGAAAGGGCTTTTTTAAGAATTTTATCGCGTTTTAAACCACCACCATCGTCTGCCACCTCGATCACAATATGACCGCCTTGGTGTTGGGCAGATAATGTTAAGGTGCCCTCAGCCTTTTTGCCCACCGCAATGCGTTGCTCGGGAGACTCAATACCGTGGTCAATACTATTGCGTACTAAATGCGTCAAAGGGTCGATAATTCGTTCGATTAGACTCTTGTCTAGTTCAGTACCCGCCCCTTTGGTAACGAGGCGAATCTCTTTTTCCATGCGAGCCGCGTTTTCTCGTACCACACGAGGAAAACGACTAAACACATAATCCATTGGCATCATGCGAATAGACATGACGGCTTCTTGGAGGTCTCGTGCGTTTCGCTCTAGTTGCTCAATGCCATTTAGCAAGCGGTCATGAATCACAGGATCTAGTGTAGAGGCCGTTTGTACCAACATAGCCTGAGTAATAACCAGTTCGCCCACTAAGTTAATAATCTGATCTACTTTTTCTACGCCAACCCGCAAGGAGCTAGACTCGCTGCGCGCTGTTGAGCTGGAAGACTTGGCCGCACGGGGGGCCTTTTCTTTGACTTCAGGCTCTGTAGGTGCAGCCTCGGGCTGGGGCTGAGCTGCTACCACGGGAGGTGGCGTGCTAGCTTCGGGTACAAGCGTAACGCTAGGAGATACGGTCTCTAAAGCCTCGTAAGCCACGTCCAGTTGATCGCTATTGACCACAAAGCAACACACCGCTTCGATATCTAAAGGCGATGCCGTCGTACTAAGCCAGAGTGTTAACGTGTCCCCTTCGTTCTTTTCGAGCAAAATATCGCCCATCAAGGCCATTTCGTCACGTAATACGGCCAAATCTTTTTCTGCAGCCTGACTAACCCTAACGCGTAGAGGCAATACATCATCGACTGGGTTCGTAGCTACCGCAGGCGGTGCCACCTCAGGCTCGGGCTCGGGTAATAGCTCAGCGATGGGCTGTAAATCGGCTTCGGTGGTGAGATTCCCTTCGAGGTGGTCTTTAGCAATTTGACGCAGCTGGGCACAAATACGCTCAAAGGCCTCGTCATCAGGCTCGGCTTCGTTACGGTAAGCCAGCACCTGATCACTTAGGATGTCTTTGGTCTCTAGAAACAGATCGATTAGGTCTTGGCGCAGATCCATTTCCCCATCGCGCACATAATCTAAAAGGTTTTCTAGTAAATGCGTGGTCTCGGCTAAATGACCAAAACTTCCGAAAGTTGCTGCCCCGCCTTTGATGGAGTGCGCAGCGCGGAAAATGGCATTTAACATGTCGCTATCTGGATCATCAATATCCAGCTCTAGCAACAGCCCTTCCATGTCAGCTAACAGCTCATCGGCTTCATCAAAAAACGTATCGTAAAACTGACTTAAATCTACCCCGGAGCTCATAAATGCGTCCTTAGTAACATAACTACCCCATGACAACTTATCACAACCTTAAGTTGCGCCATTGTTATTGCGTACTTGTGTCTTTTATTGCTAAATGTAAATAGAATTCAAAATATATAACATATATTTAGGGTGAACTCGTTAAATTTGTATCTAATGCCTGATTTACATCAGAATCAGTGACGGTTTCGTCATCCAGTGCTGGTGGTACATAAACAGAAGTATCTGAGGTCAACCTTTCGAGCTCTTGTTCTGTTAAGGCCGCTTCGTTTTCCGCATCAATACGTTGCTCTGCTGCTTTGCTTAATACCGTGATACTAATACGACGGTTTACGGCGGCGATCGGGTCATCTTTAACCAAGCTGACAGTAGAAGACAGACCTATAATTTGTTTTACCTTGTCTTCACTCAGACCACCGATAACAAGCTCTTTACGTGCAGCATTGGCACGGTCAGCAGACAGCTCCCAGTTACTGTACTCGCGCTCGCCCGTAGCATATTGCACAGCATCAGTATGACCGATGATACGGATTCGATTAGGCATTTCATTAAGCAACTGGCTAATAGAACGCAATATCGTGCGCATGTACGGCAACACGCTCGCGCTGCCCATGGCAAACATGGGTTGGTTCTGTTTATCTACGATCTGAATCTGCAGACCGTCCTCTGTCATGTTTAACAAAAGCTGAGGACGGAATTGCTGAAGCTCTGGATCGGACTGGATCAACATTTCCAGCTCGTACTTGAGATCTTCTAGGCGCTGTAAGTCGCGCGGCTGATCGCCTTTTTCTCCGCCTGCAGGATGAGCCTGCGGCACAACGCTAGGCTGCCCACCAGGGATCACACTACGTGAGAAGTCAGACCTAAACCCACCACTAATGGCCTCCATCAATGGCATACGGAAATAATCGGCGATTTCTTTTAGGTCTTCACGTGGCACTAAGGACAAAATCCACATCACTAAGAAAAAAGCCATCATCGCTGTCATAAAGTCAGCATAAGCAATTTTCCAGCTACCTCCGTGGCGCCGCTCCCCGCGCTTGCTCTTGCGGCGAACGACAATAATATTATTTTTACTCATAACCCATTGCTTTAGTTATTTGCACTGGGACGAGCTTGGCGCACATGCTCTTCCAATTCGATAAATGACGGTCTGTCGCTAGAGAACAAGACCTTACGTCCGAACTCTACCGCCACAGGGGGTGGGTAGCCATTTAAATTGGCAAGCAAAGTCACTTTAATGCATTCCAGGACTTTAACTGCCGCCGCATTGCGTCTATCCATGACGTGTGCCAAAGGTGACACAAAGCCATACGCCAACAAAATCCCTAGAAAAGTCCCCACCATGGCTTTGGAGATAAGATCAGCCAAAATAGCTGGCGGCTGGTCTACAGAGGCCAATGCCTTAATCACACCTAAAACCGCAGCCACAATACCAAAAGCAGGCAGACCATCCGCCACCACATGCAAGGCATTGGCCGGGATGGATTTTTCATCGTGGAAACTATCGATTTCTTGATCCATCAGCGCTTCGATCTCAAAAGCACTCATGTTGCCACTGATAATAATGCGCATATAGTCACAAATAAATTCGACTAAGGTGTTATCGCGCAAAATAGCAGGATACGCCGTAAAAATGGCGCTTTGTTTTGGATCTTCGATATCTGCCTCGACGGCCATCATGCCATCACGTCGAGCCTTGGTTAGCAAGGCAAACAGCAGGCTCATGAGTTCCATGTACAACGCTTTGTTGTAGGGCGAGCTTTTCATGGCCCCTTTTAGGGCAGGAAAAAGCATAGCAATGGAACGGCCATTACTGGCAGCCACATACCCCCCAAGAGCAGCGCCCCCAATGAGTAAAAACTCAAACGGTTGATATAACGCCCCTAGAGATCCTCCTAGCGCTACATAGCTGCCAAAGACCGAGAAAAAAACAATTAAATAGCCAAGAATAATAAACACGAGTCAGCCTTGATCTTATACTCTTACAGAGCTCATATAGTCGCTTGAATTGCCTGAAAACAAAGCCCCTTTTAAACGGGGTTTTTATCCTCATCTTGAGGTTTAACAATTGCCTCAGCACTACCCTTGGCAACTGAACTTGCCTTTTTTGTTGATTTTTTTGCCTTTTGCTTGGGCGTGTTTTCGTTAACGCTGTCTTTTTTAGCAGCTTTGCTAGCTCGTACTATTTTGCTAGAACGGGTTTTACCCGCTCGTGGCGGCGGTTTACAAATAGCACACACAAAGCCAGCAGCAGGATCATGTGCATGAGCAATAAACTGCCCTGAACAACGTTCACAGGCTGACAACTGCAACATACCACTTTCAAAAAAACGTATTAACATCCAAGCACGGGTAAAACTTAGCACTGGCTCCTCGCCGGCTCCTTCGATACGGCCCGCACATGCTTGTTCTAAATACAATTTATATGCCTCTATTAACGCCTGTACTTTGTGCGCAGGAGTTAACTGATCCATATAGCAATACACACTATAGAACAAAGTGGAGTGGATATTAGGCAACCACGTAGTGAACCAATCTACTGAAAAAGGCAACATGCCCTTTGGGGGCGAACAGCCTCGTACCTCTCGGTAGAGTCTAGCTAATCGATCGTAACTTAGAGCTGTTTCTGCCTGCAAAACCTGCAAGCGCGCGCCCAAGTGAATCATTTGGGTAGCTAACTCGATGTCTTTCGCTTCTTGAGAAACACTTTTAGTTACCATGTTAACTATCTAACGTAGAGGTATGTACTGTTTCCGCAGCTCTTACTGAACGCTGCGATAATAAAATAGTGGAATGAGCTTGTTGCAATACACCACCCAAGACATCCTGAGTTAAGGTTGAAAGCAAGTCATAATCATTCAGCCTAAAGGCACACAACAAAGTATTGGACGCAGACAAGCGAATCACCTGAGCGGGCGACAAATTTAACACCGTTTCTGCTACGTCTTGATCAAACCCTAACCTATACACCCCAGCAGCAAAATTTTCACGTAATAAACGCTGGGCCAACAACAAGTAAGAGAGGTTTACTTCTTGAATATCACCCAACAAGGTATTGTCTGACACAGGCATACGCCGCTCCTTGAAATTACCGAAATAAAGCCCGATAAAAAACAACCATTAGCTGTTCATTGATATGAGCCTGACCTATGTTTATGGAAACAAGTATTAACAGCCTACCTAAGTGATATAGCAGTTAGATGACGATCGTTAATTTTTTTTGAATAAATGTTAAGTTTTCTTAACAGAAGCTAGAATATAACAAAATTGTTTCTATTTCATGCATCAAAGTGCCTAATAATACAATTAGTCACTTTGATTACAACACGAAACATATAGGTATATATCACTACGATAGGCCAAATCGGGCTGTTATTAACTGATAAATATCAAGAAAACAGCTTTAAGCAACTGAATATTGCTTACAGAGCGTGAGGAACTCGGTTAACTTCGCGTCAGATCCCGTTTCTTCTTGTATCATTTGAGCCACATGTTCTGCGGCCTGGGCTGCCGCTTTAGCATCTAAAAACAACCAGCGCGAGCGTCTGGCCAAGATATCCTCTACCGTACGAGCATATTCATAACGTATAGCAAAACGCACCATGGCTTCGGTAAAGCCTGGCAGGATTTCTTTGTCTGCGCCTTCTAGGCTTTGCACCCAAGCCGACTCTGAACCATAAGCAGTCAGATCCGCGGCTTGATGTAAATTGCGCCAACCTGTGTCTTTGGGTGCCCCCACTAAACGTAAAAACTTCGTGGTGGATGCTTTACCTCGGGTATCCAATAAACCCTGTTCCTCGCAATGCGCAATCACGTCTTCTGCCATCGCCCTATAGGTAGTCCATTTGCCCCCAGTCACTGTTACCAGACCCGTGTCACTGCTTAAGATAGTGTGTTCACGGCTAAGCTTTTTCGTATTGCCATCAATGCTGCTGGCTTTTACTAAGGGCCTGAGGCCTACCCAAACGCTCTTTACATCGGCTCTAGTGGGTTTTTTGGCTAAGTAAGTCGCGGCTTCTTTTAATATAAAGTCCACCTCACTTTCAAACGCAGTGGGTTCTGTCGCTAAATCATGACGCGGCGTGTCCGTTGTGCCTAAAATGACTTTACCTAACCAAGGTACGGCAAATAACACCCGGCCATCTGCTGTTTTAGGTATCAATAATGCGTGTTCGCTAGGTAGAAACTCACGATCGACCACTAAATGCACACCTTGACTGGGGCTAACTAGAGCCGTTGAGGTTTTACCTTGGTGACTCGCATCTTGGGCACGCAAGGCATCCACCCAAACCCCTGTCGCATTGACTACACATTTGGCACGGATCGTGAACGACTGCGAGCTTTCCGTATCCATACACTGCACGCCAGCGACTTTGTTATTTTCGTAAATTAGCTGGGTGACCGGACAATAATTAACCACTAAAGCTGACTGACGAGCCGCGGTACGGGCCAAAGCCAATGCCAAACGGGCATCATCAAACTGACCATCCCAATACATCACCCCGCCCTTTAATCCCTCGGGGCAAACTCCGGGCAACAGACTTTTAGTGTGACGCACCCCTAAAAACCGAGTAGAGCCTAAGCCGTCTTTGCCTGCCAGGGCATCATAAGCCTTTAAGCCCACCCCGTAAAAAGGCGTTTCCCAACATTTATAAGATGGCATGATAAACCCCAAAGGGGCTGCCAAATGTGGGGCATTACGCAATAAAGCAGTGCGCTCGTGCAGCGCCTCTCGGACTAAAGAGACATTCCCCTGAGCCAAATATCGGACTCCGCCATGGACTAGCTTGGTAGCTCTAGAAGAGGTACCTTTGGCAAAATCATTTGCTTCTAATAAAACCACAGATAAACCACGTGCAGCAGCATCAACCGCCACACCTAAACCCGTCGCCCCGCCGCCGATTACAACCATGTCCACTTGCTCAGTACGACTTAACGCGGCCAAAAGTTGGTTTCTATCTGTTAGTAGAGGGGAAATTCTTGATGTCATTGAGGATAAACCGATATAAAAAACAAACGTAGCCTATAGTTTAATTCAAGCTACAGGTAAACTTAGGCATTCAGTATAAATTTATGTGTTATGAACTACCTACTTGCCCTAGACCAAGGCACCTCAAGCTCACGTGCCATTGTTTTTGACCCAAAAGGCCAAATCGTTAGCTCGGCACAGCTTGAGTTTACTCAAATTTACCCGCAGTCAGGCTGGGTAGAACACGACCCCTTGGAAATTTGGCGCACGCAGCTACAAACAGCTCAATCCGCCTTACTCAAAGCCAAACTGAGTGCCGCTCAAATCCGTGCCATTGGCATTACCAATCAGCGTGAGACCACTGTCTTGTGGGATAAGCGCACTGGCCAACCCCTGCACAACGCCATCGTGTGGCAAGACCGTCGTTCTGAGACTATTTGTGCGCAGTTACGCGAACAAGGCCATGAAAACACCATTTTAAAAAAAACGGGTTTACGTCTAGACGCCTATTTTTCAGCCACTAAAATCGCTTGGGTTTTCCAGCAATACCCCGAGCTCCTCGAACTAGCCACCCAAGGCCACCTAGCCTTTGGGACCATTGACTCTTGGCTAATGTGGCAGCTATCTAACGGAGCCGTTCATGCCACAGACAGCAGCAATGCTTCTAGAACCTTGCTCTATAACATCCACACCCACCAATGGGACCAAGAGCTTCTAGCACTTTTTGGCATTCCTGCCAATGTACTCCCCCAAGTACAGCCCTCAAGCAGCCTGTTTACTCAATGCGCTCCCGAACATTTAGGCAGCCCTATCCCTATCTATGGCGTAGCAGGTGATCAACAAAGTGCCCTGTTTGGCCAAGCCTGCTTTAAAGCCGGCATGGCTAAAAACACGTATGGCACAGGCTGTTTTATGTTGATGCACACGGGGTCCTTGGTAGAGCAATCCCAAAACGGTCTGATTAGCACCTGCGCGGCCCAACTTGATACCACACCAGCTTATGCCTTAGAGGGCAGTGTTTTTGTGGCCGGAGCCGTGGTGCAGTGGCTTCGAGACGGCCTATCTGCTTTTTCCCACAGCTCTGAAATCGAGCAACTGGCGCTTAGTGTTCCCGATGCCGGAGGGGTGACTTTTGTCCCTGCGTTTACCGGTTTGGGCGCTCCCTATTGGAACGCCAATGCACGTGGCACTATCACTGGTCTCAGTCGTGGCAGTACTATGGCGCATATTGCCCGTGCCGCCCTAGAAAGCATTGCTTTTCAAAGCAGTGTTTTACTCGAAGCCATGAGCAAAGACGCTGCCCAAACAGGCGCCCCGGCCTTGACCGAATTGCGCGTTGATGGCGGCGCCAGTAACAACAATTTACTGATGCAATTTCAAGCGGACTTACTCGGATTACCAGTCGTACGCCCCACCATGATTGAAACAACGGCTCTAGGCGCTGCTTTTTTGGCCGGTTTAGGCTGCGGTCTGTATGCACATCCAGACGAACTCCAAGAGTTATGGCAAATAGACCGTATTTTTGAACCCCAATTATCCCCTGAACACGCCCAAGAACGTATGGCCCAGTGGCAAAAAGCCATACGCCAAACGAGCACGGAGTAACACCTTGAAAACTATTGCTTTAGCCATCGCTGTCTTTATTGTTTTGCTTGTTAGTTTAAGTTTTGGAGAACGTATCGGTCTAGAGGTCTTTAGCTGGCTCTCCTATTTAACTGGCTTAGCCCTCAATAACCTACAAGACGTGGTCAACACCATTCAAGCTTACTTGCAACTCAATTGGGGCAAGGTCGCTTTGGCTTTACTCTTAACCCTGCCTATTAGTTACTGGCTGAGATACAAAAACCGCTCTACCGATCAACCCACCAGCAAAACATCTAAACGCAAAGTCGCTATTTTCCTTGCCGTTTTTCTGGGTTGGATGGGTGTGCATCGCTTTTACCTAGGACAACTAGGCTGGGGCCTCATGTATTTAGCGCTGTTTTATCTGTTCGCTCCTCTTAGTGTGTTGCTGGGCTGGATAGATGCCATACGCTACCTATTAATGAGTGACGAAGAGTTTGCTTTACTTTAATGAGCACGCCATTTCAAATTCATACCCACCTTGATACCAGCCTGAGCAATATCAGTGACACTCTGCTTTTAGAGCGCGTGTCAGAACACGGCCCTCAAGCCAAAATTTGGCAAGGCACTCAGGGCTTAGTGGTGCCACGTACCTATAGTCGCCATCCTTTGTTTGAACACTGCTGCGCAACGATGCACGATTTGGGTTGGCCTATCAGCATCCGCCAATCGGGGGGCGGTTTGGTGCCCCAAGGCCCCGGCATTTGGAATTTAAGTCTTAGCTGGCGACAATATGGCAAACCCTTAGACTTGGCCCAAGCCGCCTATCCTTTTATTTGCAACATTCTACAAAAAGCCTTACAAAGCTGCGCTATTGACAGCGCTCCTCATGCCGTCAAAGGTTCTTTTTGTGATGGACGCTTTAATTTAGCTATAGGACAACCTGAGCACTACCAAAAGATTGTGGGCACAGCCCAAATTTGGCGTTTAGGCCCCGCTCCCAGCCAGCATCACGCCCTAACTAGACAACCTGGCGACCCGGCTGGCTGGCATCTTGGTTTGGTCCATGCCGTTATTTTGCTTCAGGTGAATGAAAAAGCACTGACGTTAAAAACAAATTTAGTAGAACAGTTGCTACAGACCTCGACCCGTTATCAAGCGGACAAGATCTGCAGCTTGCACCGTTTAGGCCTAGCCCCTAATTCGTTTTTACAGGCGCTGCACCAGCAACTGTCTGTGCAGCCACCGCCTCACGATCAAGGATGGCCATAATGGTAGGCACACTGTCACAAATACGCTCTACTCCTAGCCGTTTGCTTAGACCCATACGGGTTAGTTTGTTATGGATGCTAGGATTCACCTCGGACAAAAACACTTTGATTTTCTTTGAGTGAGCCGTACTAACAAACCGATCTAAGGCCGTTAACGCGGTACCATCCGCAAAAGGCACATGATTTAAACGCAAAATGACGGCTCTGACCGAAGGATTTAATTCATCAAGGGCTTTTTCCAGTGAGTCTAACGCTGCAAAGAAAAAAGGCCCGGTAACACTCAAAACCACTACGTCGTCTTTAAAGTCGAGTTGTTCTAATGCGAACTCTCGGTTTAGCTGAGCTTTATTTTGACGCTGCACCTGCACACTATCAGCCATACGCTTCAAGAAATGCAGCATTGCCAACACCACGCCAATATTAACGGCCACCACCAAATCGGCAAATACCGTTAAGCAGAAAGTAATTAACAAAATCACCACATCTGCACGTGGGGCCGTTTTGATTTGCTGCAAAACAAGACGAGGCTGGCTCATGTTCCAAGCCACCACAAACAAAATAGCCGCCAACGTAGCCAAAGGAATATTAGCAGCCAACGGCGCTAACAGCACCAAAACCAACACAAGCACCACTACATGCACCACCCCCGCAATAGGGCTGTTGCCTCCGTTGCGAATGCTGGTCGCTGTACGAGCAATAGCCCCCGTGGCTGCAATCCCACCAAACAAAGGCGTTAATACGTTTGCTATCCCTTGGCCAATGAGCTCTTGATTAGAATTGTGGCGCGTATTGCTCATGTTATCTGCCACCACAGCAGACAACAAAGACTCAATCGCGCCTAACATGGCAATAGCAAAAGCCGGACCAATTAACTCGACCATGCGCGCTACTGTTAATTCAGGTAATTGAAAACTGGGCAACCCTCGAGGGATCTCGCCAAAAGCCGAACCGATGGTGGCTACTGTAGGAAATTGAAATACCCCTTGGAGACACGTCAATACCACCAAAGCGATTAAAGGGCCGGGCACTTTTTTGATCAAAGGCAGTCTGGACGTATACAGCACTAGAAATAGCGAAAGCACAGCCACCGCCGTGGTGGCGCCATCTAGCTGCGGCAAAGAGGTCAGCAGCTGCCAAAATTTCTCGTGAAAATTGATACCGGTGGTGGCGGGCAAGCCAAAAAACTCTTTCCACTGCCCTACCCAAATAATGACGCCTATACCTGCCGTAAAACCAATAATAACGGGAGCAGGTATATATTTAATAATGACACCCAGTCGTGCTACCCCAATCAAAAGCAGCATCACCCCCGCCATCAAGGTGGCAATTTGCAAACCTTCGACCCCGTGCTGCACCACAATGGAAGCCAAAATGACAATAAAAGCACCGGTAGGCCCAGCGACCTGAACCCTAGTCCCCCCAAAAAGTGACACGGCTAAACCCGCAATAATCGCCGTATAAATACCTTGCTCTGGCTTTACCCCAGACGCAATCGCAAAGGCCATCGCCAAGGGCAAAGCCACCACCCCGACAATCAGACCCGCAATACAGTTTTTTAGCCAATACTTGCGAGCCAGCAACCCAGCTCGCTTTGCTTCAAGCAATGCGATCACAGTTAGCTATCCTAAATTAATTATTAATAAACTACGTCTATTTATTTAAGCGCTTAGACGGGTTTTTAGCAACCTTAGGCTATTTGCTATGACCAATAAGCTAGCCCCCACATCAGCAAACACAGCCATCCACATGGTGACACTGCCTGTTAACGCCATCAATAAAAAGACCGCCTTAATACCTAAAGCCACAGAAATATTCTGCACTAAAATACGATGCAAGCGCTGCGATAATTGCATAAGTTGTGGTATTTTGCGCAAATCGTCGTTCATAATGGCCACATCTGCCGTTTCTATGGCCATATCTGCACCTAACGCCCCCATAGCAAAACCGATATGCGCTTGGGCCAAAGCCGGTGCATCGTTAATGCCATCCCCCACCATCCCTGTGACGCCGCCTTTACCCCGCTCTGTTAAGATGCGCTGCTTGTCTTGGGGTAATAAATCACCATACGCGTGAGTCAGCGGCAACTGTTGAGCAATATGCTGCACCGCAGCAGAGTTATCGCCAGACAGCATTTCCACACGCACCCCTAACCGAGCCAAGGCCTCTAAAGCCAAAATAGCATCAGGCTTTACCTGATCCACTAGGGCAAAAGCGGCTTTAATCTGCTGCCTAACACCTAGAAACACCAACGTAGCACCATTGGCTTGCTGCGCTGTGATCCATTGCTGCATAGCCTCTGGCAAAGCACCCGTAGCGGAAGCCTGCACCCAATTTAACCGGCCCAACCGCCATGATTCAGAGTCGATCTGAGCCCACACCCCTGCCCCCGGTTCCGCTTGAAAGGTATCAATCGATACCGGCGCCACAGGGTATCTGGCCAAACCTGTAGCCACGGCCATCGAAGCTGGGTGATCAGAACGTTGCGCCAAAGATCTGGCTATGGCGAACACGTGATTCTGATCGATATCAGATGCTACCCAATGGTGCTGTAACTGCGGCTGCCCCACCGTGACGGTGCCTGTTTTATCTAAAGCCAAATACTGTAAATGTCGCGCTTGCTCTAAATACACGCCGCCTTTAATCAGCAAACCCATTTTAGCGGCCTTGGTTAACGCACTCACAACTGCCACCGGCGTAGAGATCACCAAAGCGCACGGGCACGCAATGACCAACAGCACAAGTGCTTTGTACACCCAGTCTAACCACGCCCCTCCAAACAACCAAGGCCCCAACAAAGCCAAGGCTAAGGCCAAGCCTGTCACCACTGGCGTATACACGCGCGCAAATTGATCCACAAAACGCTGTACAGGCGCTTGGGCTTGCTGTGCATTTTGCACCGCTAAAGCAATGCGCACCAATAAATTATCGTCATACATACCATGCGTGGTGAATTGCAGTTCCCCAAAACCATTCACAGAACCGGCAAAGACCCAGTCACCGGCTTGTTTATCCACAGGAGCGCTTTCACCCGTGATAGGCGCTTGATTCACTACAGAGTGACCAGACGCCACAATGCCATCTAAACCAATACGTGCGCCTGGTAAAACCTTGACTACACTGCCCACAGCAACGGCTTGAGCAGGCTGCCAATGCCAATGCCCCTGCTCATCCAACACCTCAACCTGCTCAGGAGCAAGCTGCAGCAAACCATCCACCGCATGACGGACCCGATCTAAAGAACGCGCCTCAATCAACTCTGCCAAAGCAAATAGCGACATGACCATCGCCGCCTCAGCCCAACTCCCAATTAAAATCGCCCCCGTCACCGCAATGCTCATCAACGCATTAATATTTAAATTACGATTTTTTAAAGCGATTAGCCCTTTTTTATATACAGCAGGCCCTGTCAGAATCAAGGCTAAGCCTGCCACCAACAAAGCCCACCAGTCTGACACCCCCCACCAACCTAAGCCCTCTGCTACCAACGCCAAAGTGACAGCCAGCGCAATACGCCACACCGAGTCAGAACGCATTACCGGCACAACAGCACGGCTGTCTGCACTTAAACGTTGGGGCGCCATGCCTAACTCCTGCAGATCGTCTTCTATTTGTGCTTGCAAACCCGTTTCATGCACCACCTCTAACGAGCGCTGCATTAAATTGAAATCCAACGCCAACACCCCTGCTTTAGACTCTAGCTTAGAGCGAATTAACTGCTCCTCTACCGGGCAATCCATTTGTGCAATATAAAAACGGGACAGCTCTTGGCCTGGCTCTAACGGTGACCTCTTAGACTTCAGACTTGTCTGGGGAACCGGAGAGTGATGGTGACAACACGCAGCCTGCTCGCTGGAGTCATGAGTGTGATTAACTGCCATAACGACCCTCTGTGATTTACTGTATGCTTATAGTTAACACCTTAAAGTAACTACAGAGTCAATCTAGGAGGCATGATGAAAATCGGTGAGCTCGCTCAACGCGCCAACTGTCACACAGAGACCATTCGTTATTATGAAAAAATTGGTCTGCTGCCCGAAGCCCAACGCAATGAAAACAACTACCGCCATTACCGCCCCTATCATCTAGAACGCTTACGGTTTATTCGAAACTGCCGTAGTTTAGACATGACGCACGAGGAAATTCGGCATTTTCTGGGCTTTATGGACCAACCGGAAATGGGCTGCCAGCCAGTAACAACTCTGATCACCGAACACTTAGCACATGTAGATGCACGCCTCCAAGAACTCAGCCAACTGCGCCAGCAACTGGCAGAGCTTCAGGCCGCCTGCGTCCACGAAGACACCGTCCAAGCCTGCCGTATTTTGGAAAAAATCAGCACCATGGAGCCCTTACCTGATGCGAACACGCATTTAGGTTAAGCGAAAACGTATCACACAGCATCTGGAGTTATTATGTCTTTACCGCATGCTCAAGCCTTTTTTGACCCACAAACCTCTACCTATTCCTATGTGGTACACCAGCTAGGCAGCTCGCCATGCGCAATTATTGATCCAGTGCTGGATTATGACCCCGCTGCAGCGCAAACCAGCACCCGCTCGGCCCAAGCCTTACTGGATTACATGCAGGACCATCAGCTGACATTGCAATGGATCTTAGAAACCCATGCCCATGCCGATCATTTATCCGCCGCAGCCTGGCTACAAGACCAAGC
>CANROS010000045.1 GCA_947632305.1 uncultured Paenalcaligenes sp. | reverse complement strand
GGTCATCGTCAAGCACTTATACCGAAAACCCCGTTGGTGATCCAACGGGGTTTTTTTGCGTCTAGCGTTTGGGTAATAGACTTAGGCAGGGCGAGAAGAGAGTGTTAGGCGTATGGGGAAATCGGGTTATTTGCTATATTTAATCCATCATCACTGTTATTTAATTACAAAAAACTAATAAAAAATAATTTTAATAGACTATGTTAATATGAAGCTCCTAGGCTTATTAATGAATGCATGTCTAAAAATACCTCCTATCAAACACGTTTGCGCACGATTCAACTCCGTGGCCAAGAGCCGCTAGAAATTTATACCTTATTAGATCGTCAGCAGTATTATGATCCTACCGGGGCAGCACAACGCTTAGGCATTTGTTCTGCTTCTTGGCCTTTGTTTGGTATGCTGTGGCCCTCGGGTTTACAACTGGCTAAAAAAATCATAAAACGCCCTGTTAACCCAGATCAAAAAATATTAGAAATTGGGTGTGGGCTGGGTTTAGCCAGTTTAATGGCGCATCGTTTAGGGGCGAATGTGACGGCCAGTGATAGGCACCCTTTAGCGCAGCATTTTCTCAGTAAAAATACCCGCAATAATCTTTTGCCTGGTTTGAGTTATCGTCATGGGCAGTGGGGTGTAGAGCAAAAAGTGTGCCTGAATGATACGGGTGCCCCTTTAATTTCAGAGCGTTATGACTTAGTGATGGGCAGTGACTTATTATATGATCCAAGCAGTCCAGCTCAGGTTGCTGATTTTGTTCATTCCGTTGCAGCGGCTAAAGCAGAGGTGTGGGTTATGGACCCTAACCGGGGCTATAGAAATCAATTTAGTCGGGCGATGGCAGAATATGGTTTCAGTTTGGTTCAGGATAAAAAAATTCAACGGCCCTATGCGTATAACTTAGAAGAAACCCCTCAGCCTTATACAGGGCATTTTTTGGTGTATAAGCGTCAATTACCCTTTGTACAATGAAGTATTGTTGCTCTTAGGGTAATTCTCAATTGAAAATGAGAACGATTGCTATTTATATGTTCTTTTGATACATTGGTTTTATATATAAAAGAGTTAAATAGAGAGCTTACGATGGTAAACGAAGAGTTGTTGCAAGTAGAGCGTGTGCGTCACCCTATAGTAGTACGCACCTTACAAGTCTCCCATATTGAACATTTAAGCCCAAACTATGTACGTCTTCGGCTTAGTGGCGCAGATTTAGCAGGTTTTGTATCCGCTGGTTTTGATGATCATGTGAAATTGTTTTTCGCAGAAGATGGTAATGAGTTTGTGAAACCAGAGCTAGGGGAAACGGGGATCAGTTATCCCGAGGGTAGCGTTAAACCCGCAACCCGCGATTACACCCCACGTTATTACAATGCTGCAGAGGGTTACCTAGAGGTGGACTTTGTGTTGCATGAAGAAGGCCCAGCGGGGCTCTGGGCTAGCCAAGCCGAAATAGGTGATGAGCTCACTTTAGCAGGGCCGCGGGGCTCTATGGTTATCCCCAAGGAATACCATTGGCATCTTTTGGTAGGCGATGAGACCGCTGTGCCGGCTATTTCTAGACGTTTGGCCGAGCTACCTGCTCATGTCATTCCTTTGGTAGTGCTAGAGTTAGCGGATCCCGTCTTAGCCCAGTGTCTGCCCGCGCATCCTTTAGCACAGGTGCAGGTTGTAGCGCATTCGCCCGAGGGGCAGTTATTGACCCAAGCAGTGGCTGCCTTGCAATTACCAGCAGGTGTTGGTTATGCATGGGCTGCAGCGGAGTCCACCGTAGTTAAAAATGTACGCGAGGTTTTTGTGGAAACCCATGGCCTAGACAATAAACAAGTAAAAGCGTCTAGTTATTGGCGTAGCGCGACCTCAGACGCTTGATAGTGATTGTGTATCATCTAAAAAACCTCAGCAGGGTGGCATCTTGCTGGGGTTTTTTTGTACCTGTAGGTATGTTGTAATGACGTAGATTTTATTTTATGTGGCTCAGCTCTGGTTTATGGTGGGGCTTAGCTTTTAGCAACAAAAGAGGATAAAGATGCAACGACCAAACACCTTGATTTTAGGCTGTAAGCAGCTAGGCGTATTGCTTGGATTAGCAGTAGGCAGTCTTGGCATTCAGGCTCAAACGACCACCATCGGTTTGGGTACCGGAATTATGCCTAAATACGAGGGGGCAGACAGCTACACGGCACGGTTATATCCTGTGATCAATCACCAAAATGGTATTTTTTTTGTTGCGCCTAAAGCAGAAATGCCAGCGGTAGGTGTACAAAACAATTTGACCAACAATTGGAAAGTAGGGGTGTTTGCCGGATATCAGTGGGGACGCAAAGCCAGCGACCACCATCGTTTAAAAGGCATGGATAAAATAGATGCTCATGCTAATTTAGGGGTTTTTTCCCAGTATCAACTAGGAGAAGCCGTACTGGATGTCACGTTATACCAAGCTTTAAAAAAGGATTATGGCTTAGGTCTCCAATTGGGTATGTCTTACCCGATCTGGCAAGAAGGGTTGAGTCGAATTCGTGTTGGGGGTAATTTGGCTTTTATGAATGCCGATGCGATGCAAACCAATTTTGGCGTGAAACCACACGAGGCGGCGCGCAGTGGGGGCCAGCTTTCCAGTCATGACCCATCCGGTGGCTTGAAGTCGGCTAGTGTGTATGGTGTCTATAGTTATAGTTTTAACCAAAGCTTAAGCTTGAATACGGCGGTAGGGATTAAAACCTTAACGGGTGATGCCAGAAACAGTCCGTTGACAGAGCAGAAAACCAGTGTGTATGGTGCAGTGGGTTTGGGTTATACCTTTTAAAATTTATTTAGCACCGCTTACATCAAGCGGTGCTAATTGATTATCGGCTCAGTTGGGGTTGGCTTTTTTCTAAAATACTTTTTACTACAATGGTGATTAGCGCCATACTGGCCAGTAACAAGGCTGCGGTAAAAGCGCCCACTACTTTATGGTCAGCACTAAGCTGTTCAACCAGTAAAGACAAGGTCAGGGTTTGCCCCCGAATTGCACCAGAAACAACGGATACGGCACCAAACTCGCCTATGGCACGAGCATTACATAAGATAACCCCATACAACAAGCCCCATTTAATTTTAGGCAGCGTGACCAAATAGAAGATTTGCCAGCCATTGGCACCCAGAGTTAAGGCGGCTTGTTCTTGGTCTGAGCCTTGCTCTTGCATTAAGGGAATTAAAAGACGGGCGATAAAAGGACTGGTTACGAACAGCGTAACCATGACCAGACCAGGCCAAGCGAACATCAGCTGGATATCGTGATCCATCAGCCATTGGCCAAAGACGCTTTCTGCCCCATACACGACCAAATAGCACAAACCTGCTACCACTGGAGAAGTGGCATAGGGAATATCAATTAAAGTCATTAATAATTGTCGACCTTTAAAGCGGTAGTGGGTCACACACCAAGCCAACAAAATACCAAAAACTAAATTAAGGGGTACGGTGATGATCGCCACCAATAAGGTCAAGCGGATTGCATGCTGCATATCAGAGTCAATAAAGGCATGCCAAAAAGCAGCGAAACCTTGGCTAAAAGCGAGACTCACAATAAGCACAAGTGGTAAAACCAATAAAATAAAAACAATGGTAATGGCAGTTGCCACTAAGCTGCGTTGAGTAGTATTTAGGCGCGCTCTCATAGTATTAATGTTTTTTATTAAACAAGCGATTTTGAACAAGCTGCAAGCCAAAAAGCATAAACAGGGAGGCGGCTAAGACGACCGAAGCGATGGCAGCGGCAGAAGCGTAGTCATATTCAGCTAGGCGTACGAAGATCATCAGGGATGAGACTTCTGTTTTGTAGGGGGTATTACCTGCAATAAAAACCACGGCACCAAACTCGCCTAAACAGCGGATAAAGGCTTGGGAGGCTCCGGTGACTAAGCCGGGCAACAGAATAGGAAAAATCACCATGGAAAAGCGTTGCCAAGGCGTGGCTCCTAAGGTGTCCGCGGCTTCTTCTAGGGATTTATCTACGGTTTCTATTAGGGGTTGTACCGAACGAACAATAAAAGGCAGGCTAGTAAAGCTCATGGCCAGCACAATACCATACCAACTAAAGGAAATTTGGATACCGAACGGCGCGAGTAGTTGACCCATCCAGCCGTTGGGTGCAAACAAGGTGGCTAAGGTTAAACCGGCGACTGCAGTAGGTAAAGCAAAGGGCAGGTCAATGAGACCATCAATTAAGCGACGACCAAAAAAGGAGTAACGGCTTAATACCCAAGCTAAGAGCACACCGATAAGACTGATAGCAATGGTAGACCAAAAAGCGGCACTGAGTGTGGTTTTATAGCTGGCTAAGACGCGAGGGTGAGTGACAGCAGCCCAATATTGGGCTGCGCTCATATCGCTGACATAAACAAACAGCGCAGATAAAGGCAAGAGAATGACTAGGCTAATATAAAGCACACTAACTCCCAGGCTTAAACCAAAGCCTGGGAGTACATTTTTTTGCTCTATAAAACGCCAGTTAAATACCGTACTGGACATAGTGTGTTTTATAGAATTAGTTAATTAAAAGCTGATCAAGAACACCGTCTGAGTTGAAGTGTTTGGTCTGGATTTCGTCCCAAGAACCCAAGACTTCATTGGGGTTAATCAGGCGTACAGGAGCCAAATCAGTGTCTACACTTTCATCGAGCACTCGGTAGTTATAGCTGCTGAGTAATTCTTGAGCTGGAGTGCTGTATAAGTAATTGAGGTAAGCAGTGGCCAAATCCGTACTTTTTTGACGCTCTGTGACGCGTTCTACTACGGCTACGGGGAACTCGGCTAAGACACTAACAGGCGGCACAATGACTTCAAATTCGAACTCTTTGAATTCATCGCTGTTAGCGATATTAATGACTTCGGATTCAAAGGTGAGTAGGGCATCACCTTGGTTGTTATTGGCAAAAGCAACGGTAGCACCACGGCCACCAGTGGGAAAGCTCTCTACATTACCTAGCAATTGTTTTACGAATTCTTTGGTTTTTTCTTCGTCCCCATCGAATTGCTCGTTGGCAAATAACCAAGCACCTAAGTAGCTGTAGCGAGCATTACCCGAGGTTTTAGGGTTAGGGAAAACGATTTTTACGTCTTCACGCACTAAGTCATCCCAATTCTTGATATTTTTAGGGTTGTCTTTGCGGACTAAGAAAGCCGTAGTGCTGTAGTAAGGGGAGGCATTGTTAGGGAATTGTTCTTGCCAGTTTTCAGCGACAAAACCTCGATTTGCTAGAGCGTCAATGTCGGAGACTTGGTTAAACGTTACCACGTCTGCTTTGAGACCTTGAAGGATGGCTTGAGCTTGACGGGAGCTGCCCGCGTGAGATTGTTCTACGGTAATAGCTTGATTGTTTTCTTGTTGCCAGTATTGCTCAAACAACGGGTTGTATTCGGCAAATAGCTCACGAGCAATATCATAAGACGCATTAAGCATTTTTTCCGGTGCGCCAGCAGCTGTTAAAGGCGTTAAAGCAGCAATACCTAGGAAGCTAAGTGATAAAACGGTTTTTTTCATTGTGACGCACCTATGTATCAGAATAGAGAAAGTTGAGTTATTTTCACAGCTTTCTATATATCAGTAAACTATAGTTTTTTATTTTGCTTATTCTTAAAAAGTATATTAATTTATTGCTTTTAGGTATAAGGGGTAGGTCTCTTATGTTTTAAAATGGTTCAATCTGATTTAACTTCGCCTACGCTATGTCTATTACTGTTCAACACGTCTCACGTCGCTTTGGTGACTACCAAGCCCTTAGTCGCATTTCTTTGGAAATGGCGTCCGGCGAGCTGATTGCCTTGTTGGGGCCATCGGGCTGTGGCAAAACCACGTTGTTGCGCATTATTGCAGGGCTAGAGTCCGCGGATGAGGGGCAGATTTATTTAGAGGGCAGTGATGCCACTCACACGCCCGTCCGCGAGCGCGGCATAGGGTTTGTATTTCAAAACTATGCTCTTTTCCCCTCTATGACAGTGGCAGATAATATTTCTTTTGGTTTACGTGTTTTACCCAAAGCCCAACGCCCCAGCACAGCAGAAATCAAAAAAACAGTAGCTAACTTGCTTGAGTTAGTGCAGTTGGGTAGTTTTGCCGAGAGGTATCCGGCCCAGCTTTCAGGTGGTCAACGCCAACGGGTGGCTTTAGCCAGAGCCTTAGCCATCAAGCCCAGAGTCCTTTTGTTAGACGAGCCTTTTGGCGCGTTGGATGCCAAAGTACGCAAAGAGTTACGTCAGTGGTTACGTGAACTGCATCACGAGTTAAAAATTACTAGTGTGTTTGTGACTCATGACCAAGACGAGGCTGTAGAGGTTGCCGATCGTATTGTGGTTATGAACAAAGGTCATGTAGAACAAATGGATACGCCGTCTCAACTTTATGCTTGTCCAGCGACCCCATTTGTTAAAGAGTTTTTAGCCGCCTAGTTCTCTGGTGCTAAATTCAAAATCGAGCGCAGCTCTGTTATCAGAGTTTGCGCTTTTTTTGTCTCGTAGGCTTGAGGCTGGGGTTTCAGCCAAACAGGTTGGGGCCAAGCGGGATCGTGTTCATGGCGGGCAATGAGGTGCAGATGCAATTGGGGGACTTGATTGCCAAAGGCGGCCCAGTTCATTTTAAGAGCCTGACTGTATTGGGCTATTTTTTGGCTCACGAAGCTACTTTCAATGATTAGTTGGTGCTGATCTGCTGTTGTTAGCTCGTGGATTTCGCGAATAAGGGCACGGCGCGGGACTAAAACTAGCCATAAATAACTGCTATTATTGGTGAGCAGCACATCGCATAATTCGAACTGCCCTAAATAAAATGTGTCTGCCTGCAAAGTGGGATGGAGTTCGAACATAATTCACTACACTTAAGAGATAAAAAAGAAGATGAGTCAATCCAGTTTAACGTCTTTAGCACATGTGGCTAAGCGTTATTCAGTAGGTCAGAGTCCAGAATGGATCGATTTAAACCAATTAGAACAACCAGTTAAAAAAGACAGTTTGGTTTGGGTCAGCCTGATAGATCCCTCTGATGACGAACTGTTAGCGATTCTACCGCATTTTATTGGTCAGCAATCCCGAGTCATTGACGAGGTCATCACTAAGCATCGGCGTCCTAAGGTTGTGGAGTATGACGGGGTTAGCCTGATCGTGGCAATTAGCTTTAAAACGAATCACGGCGGCGTCCATTTTGGTGAAATGCAAGTTTTGTTTGGAGCTGACTTTTTAATTAGCATATGGCGCCATCCCAGTGCAGCGGATCACGTAATTCGTGAAGACCTAGAGGCCAAAACAGAGTTATTGATGCGAGGGGCTGATTTTGTGGTGGCTGAACTGCTAAATACAATCACGGATAGTTATACTGAACAGCTTTTCACGCTAGAGCATCAGGTGGAAAAGGTAGAGTCCCATTTTTTTGGGGGCCGTTTTCAGCATAAAGACATAGAAAAAGCCTATCATTTACGGCGTACTTTATTGCGCATTCAAAGCAGTATTGGGCCTTTGTCTGAGTTGTCCCGACGTTTTAGTCGCCAACCCGTGGTGCCGTACGTGGGGGCGGCGAGTCAAGCCTATTTTGCTGAAGTGGCCGATCGCTTAGCACGTCTGTCTGAGCTCATAGGCGTGTGGCGCGATACCATTGCCTTTGCCTTTGAGGGCGGCATGATGGTCATTCAATTACAACAAAACGATATTGGCCGAAAACTGGCGGCTTGGGCTGCTATTTTGGCTATTCCTACTGCATTAGCAGGTATTTACGGCATGAACTTTAAGATCATGCCTGAGTTGGATTGGGAATATGGCTATCCTTTGGTGCTGGGTGCCATGGGGGCGGTTTGTAGTGGCTTGTATTATACGTTTAAGAAAAGCGGTTGGCTTTAAGCTCATGATGGGATAAAGGGCAGGGCGCCTTTGAGGCGCGCCTTTAATTAAAACGACGAGTTGGGGCCCTGTAAAAAGACCTTTTCTTCGGCGGTGGAGCGACGACCTAGAATAGCGTTGCGGTGTGGGTAACGACCAAAACGATCAATAATGTTTTTGTGCAGTATTTCATATTGGACCGTTTTTTCATCCGTATAACGCTCGAACAAACTTAGGGCCTGAGCGTGTATTTTTTTGGATTCCGAATGCATAAAAGGCATTAATATAAATTGGCGCTCGCGTTGACTGAGTTGCGCAAAGGCTGGGATTTTAATGGCTTCTTGAGCTAAGGCTAAGGCCATGGGGTCTTGGGCAAAAGCGCGTGGTGTACCACGCCAAATATTACGGGAAAACTGGTCCAGTACAATAATTTCTGCTAGCCGTCCGGCTAAGCTATAACGCCAGGCAGCCCCCTCTCCTTGGGCAATGGCTTCTGTAGTGGCTGTAAAGCGTTGATGTAAAATTTGGTCAAAACGGTCGTCTTTGGTGAACCATTGCTCGGGCTGAGTAGCATGGGCCCAAAAATGAAGAACGGCTTGTGGACTTAGCATAGACATAGTGATTCCTAGTTATTTGATGAAATAAAGGGCTAGAGGGGTTAATTAAAACGCACCTCGTCTAGATCCAGTTTGTGGACCAACTCACGAGCTAATTCATCAGAGATTTTTTGCTCTTTGGCCAGACTATAAACCGTAGCGCGAGCGGTATTAACAATTTTTAGGCGCAGCAAGCGCTCGGCATGGTGTTGCTTGTAGGTGGTGCTTTCTGTGTCGGTATGCAAAGCAAAACTATTTGCAAATTCAGCTAAGAGTTTGTTTTTGAGTTGTTCGTAGTAATCCGTTCCTAATTCTTGTTTGTCTAAACCGTTAATTAACTCATCAGTTTGGGCCGCTGCAGCAGCTTGCGCTGTTTGTATCGCCATTTGTTTTTGTTTTTCATGGGAACTTAGGCCTGCAGGCGCGGGACCGTTGTCTTTTAAAAGCAAGGGCAAGACTAAGCTAGCTATCACCAAAGACAAGATAATCACGGTAGCGGCTAAAAAGATAGCTAGATCGCGTGCGGGAAAAGCGCTTTGGTCAGGTAAGAGCAAGGGCAGTGTCATGACACCAGCTAGAGTAACTGCCCCTCGAACGCCAGCAAAAGACAACACGAGCACATGGCGCCATTGGGTTTCGATGGCCTCAGGTTTTTTGGAAAATAGCCGTTGAGCAAACAAGGATAGGCTTACCCAAATAAAACGCAGTGTGATTAAACTTAATGAAATGACAAAGGCATAAATTATTAACCACCAAGGGTTGTGATGACCAGTCAGTTCCACTACGTGTACTGCCCCAGTGAAAATGCTAGGTAGCTGTTCGCCGAGCAGAACAAAAATAAAGCCATTTAGGGTGAACTGTAAGCTATCCCAAACGACGGTACGACGCATACGGGTCAAAGGAGAAACACGCCCCGATAGCTCTATGGTGCTCATGGTTAAGCCCGCTGCCACGGCAGATAAAATACCGGAAGCCCCAATTTTCTCTGCCACAATATAGGCTGCAAATGGCATTAATAGGCTTAAAAGCAGTTCGGCCCCTTGTTCTTCCCCAAAATGGTGGGTGTAACGTCGCCGGATAAAAGCCAACGCCCAAGTGACAACAAATCCGGTCAGCAACCCAGCTAAGGCTACCCAGATAAACGATGAGGTGGCTTGGGTGAGAGAGAAAACGCCTGTCATGGCGGCTAGGACGGCCATCTTAAACGCGACTAAGCCACTTGCATCATTGAAAAGGGCTTCGCCCTCTAAGGTCAGCATGAGTCGTTGGGGCACAGGTAGACGCCGAGTAATGCCGGTCACTGCCACTGGATCAGTGGGAGACATAATAGCAGCTAGAGCAAAACTAACTGTTAATGGCATGGCAGGGATCATCCAATGAATCAAATAACCCAAGCCAAATACTGTCAGCAGCACTAACCCAAAAGCGAGGCTAAAAATACTGGTTTTTTCACGGCGTAAGGCATCTTTGGGAATGCGCCAGCCATCTAGAAACAGTAACGGGGGGATAAACAGCAGGAAAAAAACTTCCGGGTTCAGCGTAATCCCTTCTTCAAATACCCCGGCAATAATAATGCCAAAGAGAATTTGTATGAGTGGTAAAGGGATGCCCCAAGGTAAAGCACGTCCAATGACACCACTGAGCAAAATAGCAATGAGTATGGTGAAAATTAACCCAATGCTTTCCATAGACCTCTCCGGTTTTTATTAATAAAACTCATTTTAACCTTAATGGTATGCTTGGGGGGTAGGCACTTACATTCAAAGGCCTATCGTGCAGTTCTTTGAAGTCAACACTGAAGATCTCAGGAGGAGCATGATGAATTTGACCGATTTAAAGCAATTTGGAATCGAACTAGAGTTTCCCTATCAAAAACGATATGAAAATTACATAGGGGGGAAATGGGTCGCGCCTGTGGCGGGAAATTATTTTGAAAATATTACCCCCATCTCAGGAGAACGTTTTTGTGAAGTGGCGCGTTCAGATGCGGACGATGTCAATTTAGCCTTAGACGCGGCCCATGCTGCCTTTAAGGGCTGGGCCGAAACATCGGTGGCAGAGCGTTCAGCCGTCTTGTTACGCATTGCTGATCGAATTGAGCAAAACCTAGAGCGTTTAGCGGTAGCGGAGACCCTAGATAACGGCAAGCCTTTGCGGGAAACCATGGCGGCAGATTTGCCGTTGGCGGTAGACCACTTCCGTTATTTTGCAGGGTGTTTGCGTGCTCAAGAAGGCACCATCTCTGATATTGAAAAAAATACGGTTGCCTATCATTTTAACGAACCCATTGGCGTAGTGGGCCAAATTATCCCGTGGAACTTTCCTTTGCTAATGGCTAGCTGGAAACTCGCACCAGCGCTGGCGGCAGGTTGTACCATTGTGATGAAGCCAGCCGAGCAAACGCCTGCTTCTATCCTCGTCTTAATGGAAACCATTGGCGATCTCTTGCCCCCAGGGGTAGTGAATATTGTGAATGGTTACGGTAAAGAGGCGGGTGAGGCGTTGGCTTCTAGCCCCCGCATTGCCAAAATTGCTTTTACAGGCTCAACACCCGTAGGACAGCAGATTCTACGTAATGCAGCCGATACCCTCATCCCTGCTACCGTAGAACTAGGTGGTAAAAGCCCTAACATCTTCTTTGAAAGCGTCATGGCCAATGATGACGCTTACTTAGACAAGGCCCTCGAAGGGGCGGCGATGTTTGCTCTGAACCAAGGCGAAATATGCACGGCACCTTCGCGCTTATTAGTACAGGAGTCCATTTACGAACGATTTATTGAAAAAGTCGTAGCGCGTGTAGAGAAAATAAAAAAAGGCCATCCTTTAGACAAAAGTACGATGGTGGGGGCTCAGGTTTCTCAAGCGCAGATGGAGCGCATCTTGGGGTATATAGACATAGGCCGTGAAGAAGGAGCCACGTGCTTAACTGGTGGCGAACGCAACTTGTTAGGCAAAGACTTAGACCAAGGATTTTTTGTGAAGCCAACATTACTTTTGGGTAAAAACACCATGCGTGTGTTCCAAGAAGAGATTTTTGGCCCTGTAGCTGCTGTGACTACCTTTAAAGACGAAGAGGAAGCATTAGCCATTGCTAATGACACCATCTTTGGGTTGGGAGCAGGGGTCTGGAGTCGAGATGCGTCCCAAGCGTACCGCATGGGACGTGGTATTCAAGCGGGTCGGGTCTGGACAAACTGCTATCATATGTATCCTGCCCATGCTGCCTTTGGGGGTTATAAACAATCAGGTATTGGGCGTGAAACCCATAAAATGGCTTTGTCTAACTACCAACAAACCAAGTGTTTGCTAGTTAGCTATAGTGACCAAGCTTTAGGTTTTTTCTAATTAAGTCTGGTTGTTAACCAAGCCCAGCCCGTTGAAAAACAGGCTGGGCTTTGTCATTGGGCTAAGCTAGCTAGGGGTGTTTTAGGTATACACTGTGCTAAATAGCCATCGAGGAGGCAGCATCATGGAATGGATTTTTGTAGCCGCAGCATTTTTACCTTTTATTGCCACAATCAGCGCTAAAGCTGGGGGCGCTCAGTTTAATAATCATGAGCCTCGGGCTTGGTTGGATCAGCAAACGGGGTGGCGTCGGCGTGCCCATGCTGCCCAACAGAATACGTTTGAGGCCCTCCCTATTTTTTACGCGGCGTTGTTGTACGCATTGTATAAAGAAGCGGATCCCCAACTGCTAATGCAGTGGGCCTATGTTTGGTTGGCTTTACGATTAGCCTATATCTGGATTTATATTAAAGACTGGGCTTTGGTGCGTAGTTTGGTTTGGGCTGCCGCGTTGGTGGTTAACCTCGTGTTGCTGTTTTTATGATAAAAAAAGGACTGGGTTACAGTCCTTTTTAAGATAGCGTATTAGGTCGTAGAAGAGGGTGGGTTCGACGGCGGGTCTAAGGGCAATACTGGGGTGGCATGTAAATCGCTGTATTCCCCCTCAAGGATTTCCTCTTGACGTTGTACGGCAGAAGGGAAAAGATCCCAGCACGCCATGAAAATAGCAGCAATCAAAGGGCCAATCACAAAGCCATTCAAACCAAATAACGACAATCCGCCTAGGGTTGAGATCAAAATAATGTAGTCAGGGATTTTGGTGTCTTTGCCTACCAATAGGGGGCGTAGAATATTATCTACCAAACCAATCACTAAAATACCATAGGCAAATAGCACTACGCCTTTGGCTATGGCTCCAGTACTTAAAAAGTAAATCGCAACAGGGGCCCAAATCAAAGATGCGCCTACGGCTGGCAGCAAAGACAGGACAGCCATTAAAACGCCCCAAAATAGCGCGCCCTCTACGCCTAGAATCCAGAACATCACACCACCTAAGGCGCCTTGCGTGGCGGCGACTACGATGTTGCCTTTAACGGTAGCGCGTACCACCGTCGTAAATTTTTTGAATAAATGGGATTTTTGATCTTCACTTAAAGGAACCAAAGAGCGGCAATGGCGCGCTAAGTCCGAGCCGTCTTTTAAAAGGAAAAACAGCAAGTACAACATAATGCCTAGGCTGATTAAGAACTGGAAGGTGTTGCTGCCAATATTTAAAGCCTGTTTGGTTAAAAACTGCCCTGCGCTCATGGCAAACTGAGAAAGTTTGTCGCCAAGGTCAGAAAAGTTATTGATACCTAAGCGGTTTAGGGCATCAACGACAAAAGGGGGCAGCGAACTAGTGATTTGCTCTAGGTAGTTTGCAACGTCGATTTCGCCACTATCCATGCGTCTAAACAGAGTGACTATTTCTTGGACTAAGGCGCCGCTCATTAAAATAACCGGAATAATTACGATTAAGATAATAAACAGTAAATTGGTGAGGGCCGCTAAGGTCCGTCGGCCTTTAGTGAACACTAGCAGCCTACGCTGTACTGGCGAAAAAATAATGGCTAGGATCACCCCCCAAAAAATAGCACCATAGAAGGGGAGTAAGAGCCAGATAAAAGCGATAGAGACTATACTTAGTAGAATAATAAAACTTCGAAAATACAGTCGACTTTTGGTTGACATGAAGAGCCTTTAAGCAAAAACGATTAATGCACCGATTATATAGAGAAGAGCCCATAAAAAGGGGCATATGTTTAAGGGCTACTCACGAAAAAGCGGTAAAATAGCCACATTACTGCTCCACCTTGATTCAGTTAGAAGGTTTTTTATGATTTTGAAAGCATTTAGAAATGGTTTGGGCAACCTGATTGCCTGCGTTGAAACCTTAACTCGTCCTGCAAAAAAGCAGCGTAGTGCCGAGGACCAGGCTCGAGTCGACCAAGAGGCCCAGAGTCTGGCCTTATATCAATTTCATGCCTGCCCATTTTGCATTAAGGTGCGGCGGACTTTACATGTATTGAATGTGCCTGTGCCGCTTAAAGACGTTCAAAAAGACAAAGTGGCAGAATTAGAGTTAACCCAAAAAGGGGGCAAGCGCCAAGTGCCTTGTTTGCGTATTATCGAAACGGATGGTACTGAGCGCTGGCTCTATGAGTCTAAAGCAATTATTGATTATTTAGAAACCCGTTTTGGCGATATCTAGGTTTTTCACCCTCTATCGCTCAGCGTAGGCCTGAGCCTGAGGGGGCACTTAGTTCACAGTCTGTCTGTCGGAAAGATCTGTCCCTCCTGTATCAAAAAGGGCCTCAGTGTCAAACTGAAGCCCTAGATGCGGGAGTGTCAGCAGAGGTGTTAGCCTGCTTTTTTAAACTGTAATGACATAAAGCCCTCTAGACTATCGTCTTTGATTTCAAGCCAGGGGCGTGGTAGTTGTGCTGCTACAGTGCCAGTGATGGTAGAGGCATAGGAGTTATTTCTAAAACCCATGATGTCGGCTTTTTTATCCTCTAACCACTTTTTAAAGAGCTGAGCTTGATCATGTACAGGAAAGCTGGGGTAGTCAGTGGCCCCAAGCAAATCGTCAATGTAGCACGCTTGGAAATCAATGGATTTCGCATCGGTATCAAGCTGTTCATGACGCTGTAACCAAGCGTCTATGTCTTTACGACGAGTCGCTGCGTCTGGTAATTCAATCTTACCCATGATGACATCCCGAGCGTACCAAGCTTGAGCATCAAACATATTAAAAGTAAACCATTGGTCTTGCATGCCCAAGTAGATGAGCTTGGGGTTATTTTGGAAGAAAATCCCTTTGTAGAGATTGTCTGGGTACAAGCAGTTATGGGTTTCTAGGCGTAGCTCATCAGGTAAAAAAGGGAAATGGAAGATATACCCAGTACACATTACGATGACGTCATAGGCTTGGCTGCTGCCATCAGTGAAATGCACCACATTGCCATCAATATGGTCTAGACCCGCTTTTTCGGTTATGCCCTCAGGCCAGTTGTAGCCAAAAGAACCACCGCGATGGCTGATAGTGACTGACTTGGCACCGTATTTATAACACTGTGAACCAATGTCTTCGGCCGAATAGCTACCGCCCACTAAAAGCACGTTTTGCCCTTCGAACTCTAGTGCGTCGCGAAAATCGTGTGCATGCAGTACACGCCCCGGAAATTGTTCCATGCCTTTGTAATAAGGCATATTAGGGGTAGAGAAGTGGCCTGTGGCAACCACGACATAATCGAATTCTTCGGTTTCTTGTTCGCCTGTTTTATGGTTCATGACCGTGACGGTGAACAGCTGGGTGTCTTCATTAAAAGTGACCCACCGCACAGGGCATTCAAAACGGATGTAATTAAAAATGGCACGTTTATCAATACGCCCCATGATGTAGTCTTTTAGGACTTCGCGGGGAGGGTAAGAAGGAATGGATTGGCCAAAATGCTGATCAAAACTGTAGTCAGCGAACTCTAAACATTCTTTGGGGCCGTTTGACCATAAATAGCGATACATACTGCCATGTACAGGTTCCCCATTTCTGTCTAAGCCGGTGCGCCAGGTGTAATTCCACATGCCGCCAATGTCATTTTGTTTTTCATAACAAACAATTTCAGGTAGGTCTGTAGCACCTGCTTTGCGCAAGGCTTCAAAAGCACGTAGTTGAGCCAGTCCGCTAGGGCCTGCGCCTAAGATGGCGATTTTTGTTTTAGCCAAAATACAACTCCATTTTGTTATGGCACAAACAGGGTGTTCGCTGTTTGTGCGCTGGTTTTAATTATTATTATTTGTTTAGGAAAGGCTGTTTTTTAAGTGGAAATATACAGGGGATATAACACTTAAAAAATGCCCTTGGAAGCGTTGCCCCTTTTTAAATTGAGCAGGCAACAATAAAGAATAGACACGTATTGTATCATAGTATAAATCCTTACTCTTCGCAGGGTGATAGCTAGCCTTTTGATTCATTTATGTTTTTTGTTTTTTCGGCTTCTGGGGCAAGGAATTGAGCAGCCTAGACACTGGGCTTTTAGGGATCAAAGAGTAGCGCTAAAGGCTCTTCGTCTACAATACGTATTCTTAGCCTGTCAGGCTAATTTCAACTAGAAAAACAGCGTAAAAAAGGACGTATCTATGTTAACCAAACGAATTCTCAGCTCTGAGGAAACCAAACGAATCTTGGCGGCTGCCGAACAACATGCGCAACAAAATAATTGGAACGTTGCCATCGCAGTAGTGGACGATGGTGGTCATTTATTGGCTTTTTCCAGAGGTAACCAAACAGCAGCTATGACCGTCAATGTAGCCATTGCTAAAGCGAACGCTGCCGTCATAGGGCGTAGAGAAACCAAACAGTTTGAAGACATGATCAACCAGGGCCGCACCGCTTTTCTGTCTGCTCCTGGCATTCAAGGCATGCTAGAGGGCGGCGTGCCCGTGGTTATTGACGGTCAAATTGTAGGTGGTGTGGGTGTATCAGGTGTAGCGTCACAGCACGATGCAGAAATTGCCAAAGCCGGTTGTGCGGTGGTGGCCGTTTAAAAGACCAAGCCCCTGCGCTAGCTTACAGCAGGGGCTTTAGATCCGATTTCCCCCTAAAGCCCAAGCAAAAAACAGGTAGAGCCAGTACATAATAATTAAACGGCTTTCTACCGTGTTGATGTGAACAGCATTGTTGTCGCTTTATGAGGCCAGCATGACCGCTTCTCTTTAGGTCAAACACATTTCCCAATGAATTTAGCTGCCCCAGCCTTTTAAAGGAGGGGCTGAGACTGTTGCTGTCCAGAGAATAGTTAACCTTTTATTTCTAGTTTTTTTGTGATGAGTGTAACGGGCAGTAATGATACAAAATTAGCTTTTTTTAAAGCGTATAGGGAGATTTTTATTTCATGGCAATTTTCATTAACATGTTTAAATATTATTAATATTTTGATTTTTTTTGTAATTGACGGCAAGGGCTGGTTATGGGAAATTTATGTCACATAACTTGCAGGGAATTAAAAAGTAAATTTTATTTATTTTTTTAAAAAGGGTCGGGGGATGAATATATATAATTGGGAAGCTCAGGAAGAAAAAAAGACAATATGTTCTTTTTTAAAAAATAATGAGAAAATATCTTATTCTGATTGGATAATTGATGTTAGCTATTTTAATAATGAGACATCCAGTAGAGTCAGAGCTGGTTATGGTTTTTGGTCTAAGCCAGTGTTAAAAATAATTAAAAAAAATAAAAAAAATAGAAAATATATTCACTTGTTTTTCTCAGTGGCTTATAGAAGACATTAAATATAAGAGAAAAATAAATAATAAATGCCATAAGCGTGGCTTTATCCTGCGTCATTGTTTCTTTAATCCGATTTCTTGGTTGTTGGGTAGTCTGGCTTGTGTGGCTCTACGCCGTAGGGCGCCCAAGCAAATGAGCACTGCGGTGCTGTAGTTGTTATTTAACCTTAGATGAGGAAATACATCATGAAGAAGTCTGCTTTAACTCTTGCGTTAGCGTCTGTAATGGTATTGCTTTTGGGTTCTGCGAACGCTGCAGAAGGAACAATTAACTTTACTGGAGAGGTGGTAATCCCCCATTTTTAGCAGTACGGTTTGGTGGGGGGATTACCAGGGGTGGGAGCCTGTTCTCGGTTGGGGTGGCGGTGCTGCGCTATAGCTTGCAC
>CANROS010000044.1 GCA_947632305.1 uncultured Paenalcaligenes sp. | reverse complement strand
AAATGACTCGTTCTGTAGCTCGTTTGACGGACATACGATGCAGAAACGCTAAGTATGAAAAAGGCGGTAGCAATCGCCTATTTGATGGCGGTGGACTATATTTAGAGCTCCTGCCTAGTGGCTCAAAAAAATGGCGACTCAAATATCGCCAGCCGAACGGTAAAGAAAATCGCCTAACTTTTGGTGATTACCCTCAAATCACCCTCTCACAAGCTCGTATTGAACGAGAAAATGCGAAACAAGTAATCAAAGAAGGCAAAGATCCTTCTCTTGAACGCGATCTAGTCCGAGCAAAGCTCACCGAGACAGCTGAAAACACCTTCCAGAAATTAGCTGAAGAATGGCTACAAATCAAAAAGAGCACTTGGAGTGACGGATACTATCACCGTATCTCCAATGCGCTTAATGCAAACGTCTACCCACACATGGGCCATCTCCCCATCCAAGACCTCACGGGCTTATTTTGTCTGACCGTAGTGCAACGTGTTGAAAAACGTGGTGCATATGAAATGGCTAGTCGTGTTCTCGACTCAATCGGTCAGGTATTCAAGTATGCAGTAGGCACAGGTCGCGTTACTCAAGACGTCACAGCTGGTCTTAACCAGTTTTTACAGCAGCGCCGGTAGCACTTCTATTTATCCAAATTTCCGGGATCAATCTCATGACACAAAAAACCATACGTGATGTCACCATGGACTTGTTACGTGAATTAGGGCTCACTACAGTCTTTGGCAACCCTGGCTCCACTGAAGAAACCTTTCTAAAGAACTTCCCAAAAGATTTCAACTATATTCAAGTGCTACAAGAAGCCTCTGCCGTAGGCGCAGCAGATGGTTATGCTCAAGCCACGCGTAAGCCCGCTATTGTGAATGTCCACACCTCAGCGGGGCTTTGCAATACCATGAGCAATATCATGACAGCCTATATGAATAAAACTCCGCTAATCATTACTGCTGGCAATCAAACCCGAGCCATGCTTCTCATGGAGCCTTGGCTAACCAATGTACAGCCCACCCTGCTGCCTCAACCTTGGGTCAAATGGAGCTATGAGCCAGTACGCGCAGAAGATGTGCCTGCCGCTTTCATGAGAGCCTATGCCATGGCAACGCAAGCTCCTGCTGGTCCTGTGTTTTTATCTATTCCGTTAGATGATTGGGATCAACCCGCTACAGAACCAGCCGTCGTCAGATCTGTCTCAACTCGCATTGCCCCCGATCCCATACGAATTAACGAATTTGCAACGACGTTATCTCAAGCGAAAAATCCTGCGCTAATTTATGGCGCCTCTATTGCTCGCGGTAATGGTTGGAATCAAGCGATAAAATTAGCAGAAAAGTTACAGGCTCATGTGTTTGCCGCTCCCTCCTCAGAGCGCCCACCTTTTCCTGAAACACACCCGCTTTATTGTGGTGGTTTACCTTTTGCCAAAGGCCCCCTATCTGATCGTCTGCCAGGCTATGATGTTGTCATGGTTATTGGCGCACCCGTTTTCCGCTATTACCCATGGGTTCCTGGTTCCTATTTACCCAATGATCTGCAACTTTTGCACATTACAGATGACCCCAATGAAAGTGCTCGCGCCCCTGTAGGTGATAGCTTAATGGGTGATGCCGTGCTTTCTCTAGAGCTATTAGAAAGCTTAGTGACTCAACGTACTCAAGCAGTCAGCAGTCCTATCAAGCAGCCTCATGGCATGGCGCCTCACCCAGCCCCTAGCCGCTCTGACTCCGATGGAAAAATGACAGCCCTAGAGCTATTTCAGGCTGTACGTGCAGCCTGCCCTGCAAACACCATCATTATGGAAGAATCCCCTTCTAATATTGCAGAACTCCATACGGCTTGGCTATAGATAAGCCTGACTCATTTTACACAGCAGCTAGCGGCAGTTTGGGTTGGACCCTGCCAGCTAGCGTAGGAGTGGCCCTAGCGGAGCAAGAAAAAGGTAATCCTCGACCTGTAGTCGTTGCTATTGGTGACGGTTCCTTTCAGTACTCTATCCAAGGGCTCTGGACTGCGGTACAACATCAGCTACCTATTTTATTTATCGTGCCCTGCAACGCTCAGTACAGTATTTTAAAAGCATTTGCTGTGCTAGAGGAAACCCCAAATGTGCCGGGTTTAGATATTCCTGGTCTAGATTTTACCTCTCTAGCCAAAGGTTACGGTGCTACCGGAGCCCATGCTGAAACGCTCGAGGCCATCCAAGAGGAATGCAAAAAAGCACTAACTCGAAAAGGGCCTACAGTTTTATCAGTGCCTATCTCCCATACTGTGCCCCCTCTGTTATAAGCTGTCCCAAGCTAGCGACCATCGGGGCCTTGGCCCCGATCTTCGTCTGGGTCTAGCGTATCGTCCAGCCCCCCTTTTCAAATCCAAGTGCAGGCAAACAAGCCACATGTAGAGAGCATTAGAGTTATTGCTTAACAGATCGAAAAAATGACGGCCTTAGTTGCCTCAGCTGATGGTTCATTATTATTTATATATTTTCAACCACCGCTAGCGCTAACCCAAATGCGCGCTCTGGGTTTCACCTAAAAGGCATATGTATCTTTAACAGCCCCCAATGAAACCAAAGGAAACAAGACACTACAACCCAACAATTTGAACAAAGAGCGTCTATAATGCTCATTCGTTTTTTTAAGATGCGCCTAGCTAGATTAGGTGTTACGACTGAGTTGGTGTTAGTGACCAACTACAACAATTAAAAGTGTACGCCATACCTTTTTTCTGTCTTCCTAAACCCTGCTATATGGGAACAGTCGTAACACCTAATCTAGCCATCGGAATCAAATCATTTCGATATAGACAAATAGATTTTCTCACAATCTATCTCAGAAAGATATAGCGGCCCATAAAATATATTAATACTCGCTGTATTCGTCATAGTAATATCACTCCACTCCCCCAGATAATGGCCTTTTATTGTGATTTACTGGCCCGGTTACTGGTTTAATCCTACTAAGATTCCAAAAAATCAGGTCTTTGTCTGCGCTCTCATTTCCAAACGCCTTAATACCACCAACACAAACAAAGCCACGACGGTACTGGCTACTGCAGTGGCTTCCCGCCCATACCCCACTGCAATTCCAACGGCTGCAGCGACCCAAATACTGGCTGCCGTTGTTAGACCTTTGACCTCTTGGTCTTTGGCTTGCTTCAAAATAGCCCCAGCCCCAAGAAACCCAATCCCTGAAACAATGCCCTGCATCACTCGACTCGCATCGGCACTGCTCATACCACTAGTCACAGGCACCAAAATAAATATAGCGGCACCTAGGGTTACCAAAATGTGAGTACGCAAGCCCGCCGCCTTGCCACGGAGTTCACGCTCATAACCAATAGCCGCTCCTAGTATGGCCGCCAAGCTTAGGCGCAGCACAATAACTGTTGCCTCTTTAATATCAGCTATATCAGAAAATTCGCTGACAATCGTTTGCCAAATTTCTAGGGCTACTGACATAGTTGATGCCTCAGTTAATTAACTAGGGTGAGTGTTTGCTCTTTAATTAACACTAAAGAGCAAACACCCCTTTTTATTGAATCACACGTAAAGATTCCACTTCGATTTCTGGAGCTCGATATCGGCTCGTATCGACTTCACCCATGATTTCTACTTTCGTTTTTTCATTAATTTCAGGCAGTCCCTCAAAACGCTTAGGTTTAATTTCAGCTACGATTTCAGCCGTACCATCGGAAAAAATATAACTTTTAGAACTGAGCTGACGTAGGATATGACCTTGTAACTTGATGTCTTGATCATCAATCGGGCTTTGCAATATTTGCTCTACGCTGACAGCAGCAGCGCTTGAAGGCCCTGCATATTGGGCTTGCGCTGTAAAAGCCAACGAAGCAGCCGCGACGGAAAATAAGGCAGCAAGTGATAAACGAGTTTTCATGACAACACCCTCTTTTAATGTGAATGGTATTTGCATTCTATCTCTTTTCCTTTGACTCGGGGCAAGCCTTTCCATTTTGTCCAGATAATCTTATTTAACAATCCTCAGCAGCGACTTAGAACTCAAATCTCAACAAAATGTTAATGAACCCAAACGATAGAAACCATTAGTAACAAGATCCTTTGACTGTGATTATTCTCAAAAACAATCGGTATCACTTCATTTCATAGCGAAGAATACATTTACCTTAAGCCGAGTATTCTGGGGTTCATTACCCACCATTATTCCGTGAGAGGCAACTATGAAAAAAACCCAAGGCAAACCTGAACAACTGCATGAATTATTGTATCAAGCACTGGAGATTGAGCTTGGCGGTGAAAAGATCTATAAAACAGCACTTGCCTGTGCGCTGAACTCAGACCTAAAAGAAGAATGGCAAAACTATCTAGAGGAAACACTCACCCACCAGCGGGTCTTAGCAAGCGTATTTGAACAACTACAACTGGATCCCACCACACAAACCCCTGGCCGCAAAGTGGTTAACCATCTGGGTTCGTCCCTAATCAAAGCCATGGAAATGGCTCAGGCCGCGGGCGACCCCGAAGCCGCCGAGTTGGTGGCCTCGGAATGTGTGATCTTAGCTGAAACCAAAGATCACATGAATTGGGAGCTTATAGGCACCTTTGCTAAACAAAGCTCAAACGCTAAGGTTTCTGATGTACTGCAGCAAGCCTATGAAGCCGTTGCCACCGATGAAGCCCATCATCTTTTTCACACCCAAGGTTGGTCACGTGAGCTCTGGATCCAAGCCCTTGGCTTACCTGCCGTCTTGCCGCCCCCAGAGGAGCTAAAAGAAGTAGAAACCGCTATTGGCGCCTCGCGTGCTGAGCAACAACGACAAAAGCTACTTTAGAAAAAGGGCGTCTTTGACGCCCCCACATCTTGTTGCCAAGCACCATGCTAATGGAACCCCCGCAACAAAAACTTACTTTACTTGCGTCTGCTTAAGGACTCGTCTGCATTTATTTAAAGGCTGCATTCAATCGTAACAAGCCCCTTACGATTCAACGGCCACCATAAAAAATAAAAACGTTTAAATTCAATAAGATAGGAAAAACAAAGCACCAAAGCTTGGTCAGCTTTTGCTACAAAGGTACCACGGATCAGGGTATGTATGTGAAATTAGACGTGCTACCTTGAACCTAACAATAACGCTAAGCACACCTAAAGGCACTGCCCAACGTTATTGCTTTTACTAATGAAAAGGAGAGCTCAATGAAGAAACTAACCGCTATCACTGTATGCTCATTATCTTTTGCATTTGGTTCTAGTGCATTTGCCCAAACACCGGCAGCCCCTGCACCTTCGACTCCAGACGCACCTGTTACTACCACTGCACCCGTAGCGCAATCTGGTAAAGAAATGCTGAGTGGCTGGAGTGTCAAAAATAATCTTATTGGAAAAAGTGTTTATAACGAACAGGACGAAAAAGTGGGAGACATCCGTGATGTCGTTCTGAACCCTGATGGCACCGCAACCCATTACGTCGTTGGCGTAGGCGGTTTTTTAGGAATGGGTGAACATGACGTCGCTCTACCCTTCAATGAGCTACATGCTGCCAATGATCGCTTCACTTTGCAAGGCTACACCAAAGACCGACTCAAAGAGCTGCCCCAAGTTGAAGTGAAATAACTCGTGGCCCAGTATCAGACCCTATTCTTTAAGGAGTTTTATTATGCATCCAACAGACCCAACTCGTCCTGGAACCCCTCTAGACCCTAACCGCCCTGCGCAAGCAACGACCAATCCCGCCCCTTACAGCTATTATCCTGAAGGTTGCTCAGTCAAAGACGACCTACTCAACCGAGATATCTACAATGAGCTGGATGAAAAAATCGGGGATTTACGTGATGTGGTCTTAGGCGCAGATGGTCGCGCTCATTACTATATTGTGGGTGTGGGTGGTTTCCTGGGTATGGGCGAACACGATGTACGTATTTCATGCGAACACATTGAACACACCGCAGATCGCTTTATTTTGCGCGGCTATACCAAAGATCAGCTAAAAGAATTACCTAGCACGCATCACTTACGTCAAATCTAAAGCTCTAATCCAGCCTGAAAGCCCTACACTTCTAAAGAAGGTAGGGCTTATTCATGAAATTTTCATCCCTCAATCGCAAATAGCCTAAAATGATGTTTTACGTTATTTTTACAGGCAATTTATGTCCGAGACCTCTACTGCATCCACCCAAGATCAACAAACCCTTTTAGGTATTGCTCTGGCTGATCAAGCCCTGATCACCTCTCATATTGCTTTATTTGCTGCCAAAACCGCAAACCCCCAGGAAACCATTGCGTTGTTGCATGAAATTGCCACTGAGATCAGTGAAAAATACCAATTGCCACAAGTTGCTCAAGACACAATGAAAGCGCGTATTGCCAAATCACTAGAACTAGCAGTTGCCATCATTGGTAAAAACAATATGAGTCCCACAGAGCAAAAAACGCACTAAAGATCACCCCGTTCGCCCTACAGCGCGAAGGGGCGACCCAGTAAGCCTCACTAGTCAGCGCTTAAAGCTGCAATCAGCTGATTAATATTAGCCTGTAGAGCATCTAAACCGGCCCCATCTAGTAAATACCAATTAGTGGGGTCTAAATAGACCACGCGTTGCTGTGCTATGGCTTCCATGCTCTGCAAAACAGGATCAGCTAAAAGCTGCTGAGCCGGCACCGCGCCTTCTCGGGTTACCCCTGCATCAGGGGGGCGATCTTATAAAAGAGATCGTTCTTATTCTTACCTAGATTAAACTTAACCTTCTTTGCTTAGAACCAAAGCGCTAGGCCTTAAATAAAAACCACAACTAAGGCTTAAATACGACGAAACCTGAGTGTCACAAAGTCATATCTTTACCTTTCTCTGCAACATCCATGCTCGTTAAGTCCTAGATTAATCAAGCTGTTGCCGTGCTTTGCTCAGTGAAAAGCTAGGCTTATGTTGCGCTGCGAACTTACAATTCCATGCAAATTAAAGCCCTAAAATCTCTAGTGGATCACTTGCCTAAAACCACTACCTAGGCGTATTATTTAGCCATGCAACACTAAATGTTGTGGTTTTGGTAAAAATCACTTGTTCAAGCCTAGTACTTAAAAACAACAGATTTTTGCTAAGGCTGCGCTTAAAGAAACGCCGCGCACCCAGCCGTATCTTGCGCAAACCCAAGCGACACCAGCCCCACATCTCTAAATTTTGTGATTTGCAAATAATCAAGCTTTTTACTTATGACTTTAACGAGGGAAATTGTTGTACTAGAATAGCCCCTTGCCCTATTTATGGGTAATGTTTAACGCGCATCATTGCGTTGATTTGCTACTACTCAGCAGCCCCCTCGTTAACATAGATATTTTAAATGAAGTTGCACATGACTCGTCGTGATCTACCGCCTAGCCAGACTCAGGGCCTTACACCCAGATCGTATCGAGCTGTACGCGCTGTTCCGCCTCATTTAACGTTCAGCACCGCATAAACCGAATTTTTGAAGTATCGTTAACCACAAATTATACGGCACTGTATACTTATACAGTATCGAAGCAATTGAGACACGCGCTCTGTATTGCCCCACACATTCCACTAAATTTATCCCTCTAGGGATGTCCCACTGCACGGACTGCGACCCCCCACAGCCTAAAGCTGCGTCGTCTTATCGCGTCTGTATCACAGATTCCGGACTAAAACAGTAAAGGACTAGGAGTTTATGATCTATAAAAGTCAAATAGAAACGCCTACCGATTCCTACGTTGCTAGGTATCCATGGGCTACCGAAATGGCCATTGGTCAACAAGACATCTATTGGACTGCCGAGGAATTAGGCGTCGAAGAAGACGAACAGGATTTCAAAATCAACCTAAATAAAGCCGAATTACACGGCGTTCTCACGGCTCAATCCATCTTGACTCAGTACGAGCTCATGTTGGGGGGTGAAAACCTTTGGGGCGGCAAAATTCCTAAGATGTTCCCTCGTCCTGAAATTGCTCGTATGTGCGCCAAGTTCACCGATGTAGAACTCCACGTTCATGCCCCATTTTATGACCTCGGTAACGTCGTTATGGGCAACTCCACTGATGAGTTTTACACTCAATGGAAACGCGACCCTATCCTAGCAGACCGTATTGCTTTTATTGATCAGTACGCCGAAGGCGACTGCCCCCTAGAGGTCACAGCGGCATTAGCCCTACTCGAAGGCGTAGTGCTGTACTCTGCCTTTGGTTTTTTCAAAGGTTTCAACAGCCGAGGTTTTAATTTAATTCCTCACTTCGTTTCTGGCATTGACGCCTCCGCTAAAGACGAAAACTTTCACTCTATTGCTTCCAGCTTCTTGCACAAAGAGTGCAAACACGAACGTCAAGCCATGGGCTATCACAGCGAAGACGACGACAAAAAACTGCGCGAAACCATCTGGAAAATGGCTGAAATGCTGTATGCCCATGAAAGTCGTATCATTGACCTCATGTTCGAAATACCAGGCAACCGTGTTACCACCAAAGAAGAACTCCTCGAATTTGTACGCGACCGTATCAATATTGTGCTTGATCGCTTAGAAATGCCAGCCATGTTTGACCAAGAATCCGGTCTAATTTCCGGCTGGTTCTACAATCAACTCAACACAGTTAAAGTCCCTGATTTTTTTGCTGGCACACAAATTCAATACCGCCGCAACTGGGATCGTTACAAGCTTACATTTAGAAAAGAGGTAGAAAATGTCCTTTAGACAGTCAGGGATAAGTGAAGAGAAAGTACAAATGTTTGAACAGCTCAGTGCTGAACGCAAACATCTACAAGAAATCGGACATCTTCCTTCCTGGTACACCACTCAAGGCTGGCAGTTATTTAAAGAAAAATACCAATACCAAGACGAGCTAGCCTTACTCGGTCGCCACCGTACTGTCGCTAAAACCTTAGCGCAATACATGGTAGGCGAAGAGGAAAAGTGGGAAGAGCTATTTTTTAACGAGCTCTGGGATGGGATTCTCTCGCCCGCCACTCCCGCTCTGTCTAACACCGGAACAGATCGCGGTATGAATGTATCGTGCTCAGGCCAATTTATTGGTGATAGCGTTGTGTCTTTCTATGATGGTCTCAAAGAAATGGCCCTGCTCTCCAAAAATGGATTCGGCACCAGCGCAGACTTTAGCTCCATCCGTCCACGCGGCGCCCCTATCACTGCTGGTGGCGAAGCCAGTGGTCCCGTGCCTGTCATGGAAGACTTCTTCACATGTGCCTCTAAAATCAGCCAAGGTGGCAATCGTCGTGGTGCCGTCGCCGGCTATTTAGACATCGAGCACCCCGACTGGGATGAAGCCGTTGACTTATTAATGCGCGACCCCGATGGTAAAAACTTTGGCTGGACCGTACGCGATAGCTTTGTAGAAGCCCTAAAAAATGGCGATCCCGAAGCCCAACGTAAATTCACCCGTGCCCTCTATGTCAAACTGGTCACCGGCAAAGGCTATTTTTTCTTTATTGATAAAGCCAACCGTCAACGCCCAGACATGTACAAAAAGCACGGCTTAGACATTAAAGCCACAAACTTGTGTACTGAAATCATGCTGCACAGTTCCGAGGAATACACCTACTCATGTATTTTGGCTTCAATGAACTTAGCTAACTGGGATCAAATCAAAACGTCTGATTCGGTGTTTATTGCCACCGTATTTTTAGATTGTTTATGTGAAGACTTTATTCGCAACAGCGAAGGTGTGCCCGGTCTAGAAAAAGTCCGCGAATTCACCATCAAAGGACGTGCTATTGGTTTGGGCGCCATGGGTTTTCATACCTATCTACAAGCCAACAACATTGCCTATGCCAGCCTAGAGGCCCAGTTTTTATCCAATGAAATGGCCAAGCATATCCATGAAGAATCCTTACGTGCTTCGCAATGGCTAGCAGAAAAGTTTGGCGAACCCGAATGGTGTCAAGGTTTTGGGGTGCGTAATACCCACCGCACTGCCTATGCCCCCACCAAATCCACCGCTCTCTTAATGGGTGGTGTTAGCGAGTCTTGGTCTCCAGACGCTGGCATGGTGTTTGACATGGCGTCTGCTGTAGGCGAACTGCGCCGTATCCCTCCTGTCTTTTATGAAAAAATGAAAGAAAAAGGGGTTTACAACGAAGATACCATTCGCGACATCATTAACCATATTGGTAGCGTACAACATGTAGATTGGCTCACCCCCGAGGAAAAGCAAGTCTTCATGAACGCGTACGAAATAGAGCAGAAAATTATTTTACGTCACGCTTCACAACGTCAAAAATACACCTGCCAGGGTCAATCCATTAACTTCTTTGTCGCTGATGAAGGCTCTGAGGACCAAATTGCTGAACTGATCACCATGGCTTTCTTAGATGAAGACGTGCTCAGTCAATACTATTTCTACTCCAAGAGTGGTGTAGTGGTTCCAGACGAATGCTTATCTTGCTCCGCCTAAGCCTTTAAGCACTCAAAAAATCACCCGTAGAATACCATCCCTCAATTGGCTTCTACGGGTTTTTTAGTCTTTAAAATAGGCAAAACACCCTCCTTTCTGTTCTTATTTCAATAGGCAGCCCGTGTTTTCTTTTTTTGAACGCCGCGTCCATTCTTACCCAGAACTCTCCCCCGCTCCTTTTCCCAAACGTTTTTTTGCCTTTATGTGGCATTGCACTAAAGGAATTCGTGGCTGGATTGGTCTACTACTCATTACCTCTGCCCTGCTTGCAGGCTATGAGGCATTCCTCTTTGCGGTGCTAAGCCAAGTCGTAGATTGGCTTAGTCTAGTCGCCCCTGATGATTTTTGGACCGAGCAGCGCGGCACTCTGTTGGGGCTAATGGCTATTTTAAGCGGTAGTGTAATCATTCTAGCTCTGCATACGCTAGTCATGCACCAAGTTCTGGCAATTAATTTTCCGATGCGGCTGCGTTGGCTCTTTCACCGCCAAATGCTAGGCCAAAGTCTATCGTTTTATGCTGATGAATTTGCAGGCAGAATCACCACCAAAGTCATGCAGACAGCTTTAGCCGTACGAGACGTAGTCTTTGTATTGGTGGATGTGATGGTAGGTGTGGTGGTGTATTTGATAGGAATTTTAATTTTGGCCGGCAGTTTTGAAGCTCGCCTCTTAATTCCCTTTATCTTATGGATCACAGCTTATGTGTGTGCTTGTTGCTATTTTGTACCTCGTCTGGGCAAAGTGGGCAAAGAACAAGCCGATGCCCGTTCTTTGATGACAGGACGCATTACCGATGCCTACACCAATATCACCACAGTAAAACTGTTTGCGCATAGTCAACGCGAAGCGGCGTATGCGCGACGTGCTATGGATGCGTTTAAAAGCACAGGGCACAAACAAATGCGCTTAGTGAGCCAGTTTGAAACCACTAACCACCTCATGATTACCGCTTTGTTATTAGGCTCTACTGGTACCGCTTTGTATCTTTGGTCTATAGGCGAAGCCAGCGCAGGAGTGGTCGCCGCCATCATTGCAATGGCACTACGATTATCCGGTTACTCACACTGGATTATGTGGCAAATGACAGGGCTATTTGAAAATATCGGTACCATCCAAGACGGCATCAACACCCTAAGTAAACCCAAAACCATTATAGACCACCCTAATGCCGTGCCTTTACGGGTCACTTCAGGTGAAATCGTCTTTAAAGACATTCAGTTTGGCTACAAAGATAGCGATAAACTCATTATTAACAACCTGAACTTAATCATTAAACCTGGCGAACGAGTGGGTTTAATTGGTCGCTCTGGTGCAGGTAAATCCACGCTGGTGAACCTGCTCTTACGCTTTCATGAGCCACAACAGGGTCAAATCACTATCGATGGCCAAGACATCGCTACCGTAACCCAAGACAGCCTACGTCAAGCCATAGGCATGGTCACCCAAGACACTTCATTGCTGCATCGCACTATGCGAGAAAATATTTTATACGGTAACCCCGCTGCCTCTGAAGAGCAGATGCGCTTAGCTGCCCAACAAGCCGAAGCCGCTGCATTCATTGAAAACCTCAACGATAGACAGGGTAATTCCGGCTATGAAGCCCAAGTAGGTGAGCGTGGCATTAAACTGTCTGGTGGCCAACGTCAGCGTGTAGCTATTGCTAGGGTCATGCTTAAAGATGCCCCTATTTTATTATTGGATGAAGCGACCAGTGCTTTGGATTCTGAAGTCGAGGTTGCGATTCAAAACAGCTTAGACAAACTCATGGAAGGCAAAACCGTCATTGCTATTGCACACCGTTTGTCTACTATTGCGGCCTTAGATAGACTGATTGTCATGGACCAAGGGCAAATTATGGAAAGTGGTAGCCACCATGAGCTATTGGCCTTAAATGGTATTTATGCCCGGCTCTGGCGGCATCAAAGTGGTGGTTTTTTAGGGGAAACGTCCAATTAAGCGTTAGATGCTTAGGACTCGTTCTACCGTAAAAGAGGGGCTAATCAACATGATCTCGTGCCCAGACATAATCGCTTGCTCTAAGTCTTTTTGCTGAAAACCAAAATCAGCTAAAAACTGAATCAAGTCTATTTCTGGGTTACGTTGGGCGTACTCACCCATCAAATCATAACACTGAGGGCTCCAGCAAAAAGTAAACTCTGCATTAGGCCGCAGAATAGCGACCTCACCCGCTAGGCCAGCATGCTCTTTCGCTTTATCAAAGTTTCCAGTGCCATACACAGCACTGGAACGAAAGGCAGCACCATAATGCTCTAAAAACCAAGCATCAATCAGATGATGATCATGCTCGGGAATATTCTTTGGGGAACGATTAATAGGAGCTTCCAAAAGCAAGGTGTTCGTTTCCAATGGCCGCGTAAAGCCACGGTAAATGGGTAAGCCTGCTGTTAGGCTTTCCCACTGCTCTGCATCAAACCAAACGCCCACATTACTCTGTTGTCTCGTGTTTATCATAAATTTTGTCTCCGTAATAAAGCGCTAACTGATCATAACTTCACTTTAACATCTTAATTTGACACTTAATTGTTCTTTCCAAAAAACCTAGCTAATAATTCGGTGGTCGTAGGGCTTAATTTAGCCAGTCTACCTGATGCACCAGCCATCTTTCATGCTGTGGGTCAAACTCAACCAAAGCATCGTAGGTTTTGCTGTGTGTACCATCCGTGCGATGGCTCGCTTCAACGGTAGCCACAATAGAAAACTGACAATTGCCCAAGGGTTTTGATGCTGTTTTTGGCAAGAAAGGAAACTGAACCAGTTTCATCTCAGGCAGGCTGGCCTCGACGCCTATTTGAGTCTTGTTAAAAGCTCGCACTACATCCGTACAAATAGCAGCAATACGCTTTTCTTCACGGTCTTGGGCACTTTGGGATTTCTTATAAACGAACTCATTCCAAAACGCCAGGCTCAGTAAAAGCACCGCCCCCACAGCGATAAAATAAGCCCCCTTGCGTTTGGTGGGTGCATAGTCAGCACTCGTGTCTTCGCGGAAATACCAAGTACCACCTTTGACCAATAACACCACCGCCACTACTGCTATTGCTATGACTAGCCACAACATATAAATCCTAAAGTAAAATAACCAAAAACTGATTGTAATGCCTTTTGTAGGTCAGTTGCGCCCCAATCCCCTCTTCAAATCAAAGATCACCTACCCATGACCCGCATTAACTGTGTACCTGTAGCAGAACTCAGCCGCCAACACCTTGTGGCCGAATACCGTGAACTACCACGTATTTTTAATTTAGCGCGCAAAGCTGCTGCTCGTGGCCATCAAAGTAAAGACGCCCCCGCTACATACACACTGGGCAAAGGTCATGTGCTCTTTTTTTATACCCGCTTGAAATACCTCGCCCAACGCCAACAGCAATTAGTCGAAGAAATGCTCAAGCGCGGCTATCAACCGAATTTCACTGATTCTTTATTTGAGCTACATGCCGACATCCCAGCCTATATGTGGAATGACTGGGCCCCCGACCAAGAAGCCCTAGCGATTAATAGACAACGCATTTTAGAGCGCTCCACACCCCTATAAAGCGCGTGGTTTTAAAATTCACTGCGGACACCAGCCCGCTATACGCCACTGCACCGTAATTACTGCTCTAACAAATGACGTTTTGCCTTTTGCTGCCCCCAGTGCTCATGATCCTGCAATGGCTCTTTGGTGCTACGAATACGTTTCCAATCCGGGTGCTGAGATAAACGTGCATTAATTTCAATAAACTCCACCTGATCTGGACTGATCTCAGCGGCATTCACAATAGCATTAACCGGGCACTCGGCCACACAAATCGAACAGTCAATGCATTCATCAGGGTGTATAACTAAAAAATTAGGCCCTTCAAAAAAACAATCCATCGGACAGACGGCGACACAATCTGTGTATTTGCACTGTATGCACGCCTCAGTAACCACAAAGGGCATAATATTGACCTCTTTAAAAACAGAAATAAACCTTAACAATTAAGATTAACCCTATTATACAAGACGCTTTTAGCCCCAACTTGATTACGGCTACTCTCTGTCTACGTGATGCGTTGAATTCACTTTTCTAAAAAACCAATCATAGCCACTGACCAAGAGCAGCCCTGCCACGATGCATGCCGCCCCAATAATAAAACCGCTTTCCATGGGTTCGTTTAACAAAACCACCCCTAATAACACCCCAAACAATGGCGTCATAAAAGACAGCACCCCCAATCTAGAGGCTAAAAACTGCCGTAACAACCAAAACCAAATCAGCAAACTGACAAAAGACAAAACAATAATTTGAAAAGCTAGCCCTAACGCTAAGGCCCACGTCCACTGCACCGCCAATTGGTTTGTCAATCCAGCGCCCAACAACAAAATAATAAAAGCGCCCACCAATTGGTAAAATAAAGTCTCTGTTGCGGGAGCATTTTTTAAACGGCTCCCCCGCACCACCACCGTGGTCGCCCCCCATAAGGCCCCGGCAAGCACCGACAACGCGTCACCTAACACCATATTAGGGCTGGTCTCGGTATTCATCGTGGTTTCTCTGGCTAAAAAGCTAATAGCCACACCAACAAAAGCTAATAAGACCCCTGCCCATTGCATCGGCTGCAAACGCTCTTCAGGTAAAAAAATGTGCAACCCTAAAGCAGCAAAAATGGGAGCTGTATATAAAAAAATAGAAACGTGCGAGGCCGTGGTATAGCGCAAGGCCTCGCCCACAAAAAAGAACTCGCCAGCAAATAAGGCCCCTACTAATAAGCCTGGTTTCCAAGCCCCCGTCAGGGTAAATAATTGGCGACCACGCCAATGGACAAAAGCCCAAGTTAATACAGCCGCTCCAGCAGAACGAATGGCAATTTGTAGCGTAGGCGCCATATCTGCTGCCGTATATTTCAACACCACCTGCCCTAAGGCCCAGGTCAAACAAATAAGCGTCATGAGTCCCGTCGCTTGTAGGCTTATGTCTTGTCGTTGTCTCATTACCGTATTTTTTTAATTAATCATCAGCACAAGATACAACAAACCCCACCGAAGTGGGGTTTGTTTAAGGCAACGTCTTATCTATTGATTACAGAATAGATTTCAACAATTTACCCATTTCAGATGGATCACGTGTGGTTTTGATACCGCACTCTTCCATGACTGCCAATTTAGCATCAGCCGTGTCATCACCACCAGAAATTAGCGCACCGGCATGACCCATGCGTTTTCCAGCAGGTGCTGTCACACCAGCGATAAAGCCAATAATAGGCTTGGTCATGTTGTCCTTAGCCCAACGTGCGGCTTCCACCTCATCTGGACCGCCGATCTCGCCGATCATGATAACTGCATCGGTATCAGGATCGTCGTTGAACATTTTCAACACATCAATGTGTTTTAGACCGTTGATAGGGTCACCACCAATACCTACTGCAGCAGACTGACCTAGACCAAGCTCTGTCAATTGAGCAACCGCTTCGTAAGTAAGGGTACCGGAGCGGCTAACCACACCAATACGACCTTTACGGTGAATATGACCAGGCATAATACCGATCTTGATTTCGTCAGGAACAATCAAACCTGGGCAGTTAGGGCCAAGCAACAAGGTTTTCTTGTTTTCGTCGCGCATACGGTTGCGTAGCTCGAGCATGTCACGGACAGGAATGCCTTCGGTGATACAAATCACGAGGTCTAAATCGGCCTCTACGGCTTCCCAGATAGCGGCAGCAGCACCTGCTGGTGGAACGTAAATAACGGATACCGTTGCACCGGTTGCATCACGCGCTTCTTTGACAGTCGCGTAAATAGGCACGCCTTCGAAATCCTCGCCAGCACGACGTGGGTTAACGCCTGCTACAAAAGCTTCCATACCGTTACCGTATTCACGGCACATACGTGTATGAAACTGACCTGTTTTACCAGTAATACCTTGTGTAATAACCTTGGTATCTTTGTTGATCAAAATTGACATGTAAACAATCCTTTCCGGTTACTTAGCGGCGGCAACCACTTTGGTGGCGGCTTCGGCCATGGTGTCTGCACTGATGATAGGCAAGCCAGACTCAGCTAGCATTTTCTTGCCTAGCTCTTCGTTGGTACCTTTCATGCGGACCACGAGTGGCACATCTAGGTTGACTGCTTTACATGCGGCAATAACACCTTCAGCAATCACATCACAACGCATAATGCCACCGAAGATGTTCACTAAAATCGCTTTCACATCATCGTTTTTCAACATGATTTTGAAGGCTTCAGTGACTTTTTCAGCTGTAGCACCACCGCCCACGTCGAGGAAGTTGGCTGGCTCGCCACCAAATAACTTGATGGTGTCCATCGTAGCCATCGCTAAACCCGCACCATTCACTAGACAACCAATATTGCCTTCGAGTTGAATGTATGCCAAGTCGTATTTACTGGCTTCGACTTCAGCGGGATCTTCTTCGTCTAAGTCACGGTACTCAACCAACTCAGGCTGGCGGAATAGCGCGTTAGTGTCAAAGTTGAATTTGGCGTCTAAAGCCATAATGTCGCCAGAACCCGTCAAGATCAATGGATTGATCTCGGCCAAGGAAGCGTCAGTATCCCAATAGACTTGGTAAAGTTTTTGGAATTGATCAGCAGCTTGGGCTTGGGAAGCTTCAGGAATACCAATGCCAGCAGCTAAGCCAATGGCTTCTTCGGTGGTTAAACCTGTTTTTGGATCAACAAACACTTTCAGAATTTTTTCTGGGTTAGTTTCTGCGACTTCTTCGATTTCCATACCGCCTTCGGCAGAGGCCATCACGCAAATGCGCTGGGACTCGCGGTCAGTCACAATACCTACGTAGTATTCGGTCTGGATGTCAGCGCCGTCTTCGATCAGCAAACGACGTACTTTTTGACCCTGAGGGCTAGTTTGATGCGTGATCAACTGCATACCCAAGATTTCAGTGGCCAATTCTTTTACTTCTTCCATGGAACGAGCGAGCTTCACACCACCACCCATACCGCGACCACCGGCATGAATTTGTGCTTTCACTACCCAAACCGGTCCCCCGAGCTTTTCAGCTGCTGCTACTGCTTCGTCGACGGAAAACGCAGGGATGCCTTCTGGCACCGCTACACCGTACTTTCTTAACAGTGCTTTGCCCTGATATTCATGAATTTTCATTTAGTACCTGTCAGTCTAAGAACACATTAAAAAATCATCCAC
>CANROS010000043.1 GCA_947632305.1 uncultured Paenalcaligenes sp. | reverse complement strand
GCGCGCCCGACAGGAATCGAACCTGTATCGAGAGCTTCGGAAACTCTAATTCTATCCATTGAACTACGGGCGCCTAATCAAGCATTTTAACCCGTATAATACTTTTTGTTGAGCTATTTTTGCTTTAACTCGAATTTAACCTCAGCTTGACTATCCACATAGTATACTTAGTCCGCTATAATTACGGGTTAATAGGTACCCAATTTTCTTGTGGCGACGTACTAAACAGTAGTCAGCCCGCCCACTTTGTACGATTTCGCAGGATCCGACTATGAGCCTTACGGAACAACAACCTCACAACAACGACAATAAACAGTCTATTGAAGTCAAAAACCCAGCCCGTATTTTCTGGTTGTCTGTTTTGTTTTTGCTCGTTGTTGGTGGGGCAATGTATTTCATCGACATCAATACCAATGACTTGCGTACTGGCAAGTCCCGCTTGGATACTACCGAGGGGGTTTCTTCTCGCATCCAACCCGTGGCCAAATTTGCCCTTAGCGTCGTCGAAGAAGGGGATCGCCCCTTAAAATCAGGCCAAGAAGTCTACGACATGACCTGTGCGACCTGTCACGCCGCTTCTGTAGCGGGTGCGCCTAAATTTGGTGATAACGCAGCTTGGTTCCCGTATATCGAAGAAGGCTACGAGGCCATGTTAAAAGTTGCCCTCGGGGGCAAAGGCGCTATGCCAGCTAAAGGCGGCAATACTGCACTGGCTGATATCGAAGTAGAACGCGCTATGGTCTATATGGCGAATGCGGCAGGTGCTAACTTTGACCTGCCTACGGGTGCTGATGACGTAGTAGAGGAATCTGCTGCCGAACAAGAGCAAACAGCAGAGGCCGCGCCTGCTGCTGCCCCCGCCGCTGCCGGTTCTGACATTCCCGCTGCCACGCCAGAACAGCTCGCTAATGGTAAAAGCCTGTATGACACAACTTGCTTTGTCTGTCACACTGCAGGCATTGCAGGCGCGCCTAAATTAGGGGATAGCGTAGCTTGGGCTCCCTATATTGAAACTGGCCTAGATACCATGCTACAAATTGCGATTACAGGTAAAGGGGCTATGCCTCCCCGAGGCACTGCCATGACCGCCTCTGATGATGACTTACGCGATGCCATCCTTTACATGATCGAAGACGCTCGCTAGTTTTTCAGATAGCCTAAAAAAACCGAATGCCTTGGCATTCGGTTTTTTTTGCTTAACGACTCGTGCGTAAAGAGGTATTCAACTGCACGCGGCGCTGTAACCACAAGCTAGGTCTATAACGCATATCACCCGTCACATAGTGCATAGACTGCAAAATCTCAAGCACTAACTCACCCCCGAGGTGGTCTCCTAAAGACAAAGGTCCACCGTGCGGATACCCCAACCCCAAAGACACGGCCGTATCTATATCAGCGGCTGTTGCAATGCCCTGCTGGGCAATATCACATGCACCATTCACTATAGATGCCACTAAACGTTGCGCTACAAACCCAGCGGAGTCTTCAATCAGGCTCACTGGTGTCTGATCAGAGCCCAGCAAAGCCAAAGCCTGACTCGTCCAGGCATCTGCCGTCAAAATAGAACGCATAACAACGCGACGTCGTCCTGCCTCCAAGCCAAAAGCAGTATCCAAGGCAATGGTGCGCTGTGCATCTAAACCAAAATTGGCGACTACTGTGGCCACATCCTCACCATAAGGGGTAATCACAATCAACGCGTCCTCTGGAGCGTCTTCGCTTTCATCGATGGCAACGCCTAAACGCGTCAATAACTCGGTAACCCGAGCATACCCTTCCGCATGATGGGGTAAAACCCACACTTTCAATCCAGACTGTAGTTCAGGCAAGGAAGTGGGCTCAGGTAATTGTTTTTGACCGTCAACATAACGGTAAAACCCCTGCCCTGTCTTACGGCCATACATACCGCCCGCATGACGTACTGCCGTAATCGGAGAAGGTCTAAAACGAGGCTCATGATAAAACTGATTATAAATAGACTCCATCACAGGATGAGACACATCGAGTGCCGTTAAATCCAGCAGCTCAAAAGGCCCCATTCTAAAACCAGCCTGCTCACGCATAATGGCATCTACCGTAGCAAAGTCTGTGACCTGTTCCTGAGCTATTTTTAAGCCCTCTATATTCATTGGGCGACCTGCATGGTTCACAATAAAACCAGGCATGTCTTTAGCACGCACAGGAGTATGGCCCATCCGCTGAGCCACCTCTACCAAGGCCTCGCATGTTGTGGGCGCGGTACGTAAGCCTTCGATCACCTCCACCACTTTCATTAAGGGCACAGGATTAAAAAAATGAAAGCCAGCCACCCGCTCTGGTTGTGCGCACGCTTGTGCAATGGCCGTAATAGATAAGGAAGAGGTATTAGAAGCCAAAATACAGTCTGAACGTACTAGCGCCTCTAACTGTTTAAAAACCTCTTGTTTTACCGCTAGATTCTCTACAATGGCTTCAATCACTAAATCTGCCTCGGCCATGTCCTCTAGCTGCGAGCACGCTTTGATTTGCGCCTGAGCCGCTTGAACCTGCTCTTGGCTCATACGCCCCCGTTCCACCTGCCGCGCCCAAATAGCTGCCAGCTGCTCTTGTGCTTTACTAACAGCCACTTCATTCACATCAAACAAATACACCTGCAAATTGGCTTGAGCTGCAATTTGAGCGATGCCTTGCCCCATGGCCCCAGCGCCAATAATGCCCACTTTTTGTATGCTAGCCATCATGTCTCCTCTAGATAAATCACTTGATTAAAACGATACGGATTAATAGGATAGTATCAAAAAAATGTAATATGTTTTACCTTTAAAAAACCCGCTGTACTTTTTATACAGCGGGCTAAGGTTTTCATTTAATGACGAGGGCGCAGATGGGCTGGCCGACCTTTGGCCTGCACTGCTGCGGCTTCTTCGGGGCTTAAATACAAGCTTAAGTCCGTCTGGCTCAACTGCGCATACGCTTCCACTGCATGAGCCCAAGTGCAACGATTAGCAAATAGCATCCCAAAATCATCTAGGGTGCCACCGCGGTTGATATAGCCTAAAACTCGACTTTGGGACGCTCGCGGCAATAAGCTCGCTAAATGACCACGAAAGAGCTCTGGGCGCATATGCGTTAAGGCAATACGAGAATCATAGTGCTCAGGGAATAGAGCTTCAATGGCATTTTCCTCTAATGCAATTGTGGCCTCATGGGCATCTCGTGCGGCTCGCAAGCGTCCGGGTTCTTGGACATAGACCAATCTATACCCCACCCCTTGCTCTTGTAGACGCTGGGCAGCTAGCTCTAATTGCACCAATTGGTAGCTGCCATTAGCGATCAACAACACCGGCTGCTTACCTGCATGCTCGGCTAGGATTAAAGCGCCGTCGCTAGCTAGCTGCTGGGCCTGCTCAGCACTAAAACGCGTCACATGATCTCGCTTAGGGGCCACAATGCTGACAATTTGCCCGCGCGATTGATAAATACTGGGCAACAACGCCATAAAGCTGTTGTAATCTGCTGGGAATAAAACCCTAGACACATCATTCATCTCGCCCAATAAGGCTTCAACAAAAGTGGTGTCTTGGTGAGACTGCTGATTTTTACCGTTTTCCCACGTATGCGAAGTCGCAATTACAGGCCAACTTAACCATTGCGCCGGTCGGCCTACTTCCTTTTGCTGACGTGCAAAGATAATACGCTGACGTAAAGCCCCTAGCATCTTTACACAAAATGCCTCGTAACTGGCCACTAGATTCAAACCCGCCTGATTTCCTATACACGCAGACACAACCGCCTCTTCGTTTAACGCCGTGATCACCTGCCCATGCAATGACTCCGTCTCACCTTCAGGATCTGAGACACGATGTTTTAACGTTTTTAAAGTCTGCGTTAAACGATTACTGGCTAACTCGTCAGGGTTACCTACGCGAGCTCTGAGCTCTGGATTCAAACGCACCAACTCGACAAAGAAGCGATCCACAGCCGTCATAGGACTAAGCACCATCCCTACGTCCTCAAAGCGCAATGGCGGCAACTGAGGCAGATCTGGTTGACGTGTGGCCAAACTATTATCACGCTCCCTCACACGATTTTGCGCCACATGTGTTTTTAACAGCTGCACACTTTGGGCTAGCTCTGCAGTAGGCACCCAGAGCGGTTGGACATATTGATTAAATAACTGACGGGCGTTTGCATCCACATGAGGATTAGCGGGTAAGGGTAAATTATGCGCTGCATTTTCATCGGCACCATAAAAACCAAAGCCTTTAGTGGTATGAGCAATGCCATAAGGAATTTTAATGGGGTACGGGCGTTGTCCGGCCTGAACGGATTCCGCCCTAACGGCTAAACGGTGTTCCATATCCCAAAGGGTGTAAACAAACATCGCTGGATCGCGCCCATCAAAAGCAATAGGGTCAAAACCACACCCCTTTAAATGATCCATAAAACCGCTTAAACCTTCGAGGGTTCCCATTTGTGTACGTTGCTCGATACGGCGCCCATTCGCAATCATAATAGGTAACGGCATCCCCGTATCATGGGCCCGCCACCATCGAGGGATCCAGTCACTACCTCGTTGCTCTTCAGCCGCTCCGTCAGAGAGAAAAGTCACTAGCTTTTCCCCGGGCAAAGGCATGTGTACGTATTGCAGCTCAGCAAAGCCCAAATAACCGCCCTCAATAATACCCCCTGCTGTATGTGGGTTCACATGGCTACCTAATGGGGCCGCAACAGAACCGTCTGCCGCTTGGGCATAGCCATAAAAATCCTGTACTAACTGGTTTAAACCAGACTCTCCGCCCCCATAAGCCGCCTCTTGTTCTGGGTGTAAATTATTTAAAAGCACATTAATGGCATCCACCGCGGCCACACTGTGCCCTTGGCCCATGAGCCAGCCACGGGTTTCTCCAGTTAATGCATTTAAGGTCATATAGGCCGCGTAGGCCGGCACCATATTGAGCGCCCCACCGGTATGTCCTTCGGGCTGCGCTTTAAAATCTTGGGCCTCTAGCGGTGCCCCATCTAAACGAACTCGATTGGCATACGTCATATGCACCACCACCCACATAGCGGCTGCAGTTAAACGGTCTAATGCAATGAGTTTTTCATAAACGGCCTCTAAATGCGGCTGCACACCTGCATCCACTAAGCGCTGTGCCATTTGTGCTATGGACTGACAACTTTCAGCGCTGTGCTGGATAGGTCCATAGCCTTGCTGCCATTTTTTTATAATTTGACTCATCTCCGCCTCCTTCATAAACCAGACATATACATCTAGTATTGTAATGCCTCTAGGGGCTTAACCCATTGAAGCCTTTGTGTTTATACACCACACACTAGGGTTTACCCTTGACTCTACCCTAGGGAAAACCCTATAATGCAAATACTGTCACTCACACATGACTCTTTCTTCTCAAGGAATACACACATGGCTACGCTAAAGGCTGAACTTAAAAACACTCGCTGGAGTGATTCTATTGAACGTTCAATCTTGGACCAAACTCTAAGCAATGGCGAAGCTGTATCCTTAAAAGATGTTGTTAGCACCATTGGCGCAACGATGAAAAAAGTTGCGACAAAATTTGGCAATAAAATTATTGCATTATCTGAATCTATTTACGAAGCTCGTATGAAAGAAGGTCGTATTCAATCAGGTATTTACTACTAATTGCAAAGTCAGCCAAACTGTGGCTAACCACAGCTCTTACTTGAACTTGTTAAGTAGGGGCGCCTACCAAGGCAAAATACACTGGATACAGTAAAGTAAAAAAGTAAGGCACCACTTTTATCGTGGTGCTTTTGTTTTTCTACTTCAATAAGTCTTTCAATAAGCTCAAACGCTCTTTGGGCGTCATATGGGCCTGCGCTTCTTCGACAATCGCACTTTCTGCTAAACCCATTTCAGCGATAAACCGTGATTTTTCTCGGACCGTGTATTCTTTAGCACGACGGCGGCGCTTGCACCAGCTAACCCGCAGACTACGCTGCGCCCGAGTAATTCCTACATACATTAAACGCCGTTCTTCTTGGATACGCTGAGTTAAAACGATTTCCTCTTGGCCTACAGGGATGTCCTCGTCATCGCGCCCTAAATGCGGCAGTAAGCCCTCTTCAACCCCAATTAAAAACACATGCTTGTACTCCAAGCCTTTTGCCGCATGCAAAGTTGATAAATGCACGGCATCCACTTCATCCGCTTGTTCATTTCGTTCTAGCATAGTGATCAAGGCCACATGCTGCGATAAATCCAACAGGCTCATCTCATCTTGTTCGGCTTTAGATTTGAGCCAATCGACCAACTCTAAAACATTATGCCACCGTGACAAAGCGGGTTTGTCCTCGAACACATCATACAAATACCCTTCGTAATTGATGGCCGACAACAGCTCATCTAAAACGGCCGCCCCCTGAACCCCAGTTTGTTCGGCTTTATGAGTTAAACGCAGAATGAACTCTCTGAACACCTGCAAGGGCTTGAGTTGACGCTCTGCTAACCGGTCAGTCAGGCCCATCACATCAATGGCCTCAAACATAGAAATCTTATGCTCCACAGCCACCTCGCCCAACTGAGTGAGGGTGCTTTGACCTATACCTCGACGCGGTGTGGTAGCGGCCCGAATAAAAGCGGGGTCATCATCGTGATTGGCAATTAAACGTATATAAGACAACACATCACGAATTTCAGCCTTATCAAAAAAGCTTTGCCCACCACTCATCACATAGGGAATACGCAGTTCACGCAACTGCTGCTCTATCAGTCGAGCTTGCTGATTGCTGCGATACAACACCGCAAAATCACCCCACTTCGCTTTACGCTCAAAATGCTCAGCCGACAAACTAATCCCCACCCATTGCGCCTCAGATTGCTCATCATCACAATCTTTGATGCTAATGGACTCACCTAAACCCAGCTCAGACCAGAGTTTTTTACCAAATACGATAGGATTATGTCCAATCACATTATTGGCGGCCTCAAGTATACGTTGCGAAGACCGGTAGTTTTGCTCAAGCTTAATCAGCTTTAAATGCGGATAGTCCACAGTCAATTGTTGCAGGTTTTCTACCGTCGCCCCGCGCCATGCATAAATCGCTTGATCATCATCGCCTACCGCGGTAAACATGGCCCGTTCGCCCACTAAGGCTTGAACCAATCGGTACTGACACGTATTAGTGTCTTGGTATTCATCTACCAGTAAATAATGAACCTTTTTTTGCCAGCGCGCCCGGACCTCGGCATTGCTTTCTAAGAGCTCTGTGGGCAAGCGAATTAGGTCATCAAAATCAACCGCTTGATAAGCACGCAGCGTTTCATCATAACTGCGGTATACCTTTGCTGATTCTGCTTGGCTGGGCGTTTGCACCGCTTGGGCCGCAGCATTAGGACTCAGTAATGCATTTTTCCACAAAGAGATGTCTTGTTGTACCGCTCGTAAACGTCCTTTGTCGGTAGTCGCCAAGATTTCCTGAATAACCCCTAGGGTATCATTCGCATCCATAATAGAAAAACGTGGCTTCAAACCCGCCTGCTCTGCCTCAGCGCGTAAAATTTTCAGGCCCAAGGAGTGAAAGGTACTAATGGTTAAACCACGCGCTAAACGTCGTTCGATTAAACCATGCACTCGCTCTGCCATTTCTCGGGCCGCTTTATTCGTAAAAGTAAGCGCCGTAATTTGTCTAGCGCTATAACCACACTCTCCGATTAAATAAGCAATTTTCTGCGTAATCACACGCGTCTTGCCGCTGCCAGCTCCGGCTAACACCAAAGCAGGTCCATCCAAATAACGTACCGCCTCTGCTTGAGCCGGATTTAAACCTAAGGCTATGCTCATTTAAATTTCCTGAGGATCCACTTCTAGAGTAAATCTGCATCGATAATATTTCGCTAACTCATCCAGCTGGCTCCCCCAGGCCCGTAAAAAAGCCTGCAAGGCAGAACGATGTTGGCTTTCTATTAGTAGCTGAGCCCGCTCTACATTAGCCACCCGCACAATGCGCAAAGGCACGGCATCATATAAAAAGACACGATCTCTTCCTGGCATATCGGGATGCTGAGCCCAGTCCTTAGCCTGCTTAAGAAAATCAAGCGCTTGTGCTAAGCTTTTGGCCTCGGCCGTAATTAAGGCTAAATGCACATAAGGCGGCAAACCCACGCTTTGACGCTGCGTTAACTCATGCTGCGCAAACACAGCATAGTCGTGCTTTAACAGCGCTTGGTACACAGCTTGATCAGGATAATCCGTTTGCACTAAGACTTGTGCACCCTCATGATGTCGTCCAGCTCGTCCCGCTACCTGCATTAATTGCGCAAACAAGCGCTCAGGCGCTCTGAAGTCTTGAGCAAACAGCATGGTATCGGCATTTAGCACTACCACCAAGGCTAAGCGGCTGAAATCATGGCCCTTAGACACCATTTGGGTACCAATCAGAATGTCTACCTCGCCGGCATGCACCTGAGCAAATAAGCGTTCGGCACTGCCTTTGCGACGAGTGGCATCGGCATCAATCCGTAAAATCCTTGCTTGGGGAAAACGTTCAGTTAAAAACTCCTCAACTCGCTGAGTGCCATGACCGATAGGTTTTAAATCCACATAACCACAGTCTGGGCAATGTTTGGCCACCGGACTTTGATCGCCGCAGTGATGACACTGCATATAATGTTTATGCCCTTTGTGCAACACCGCATAGGCGGAACAATGCGAACACTGGCTAAGCCAACCACACGAGCCACAGTGCAACACAGGGGCGTACCCGCGTCTATTTAAGAACACCAAGGCCTGCTGTCCCGCCTGTAAGGTGCTTTCTAAGGCTTCTAATAATTGCGGTGCCCACCCTTGCTCTAGTTGAGCACGGCGCGTATCAATCAAGCGGATTTCAGGTAAAGCCACAGCTGTGGCTCGCTGTGTTAAACGTAAGAGTTCGTAATGCCCTTGTTCAGCATGGCGCCAACTTTCAAACGAGGGCGTCGCAGAACCCAAGACAATAGGAATACCTAACTGCTGAGCGCGCCAAACGGCCAAATCACGCGCCGAATACCGCAAGCCATCTTGCTGTTTATAAGACGGATCATGTTCCTCATCCACAATAATTAACCCTAAATCAGGCATTGGGCTAAACACGGCCATCCGAGTCCCCAACAGCACACGCGCTTCGCCTTGGCTAATGGCCAACCATGACTCTAAGCGCTTGCCATCTGCGAGGCCACTATGCATTACAGCAATAGGATACGCTGCACCGTCATCAGCGACTAAACGCTGCCTTAAGGTCTTTTCAAACTGAGGGGTTAAATTAATCTCAGGCACCATAAATAGCACCTGCTTGCCTTGGGCTAGCACCTCTAAGGCTAAACGTAAATACGTCTCTGTTTTACCGCTACCTGTCACCCCATACAATAAAAATCGCGCCGGATGACTGGCTTCGAGCAAACGCTGCACTACCGCCTGCTGCTCTGTATTTAACACCGGAGCCGCTAGTTTTTTATTCTTTTTTTTAATAGGGGGATTTTTACTTTGGCGGGCTAGCTGTCTAGCCACTGGGCCACCAGCCGACTTTTTACCCGTGTAGGCCGCGGGACGACGTAGCGGCGCCGGTAAAACCGGTAAGACTACCTCGCCTAGAGGGCGTTGGTAATAACGGGCAGCAAACTGCGCCATATCTAGCCACACATCGGGCATAGGCGGCAGATCAGTCAAAGGCATTTCTATGCGTTTAACCCGATCTGCGTCGTATTCAGGTTGATCGGGAGTCTCTATGACCATGCCTACCAACTGACGCGCCCCGAACCGTACTAACACGCGTATGCCAATGGCGACCGGTTCGGTATGGTAATAATCAAACAAACCCGGCAAAGGTAAATCTAGAGCAATACGCAGCCAATAGCGTGGTGCCATGTCTTTTAGAAGCGCCACGTTAAGCCTACAGCCGGCCCTTTGTGTACCATTTTGTATTGAAAACGATTACGACTATAGTCTACGCCTAAGGCTCTATAACCTATTTGGGCAGACACAGCAGAGTTAAACTTGTAACCCACACCCGCCGCGACATCCCAGCTAAACCGAGAGCCACCACCCCCGGCTAAGGCCCAACCCGACGCATACACGTGATCAGCAAAATAATGCACCCCACGCAGGCCCACTAGAAAGTCTGCCCAATTCGCACCGTCTTTACGCTCTAGGTGATTAAAATATCCACCATCCAATGTCACCGCGGCATTGACATCCCAATAACGTACCGCGCCCAACACATCTAGATGGCCATTTTCACTATACCAAACGGCATAACCGCCGCCCAACATAGCCGTAAACGCTTTGGCACCAAAGCGCACTTGGTTTGCGGGTAAGCCAGCAGGCAAAGAGGCTCCGGCTGAGGCTTTAACATAAGTAAGGTCCGCAAAAACACCGATGCGATCTTTACGGGCAGTTCCTACCAACATACCAGCAAAATCCAAGTCTTTCTTTAAGGAGCTAAAGCTGGAGTTAACATGGACTTTGGGTGCACCAAATACAGAGGCATCTCCAGACAAGCTGGCAGCCCAAGCATACGGTGTTAAGGTGTAAGTCCAGTCTTTTAGGCCCACCTGCTCTAGAGCCTGCGCCTGCACTGTTCCCATACCCAAGCAGCCTAAGATCAAACTTAACTTTTGATAAAAGCTCATGCAATACCCTATTTATCACGTAGAAGCGAGACAGGCTCGCGATGAGGGTGCAACGTGGCTGCGCCCATGGTACACGACTATCGGGGCCATGGGCCCCTCATACAAACCACAGATAGTGGGCATGGCCCTCTTACATTACAGGTGCATTTTTGCGCTATAACTGTGGACTTCGTCCACTAGCACTTTCACCATTTCTGGGTTGGTAAACTGGGAAATACCATGGCCAAAGTTAAAGACGTGGCCACCCTTGCCCACCACACCAAAATCATCAATAACGCGACGGACTTCTTTGGTGACGGCTTCAGCACCACCAAACATGACCATTGGGTCCATATTGCCTTGGAAGGCAACACGGTCTTGGAGGCGTTGACGGGCTTTGGTTAGGTTAACGGTCCAGTCCACCCCTACCGCATCGGCACCACACTGTTCGATGTCTTCGAGCCATTGACCACCGCCTTTAGTGAAAACGATCACTGGCACACGACGGCCGTCATTGTCGCGGATTAAACCCTCTACCACTTTTTTGGTGTAGGCCAAAGAGAACTCTTGGAATAGCGTGTCAGCCATCACCCCACCCCAGCTATCGAAAATCATCGCAGCTTGAGCGCCAGCACGAATCTGCTCGTTGAGGTACTGGATGGTGGTCTGGGCATTAATTTCTAAAATCTGGTGTACTAGATCAGGACGACCGTACATCATGCCTTTAATTTTGCGGTAATCGGCAGAGCCACGGCCTTCGACCATATAACACGCAATAGTCCAAGGACTACCGGCAAAACCAATAAGAGGTACCTTGCCATCCAATTCGCGACGGATCAAGTTTACGGCATCAAACACATATTGCAGTTTTGCCATATCTGGTACGGCTAAACGTTTTACATCGTCTTCATTTTCAATAGGATGCGCAAACTGAGGGCCTTCACCATGAACAAAGTCCAGGCCTAACCCCATGGCATGGGGCACAGTTAAAATATCTGAAAATAAGATTGCCGCATCCAGATCAAAACGACGCAAAGGCTGCAATGTGACCTCGCATGCGTATTCTTTATTTTGTGCTAGGCCCATAAAAGAACCGGCTTCGGCGCGCGTAGCACGGTACTCGGGCAAATAACGACCCGCTTGGCGCATTAACCAAACGGGGGTATAAGGCACAGGCTCGCGCAACAAAGAGCGCAACAAAATATCGTTTTTGAGTTGAGGTAATGACACGGCAATTCCTAAAAAATCAAAGCCTGCTTATTTTAACGAATTGATGGCTGTTCTGGACAGGCAGGCATCCTATAAATTTCAGCATCAATGTTATGTTTACGCATAAGCTCCCAAAACGAGCGCCTATGTTTTTGTGCGCAGCGAGCGGCTCGCGTGATATTGCCTTGATTACGAACTAGAGCAGCTCGAATATAGGCTTTTTCAAAACGCTGAATCACGGTATTTTTAGCTTGCTGGAAGGGCTGGCTATGCACAGCGTATCGAGTCGCTAACGCTGCTGTATATGCCTCTAGAGAGTTCGGTTCCTGGGCCTCTAAAGAAGAGGATTCTCTCTGGGGGACTGTAGATGAACGGCTAAACGATTTCTGCAAACGTTGTTGCAAAATTTTAACACGAATAGAGAACTCTGTAGCAAAGCGGTAGTCCATGATGAAATCAACGGCACCCGCATCAAGCATATCTTGAATGGCTACAGGCTGTAGATCTTTAACTAAAGCCAAGACCGGAGTACGTAAATAAGTACGTGCATAATGCAGTTGGCTACGAACCCAGGCGAGATTGCTGGGGCAAACCACCACTATGGCCAGATCGTAATACAACAAGTTGGTCGCCCAATGCCTGAGACCCTGTTCAGGCGTATCGCCTTGGAGCAAAGGCTCGAAGCTGAGGGTGTGGACTTGGAGTTGCTTATACGTGCCAGCATAAGCCTGAGCCCAAGCACTGGCTTGATCAATCAGTAACACACACTGAGAAATTGGTTTCATACGTCTCTCCCATCTAGATGTCATAAGGTGCTCTCATCATAAAAAGCCCCTATGGGAAAGACTATGCGTACTTCACGCAAGCACGACTTTTCATACTGCGTATTACTACTTAGCTGGGTGAGTACTCATGAAATAGGCGCCCTAAGGCGCCTATTTATGCAAGGTAAACCCGTTTTAGAAACGTGAACCTTTGCGTACTTTGCGAGCAGCTAGAGCTTGAGCTGCCAACATAGCCAGTTCAGCTTCAACCACTGCAATATCAGCTTTGTCTTTAGCATTGAGCAAGGAATCTTCCGCTTGCTGACGTGCAGCAAGTGCTTTTTCCTCGTCCAAATCCTCTGCACGTATCGCTGTATCGGATAATATAGAGACCATACCGGGTTGAACTTCGAGAATACCGCCGGCAATAAAGATTAACTCTTCGGTGCCGTCGACAAGTTCGATTTTCATGGTACCCGGACGAACGCGAGAAATCAGTGGGGTGTGACCAGGCAAAATACCTAGCTCACCTGACTCTCCTGGTAAAACCACAAAATTGGCCTCACCAGAAAACAATGATTTTTCCGCACTGACTACGTCAACTTGAAGCGTACCCATGATCAATCCTTATTGTAGGGTTTTGGCTTTCTCGATGGCTTCGTCAATACCACCTACCATGTAGAAGGCTTGCTCTGGCAAAGCATCACACTCGCCATCAACAATCATCTTAAAGCCACGTAGGGTTTCAGCCAAGGACACAAACTTGCCCGGAGCACCAGTAAAGACTTCGGCTACGTGGAAAGGCTGTGACAAGAAACGCTGGATCTTACGTGCACGGGCCACGGCAAGTTTGTCTTCAGGAGACAATTCGTCCATACCCAAAATTGCAATAATATCGCGTAGTTCTTTGTAGCGCTGCAAAGTTTGCTGAACGCCACGAGCAATCGCGTAATGCTCTTCACCCACAACTTGGGGATCAAGCTGACGACTGGTAGAGTCAAGTGGATCAACCGCAGGGTAAATACCCAAAGCAGCAATATCACGAGACAATACAACTGTGGAGTCTAAGTGCAAGAACGTTGTAGCAGGAGATGGGTCAGTCAAGTCATCCGCAGGAACGTAAACGGCCTGAATAGACGTGATAGAACCTGTCTTGGTGGAAGTAATACGTTCTTGGAGTTTACCCATTTCCTCGGCCAATGTAGGCTGGTAACCCACGGCGGAAGGCATACGACCTAATAGCGCGGATACTTCAGTACCGGCCAAGGTGTAACGGTAAATATTATCCACGAAGAATAGAACATCACGACCTTCGTCACGGAATTTCTCAGCCATAGTTAGGCCAGAAAGAGCAACGCGCAGACGGTTTCCAGGTGGCTCGTTCATCTGACCAAACACCATGGATACTTTGGATTCTTTTAGATCATCTAATTGAATCACACCCGCTTCAGCCATCTCGTGGTAGAAGTCGTTACCCTCACGAGTACGCTCACCCACACCAGCAAATACGGACAAACCGCTATGCTGTTTAGCGATGTTGTTAATCAGCTCAAGCATGTTAACCGTCTTACCAACACCCGCACCGCCAAATAGACCAACTTTACCACCCTTAGCAAATGGGCAGACCAAGTCAATTACTTTAATACCGGTTTCGAGTAGCTCTACGGACGGAGATAGCTCATCAAACTTGGGGGCTTCTTGGTGAATAGAACGAGTCTCGTTAGAGTCGATCGGGCCAACCTCATCGATAGGACGGCCTAGCACGTCCATAATACGACCCAAGGTGCCTGTGCCTACAGGTACAGAAATAGGTGCACCTGTGTTAGATACGCCCATACCACGACGTAGCCCATCACTGGAACCCATAGCAATTGTGCGCACAATGCCGTCGCCTAACTGCTGCTGCACTTCAAAGGTTAAGTCGTGTTCAGCAAATTTAGAATCTGCATCGACTAGCTTGAGTGCATCATAAATCTTTGGAATGCTGTCGCGGGGGAACTGAATATCCACCACGGCGCCGATGCACTGAACGATGGTACCGTTGCTCATGTTTAGTCCTTGCTTAATAACGTATACGGTTAGCCTAGCGATAATTAAACCGCAGCGGCTCCCCCCACGATTTCAGAAATTTCTTTAGTAATAGCAGCCTGACGAGTCTTGTTGTATACCAACTGTAATTCGTCAATAACTTTTCCAGCGTTATCGGATGCGGATTTCATCGCAACCATACGCGCTGACTGTTCCGAAGCCATATTCTCGGCCACTGCCTGGTAAATCAAACCTTCGACGTAACGCTGTAGTAGATCGTCAATTACAGCCTTTGCATTAGGTTCGTAAATGTAATCCCAGCCATATTCGGATTGGTTGACCTTTTGTGCACTCTTGACGTCGTCGCCCTTAGACTGAAAAGGATCATTAAGATCACTAGGCAGAGGGAGCAAACGAATAAAAGTAGGCTCTTGCCTCATGGTGTTTACAAACAAGCTAGTTGCAATGTAAACGGCATCAAGCTTGCCATCTAAGTAATCATCAAGTTGCACTTTGATGGCGCCGATCAAACGAGATAAGTCTGGTTCGTCGCCCAATTGCACTTCTTGTGAGACCAAGTTAGCGCCAATACGCGCAAGCATCGAAGCACCTTTAGTCCCAAAAGCGGTAGTTTGAACCTGAATATTTTGGTCTTTAAAATCGCGTAAACGATTTAGCACCAAACGCAACACGTTCGTATTTAAGCCGCCGCACAACCCTTTATCGGTTGTTACTACAATAACGCCTACATTTTTCAGCTCTTTGCTTTCTTGCATGTAAGCGTGAGTGTAGTCTGGGTTAGCCTGCATCAAATGTGCTGCAATTTCGCGCACTTTGTCTGCATAGGGACGACCTGCACGCATCCGTTCTTGCGCTTTACGCATTTTGGACGCGGCCACCATCTCCATGGCTTTGGTGATCTTGCTCGTATTTTGTACGCTCTTGATCTTTGTACGAATTTCCTTAATTCCGGCCATCACACTTTCCTGTAAAGGCATTGCGAAGCCTGACTAGCAGGCTCGCTCATTGTGCCTATGAGTTAGAATGCGCCGTTCTTTTTAAAGTCTTCAATTGCAGCAGATAATTCGGCTTCGTCTTCTTTACCAAGCTTGTTGGCGTCGACAATACGTTGTACCAAATCAGCCTTCTGACTACGCAAGAAGTCTTTAAGCGCTTTTTCAAATGACAAGATCTGTTCTACTTCGAGATTATCAAAGTAACCATTGTTAATGGCAAACAGAGCAACAGACATTTCCCATACTGGCAGTGTGACGTATTGAGGCTGTTTAAGTAGCTCTACAACACGACGACCACGCTCTAGCTGACGGCGAGTTGCCTCGTCTAAGTCAGATGCAAATTGAGCAAAAGCAGCTAACTCACGATACTGTGCCAAGTCGGTACGAATACCACCAGACATTTTTTTCATGATGTTAGTTTGGGCTGCTCCACCCACGCGGGATACGGAAATACCAGCGTTAATCGCAGGACGAATACCAGCGTGGAACAAGTCTGTTTCTAAGAAGATCTGACCGTCAGTAATAGAAATTACGTTGGTAGGAACGAAAGCAGACACGTCACCAGCTTGAGTTTCAATAATTGGCAAAGCGGTCAATGAACCAGTTTTACCTTTTACTGCACCGTTAGTGAATTTTTCTACATATTCAGCATTTACACGAGCAGCACGCTCTAGTAAACGGGAGTGTAAGTAGAACACGTCACCAGGATACGCTTCACGGCCTGGAGGACGACGCAACAATAGGGAAACCTGACGGTAAGCCCACGCTTGTTTGGTCAAGTCATCGTATACGATGAGTGCGTCTTCACCACGATCACGGAAGTACTCACCCATTGTACAACCAGCATAAGGTGCCAAGTACTGCATCGCAGCAGACTCAGAGGCCGCAGCCGCTACAATGATGGTGTACTCTAGCGCACCATGCTCTTCGAGCTTGCGTACTACGTTACTAATGGTAGAGGCTTTTTGGCCTACCGCAACGTAAATACATTTAACATTCTTGCCTTTTTGGTTGATGATGGTATCAACCGCTACCGCTGTTTTACCAGTTTGACGGTCACCAATAATCAACTCACGTTGGCCACGACCGATAGGTACCATGGCGTCAATCGCCTTAATACCTGTTTGTAGAGGCTCATCAACTGACTGACGTGCAATTACCCCAGGGGCAACCTTTTCAATCACGTCGGTTTCTTTAGCGTTGATAGGACCTTTACCATCAATCGGGTTACCTAGAGTGTCAACCACGCGGCCTAATAGTTCAGGGCCAACGGGAACTTCTAGAATACGACCTGTTGTTTTAACAGGGTCACCCTCGGAAATGCTGGTGTATTCACCTAAAATCACAGCACCTACGGAATCGCGCTCTAAGTTTAGAGCAAGACCGTAAACGTTGTTAGGGAACTCGAGCATTTCGCCTTGCATTACATCGGATAAACCGTGAATGCGTGTAATACCGTCAGTTACGGCCACGACCGTACCTTGGGTGCGAACGTCTGTGGACACGCTTAAGCCTTCAATTCGGCTTTTTAGCAGTTCGCTGATCTCAGACGGGTTAAGTTGCATGTTCAGACTCCTGGAATCCTGTATTCTGGCCGGCGATCAAGCTGCCAGTGTGTCGCGCATGCGGGCCAGCTGGGCCTGCACGGAAGTGTCAAGTACTTGGTCACCAACCATTACGCGTACACCACCGATCAGAGCAGCGTCCACGGTCACCTCGGGTATAAGTTTCAAGCCAAACTTCTTTTCTAGAGCACTAACTAATTGGTTAAGTTGCTCGGGGCTTAATTCAAAGGCGCTAACAATCTGCGCCACCTCAGAGCCTTCGAGTTGGTGTTTCAATGCCTCGAATTCATCGTAGATATTTTGCATTAATAACAAACGCTGGTTATCTATGAGTAACTCGAGAAAGTTCCGCGCTTTATCTGTAAGCGGGGTTTTCATCAGACCTGTAAACAGCTCGTAACGCTGTTGGTTAGTGATACCTGGTGTAGTTAAGATATCGCTAACCTCTGGGTGACCGGCCACCTGAGCCATTTCGGACAACAGGGCCGACCACTGCTCCAGCGTACCCTCATTGCGTACAGCTGCAAAAAGGGCCTCAGCGTAAGGTCTGGCAATAGTCGATAGTTCAGCCATGGCCTGCCTTCAGATTAAAGTTCAGCCTCTAGCTGCT
>CANROS010000042.1 GCA_947632305.1 uncultured Paenalcaligenes sp. | reverse complement strand
AGTGCTCAGTTTTGTTATTTTGATTACCCTATTCGTGATTTAGCGGGATCCACTCTAGGGCTAATAGGCGAGGGCAGTATAGGCCAGGCTTTAGCACAAAAAGCCCGTGCTTTAGGGATCAAAGTCATTTTCGCTGGGCGTAAAAATGGTCACACCGCCGCCCATAAAGTCCCTTTTACGTCATTTTTAGAGCAAAGTGACATAATTAGTCTTCATTGCCCCCTCACCGCAGATAGCCATCATTTGCTAGGAGCGGCAGAGTTTGCGTTAATGCGTAGGCAACCTTTAATTATTAATACAGCCAGAGGGGCGCTGATAGATCCCTTGGCTTTGGTGCAAGCTTTTAAAAGCAAACAAATTCGCGGGGTAGGGCTGGATGTCTGCGAGGTAGAGCCGCCTGCGGCGGATCACCCTTATATGCAGTTGTTAGATGAGCCTAATTTTATTTTAACGCCGCATGTGGCATGGGCTTCAGAGCAGGCTATGCAATATGTGGCCGATGTACTTATTCAAACAATTAATGCTTATGCCAGAGGGCAGGCTATTCATGTGGTGAACTAATGCTTTTATCTGATCGCCCTAATTTTGATCTCACTGGGCAGGTGGCGTTGATTACTGGTTCTAGCCAAGGCTTGGGTTTTGCCATCGCTAAATCCTATGCAGCCAGTGGCGCGACTGTAATTTTAAATGGGCGCAATGCCGCTCAGGTCAATTTAGCCCAACAACAGCTGCTAGACCAAGGTTACTCAGTAGCCACCTTAATCCAAGACATTAATGATTGGGAATTGTATACGCATAATTTAGATATATTATGTAAAGAAATAGGGCCTCCAAGTATTCATGTCAACTGCGTAGGGCAGCGTTTGCGTAAAGGGTTTGAAGCCTGTAGCCCCACAGAAATTCTTGAGCATATTCAAATGAATTTAACGACTACCGTACAGTTATCACGTTTTGCCGCCTTAAAAATGGTAGAGCACAAACTAGCTGGACGTATTATCAGTTTGTCATCTATAGCAGGTCGTATTGCTCGCCCAGGAGACAGCATTTATCCTATAGCTAAGCAAGGCGTCGAAGGAATGGTACGAGCCTTGGCGGTAGAGTTTGGCCCTAAAGGAATCACAAGCAATGGCATAGCACCAGGTACGTTTGCCACGGAATCCAATCAACAATTAGCCGCGGATCCGATTAAAGGGCCCCAGGTGTTGGGCCGAAATCCTTTGCAACGCTGGGCACAGCCTCACGAAATCGCTGGGGCGGCTGTATTTTTAGCATCACCGGCTGCCTCCTATGTAAATGGGCATGTTATGGTGATAGATGGCGGGTTTTCAATTACATTTTAAAAGCTGTGTTATGCGTCCTATACGAGTTGCTATAAATGGTTATGGTCGAATTGGCCGATGTGTATTGCGTTCCATTTACGAACGAGGTTTAAGCCAACAAATTGAAGTGGTGGCAATTAATGAGCCTTCAAACTTAGAAACCATGGCGTACTTAACACAGTTTGACTCTACGCATGGTATTTTCCCAGGTAAAGTAGGGCGTAGCGAAACCAGTTTGCTTATTAATGGCAAAGAGATCGCTGTAACACATGAAATGACCTCTAACGCAGTGCCGTGGGCTAACTACGAGCTTGATTTATTATTAGAATGCTCGGGCGTTTATGGACAGCGCGAGCAGTTGGAGCAATTCATAGCAGCCGGTTGTCCGCGTGTTTTGGTCTCTCAACCCGCTGATAGTGCCACCGAGGTCGACCATACCGTTGTCATCGGCATTAATGACCAAGAACTAAACGGCAAACAGCGTTTGGTATCAAATGCCTCGTGTACCACTAATGCCGTCATCCCTGTGTTAGCTGAACTGGATGCCGCCTATGGGGTGGACTATACGTTTTTGACCACACTGCACTCGGTCATGAATGATCAACCCATGATAGATGGGTATCATCATAGTGATTTACGTCGTACACGCTCCGCTATGCAATCGATGGTGCCAGTTGCCACCGGTTTGGCTAAAGGGGTAGAGCGCCTGCTCCCTCAGTTGCAAAATAAAGTGCAAGCCAAAGCCATACGCGTACCTATTTTGAATGTGTCTGCCATTGATTTAATGGTACAGCTACGTAGACCCACCACGTCTACAGAAATTAATAGCTTGTTTATTCAAGCCGCTCAAAAACACCCTGATATTTTGGCCTATTCAGACCGCCCCCATGCTTCTATCGATTTTAATCATGATGCGCATTCTGCCATCATTGATGGCAGCCAAACCAGTACGAATCAAGCCGGTTTAGTTAATTTGTTTATTTGGTTTGATAATGAATGGGGCTTTGCTAACCGCATGGTGGATATCAGTCTGCTTTGGGCACAACGCTTCACCACGGCTTAAGCCTATTATTTGTCTCGATCCTGCGTGACCACTTAAAGGAGCTAATCATGCAAAATGCACGTATTGAAACCGACTCTATGGGTTCTATTGAAGTTCCTGCTAACCATTATTGGGGAGCACAAACACAACGTTCTATACAAAATTTCCCTATAGGAGTGGGGCGTTTTCAACTAACACCTGTGTTGATCGAGTCCTTAGGTATTCTTAAGCAATCTGCTGCTAAAGCTAACCGAGACCTAGGGCAAATCCCCCTAGAAATAGCGGATTTGATAGTACAGGCCGCGGATGATGTCATTAGTGGCAAGCTCAACGATGAGTTCCCTTTGGTGGTTTTCCAGACGGGTTCGGGCACACAAAGTAATATGAACAGCAACGAGGTCATTTCCAATCGTGCGATTGAATTAGCCGGTGGGGAAATGGGTTCAAAAACGCCCGTGCATCCCAATGATCATGTGAATAGAGGTCAGTCTTCTAACGATACTTTTCCTACCGCCATGCACATTGCCGTGGCTTTAGCGGCACATCGTCATCTTTTTCCTTTAGTCGAAGAGTTACGTGACACCTTAGCGGACTTATCTAAAAAATACAGTGGCATCGTTAAAACGGGCCGCACCCATTTACAGGATGCGACTCCTATTACTTTGGGGCAGGAAATCGGTAGTTGGGTCGCTCAGATTGATTTTGGCCTGCAAAGTGTCCGCGCGCAATTGCCAGGTATCTATGATTTAGCAATTGGTGGTACGGCCGTAGGCACAGGGCTAAATGCCCACCCGCAGTTTGGGGATTTAACCGCTTCGTATATTTCTCAGCATACGGGCATGCCTTTTAAAAGCGCAGATAATAAATTCTTTGCTTTATCCGCCCACGATGCCTTAGTGAATTTTTCAGCTGCTTTACGCACTCTGGCTGGAGGCTTATTCAAAATGGCGAATGATGTGCGTTGGCTTGCTAGTGGCCCGCGTTGTGGCATTGGTGAAATTCAAATTCCAGAAAATGAACCTGGTTCATCTATTATGCCGGGCAAGGTGAATCCTACTCAAGCAGAAGCCTTAACGATGGTATGTGTACAAGTCTTCGGCAATGATGCGGCGGTGGCTTTTGCTGGTACCCAAGGGAACTTCCAACTCAATGTCTATAAACCCGTAATGGTACATAATGTGCTGGAGAGCATTCAGTTGCTGGGGGATGCTTGCGCTGCCTTTAATGAACATTGTGCTGTAGGGATCGTGCCTGACTTAGAAAAAATTGATTTCTACCTAGAGCAAAATTTGATGTTGGTTACTGCGTTAAATCGCCATATTGGTTATGATAATGCCGCGGCAATTGCTAAGCATGCCCATAAAAATAAATTAAACTTAAAAGAGGCCGCGATTGCTTTGGGGCATTTAACCGAGGATCAATACGATGCTTGGATTGATCCACTCGCAATGACGGCTCCTTTTAAAGACTGATTTATTTAACTAGGGTCACGGGGATCTCTACGGCTTGAATGATTTTAGTCGCACTAGAACCTAGCATTAAGCCGGGGATGGGGCTGAGGCCCCGTGTTCCCATAATAAGATGATCGCAACTATGTTCAGTGATGAATCGTTTGATTGCATCACTGATGGTGCCTACTTCGGTATAAGTCTGAAAGGGCACACTTGTTTGATCCAAGATCGGTTTTAGCGTCGCTAATACGGTTTGGCCTTCGTCCTCATAGTAGCTTTGTAACACCTCAGGGCTAAAAAACCGGTTTACATTATGTGAGTGAATAGGGCTTTGTATATTAACTATGTGCACTGTGCAGGGCTCGGCTTGTTGTTGAGCCAGCGTTAGGGCGAGTTCCAGTGCTCTAAGTGCTGGTTTTGAGCCATCGGTTGGGACTAAGATATTTTTCATGTGTCTCTCTGTGTTGGTAGCGACTTATTAAGTCACTCAAGTATGGTGCTGTATAAGTGAAATATGTTATAGAATTAGCATATATTTTTGGAGTTTGGTATGAAATTTAAATATTTAGCTTTGTGCTTGCCACTAGTGTTTGGTGCAGGTGTGGCAAAAGCAGAAGCCCCATCTTTTGCAAAAGTACAAGAAATTTTGCAGAAAAATGCCTGTTTGGCCTGTCACCAAGTGGACAATAAAGTGGTTGGTCCATCTTATAAAGAAGTCGCAGAAAAATACCAAGGCGACCCTGCAAATGCAGAGCTATTAGCTAAGCACATCAAAGACGGTAGCCAAGGGGTGTGGGGACCTATCCCTATGCCGCCTAACGCTGGCATTAGTGATGATGACCTAACCATTGTGGTTGATTGGCTCATGGCTGGTGTTCCTACTAACTAGGATCACACAGTCATAGTGAAAAAAAGCGCTACATCATTATGTAGCGCTTTTTTTATGGGAATAAATCTAGGGTTTAGCCTAAAAAATAGGGCAGTTTGATTTAAAAATCTTCACCACTTCAATTTATGTTTGTCTGCGGTGGCATCGTGACGAGCATCGTCTGCAGTATGAAGGTATCGGTTCGTCGTATTAATAGAAGAATGGCCAAGCGTATCACGCACATGTAATAGGTCCATGTCTTGTTCAATCATGTGAGTACCAGCCGTGTGGCGTAGCCAATGAGTAGACGCTTGCTCCACATGCAACGCTTCGCCTTCGTATTCAGGGCCTTGCTCACGTAAATAAGCAGCCGTTTCTATAAAAATTCTTTTTACGATGTTATGAATAGCGGCCCGGGTTAACGGTTTGAATTTTTTTTGCCCAATGGGAAGTACTAATGGGTATTCTTCATTGGCAAGAGGATATGGCGGTAAGCCCTTAAAGGTGCGATAGCTAACTAATTCGCTCATAAGCTCTTCGGTAACGGGCACGGTGCGGGTTTTTTGTCCTTTGCCTGTAATGTCCATCCACCAACGTAAAGTGCCATGCCGATCACGTTTAGAAAACAACGAGCCCATACGGTTTTGGCTTAATTCTGAAACGCGCAGACCGCATAAATACAGCAACGAAAAGAGCCAGCGATAACGATAATAATGCTCTTTTTCACGGTCAGTATCTTTAGGTAAGTGCTCAATGCATTGTTTAACTTGAGCCCATAGATCCATATCTAAATAGCGTTGTAGGCGTTTAGCGGGAGCCGTGCGAGACCCACGTAAGACCGCTAATGGGTTCGCTGCTAAATAACCGGCAGAAACTAACCAGCTGTACATGCTATTTAAAATAGTGAGTGTTTGTCTAATGCTACTGGCGGATAAAGGTCCAGCAAAAGGGCGCCAGTCTTCATGAGAACGGGCGACTTTAGAGCCATTTTTTAAAACCCAACGTGATGGTGGCGTCGGATTCCGTAAAAACTGCTGATAAAGCAAGATGTCTTCGTGAGTTAACGAGGAAATGGCTTGGTTGAGCTCTAGATTGGCCCACAACAACAAACGCTCTGATTCTTTACGATAACTGCTAAAGGTATTGGGGCTGTCTAAGTATTGAGCTAACCAAGCTTGTAAGGCATCTACGTCATTATTGGCCTTTAGCAAGGTGGATGGAGTTTGAGATCGATTTGTGCCGGTAGAGCCGTCAATGTCGGTGGAATAAGGAACATAAAATTCCAAGGCGGCAGGGATAGGTAAAGACATAGTTGCAGTTCATGTTTTGGTGATTATGCTCAAAGGCATTTGGGATTTCTATATTATACATAAAGTTGACATTATGTCAGTAATGTCAAATTGAATGATTGTTGTTTATAGATTTTTACGTATTACGTAAAAATACTGAAGATCTATTTAAGGCTGATGATTATCGGGCTGGAAATGACGGATTGCAGCCAATGGCTTTAGGTTATAGTTAAGCTCTGTCTTTTACTTGCTTGATTTTTTTACTTCTATGAGTCAACCGGTTTTAACTGAGGCCCAGCTTCATCAAGCTGTAGAGCAATTGCGCAGTCAGCACAGCAATACGCTAGATTTATATAAAGCCGTAGCCGCTTTATTGTTTTTCCAGTACGACAGCACGCCTACCACTAATCGCATGTACCAATTGGTACGCAAAGGCAGCATGAGCGCTCCAGCTGAAGCGTTAAAGTTATTTTGGAAAGAATTGCGCGATCGCAGCCAGGTGCGTATGGAGCAAGCTGATATCCCACCTGCTTTAACACAAAGTGCAAGTTTGTTGATTGCCCAGCTGTGGGAAGAAAGCATGGGTCAAGCGCAGGGAATCACAGAGAAAAACAATCAAGCTATTTATGAAAAGATGGCGGCTAACGACGAAGACCGCGCCCTCGCCTTACAAAAAGCTGAGCAAGCTGAGCAAAATGCCCTACACGCCGCAGGAAAAATTACAGAGCTAACAACAAAGCAAGACGCGTTAATTGAAGAGATTCAAGCCTTAAAGTTGCAGGTGGCCACGCAAAAACACCATATTGAGCAACTAGACCAGCAGAAAAAAGACCTGCAGGCTGAACAGCAAACACAGCAAAATCAATATCAGCAACGTTTAGCCTTAAGCGAGCAACGTGCTGCTGATATGGAAAAATACGCGCGTTTAGAAATTGAACGTGCTCGCCAAGACGCACAAAAAGCCATTCAGGCGGAGCAACAACAAAAACAGCAGCTACAAAAAGATATGCAGGCCCTAACGCAACGTCACCAAGACCAGCAAAAGGCCTATGTGGAGTTACAGCAGCAATATCGTTACCAAACGGAATTACTGCAAACGCTGAAAGACCAGCATCAGCAACTGGAACTAAAAAATCAAGACTTACATGACTTTCTACAAAAGCTGCAGCAACAGCTTGCAAGCAATACAGTGGTATCTGCTGGGACACGCCCTTCTCGTTTAGCGCGTCGACGTGCGTTAGATAAGTCAGACCAACAAGAGCCCAGCGGGTCTTAATTGTTAATGGTCTTGCAAATAACTGGGAAGCTCTTGGGCTAAAAAATCAACTAATAAACGGATACGCTCAGGAATATAGCTGTTGCTGGGTAAGGCGACATAGATGCCTATAGGTGGCTGAGGCTCAAGATGTTTGAGTTCTACTAAGGTTCCTGCACGCAAGTAATCTTTAGCGATAAAATCAGGCATAACGCTAATTCCTATTCCGGCGGCTGAAGCTTGAGCGAGTGCGTCACCGTTATTGGCTTTGATGCGCCCTTTTATATTAACGCTGATATTTTTACCACCTTCAGAAAACATCCATCGGCTTTGATTGGAATACTGTAAGCATTCGTGTTCTGTGAGCTCTTCTAGGGATTGAGGCTCGCCAAACCGCGCTAAATAGCTGGGCGACGCCACAAATATAAGCCTACACGTCCCTATTTTTCGCACAATGTCACTTAAAGCAAGCTCATGAGCGATACGAACAGCCAAATCAAAGCCCTCAGCCGCTACATCAACAAGGCGATCGCTGTATTCTAAATCTAAGTGGATGGCAGGATAACGTTCAGCAAACTGCATGAGTAAGTCAGATAAATGACGCAGTCCAAAGCTTAAGGGTAAGCTTATACGCAAATTGCCGGTGGGTTTGACTTGCTCTTCGTTTAACTCTGCTTCGCTACGCTCTACTAAATCAAGAATGACTTTGCTGTGCTCTAGGTATTTTTTGCCTGCTGAGGTTAAGGCTTGGCGCCGCGTACTGCGCGCAATGAGCTGCACGCCTAAATGTTCTTCGAGTGCAGCAATTTGACGCGTCACTACAGATCTTGCTACGCCACGTTGATTCGCAGCGGCAGCAAAACTACCCAGTTCGGCTACTAGTACGAAGAGAGACATCATTTCAAATTGATTCATTGTTCTTTTTTTAACAATAGTTAATTGCTTAATTAAAGCTATTTTGCACCAGTAAAAACAGGTAAAGTAATAACTTGTTTGGACTTAAATAAAAAGATCTATGTCACCTCGCTATACTATAACTGCAATCTCTCTACACTGGCTGATGGCCTTAGCGTTTTTTGGGATTTTGGGTCTTGGCTTTTATATGACGGAGCTGCCTTTTTCGCCCGCCAAATTACAAATCTACTCCTGGCATAAATGGGCCGGAGTCAGTTTGTTTTTACTGGCTTTACTGCGTTTATGTTGGCGCCTGTCTCATCGCCCTCCTGCCTTACCTAGCTCTATGGCACCAGGAGCCCAACTATTAGCTCACCTTGGCCATTTGGCTTTGTATTTTTTTATGTTTGCTATTCCGCTATCTGGTTGGTTAATGAGCTCAGCGATGGGGTTTCAAACAGTTTGGTTTGGCGTGTTACCCTTACCTGATTTAATTAGCAAAAATAAAGAATGGGCCAGTTTATTAGGTAGCGCTCATTTGTATTTGAATGTGGCCTTTATTATCACCATAGTGGGTCATGTACTTGCGGCTTTCAAGCACCAGTTTGTAGATAAAGACAATTTGCTTGCTCGGATGAAATAATCAAAGGATATATTATGAAATTACGTCTACTTCTTGCCACTTTATTGGCTGCACCGTTAATGGCCTCGGCGGCTACCTATACCAAGATTGACTCCCAAGCCAGCCAAGTGGATTTCTTTTATGGGCAGATGGGTGTGAACATGGAGGGAATTTTTCCAAGCATTGATGGTCAAATCAACTTCGACTCAGCCCAACCTGAACAAGCCACCGTTAGTTTGCTATTGAAAATGGACAGTGTAGACACTGGTTCAGAAGAAGCCGATACAGAGGTGCAAAAGAAATCGTGGTTTAACGTAGACGAGTACCCTGAAGCCGCTTTTTCTTCGAATGCGATTCAAAAAACGGGTGAAAATACTTTCTTGGTGTCAGGTGTACTAAGCATCAAGGGACATGAGCAGGTCATTGAGTTCCCTGCCACTTTGACTGAAGAAAATGGTCAAGGGCTTTTCAAAGGCAGCTTTGAGCTAAAGCGCGGTGATTTTGCCATTGGCGAAGGCGCTTGGTCTACATTTGATATTGTGGCCAACGAGGTGCGTGTCGATGTGTCTCTCATCGCAACTGAATAAAATTAACTAACTGGAGTTTTAAATTATGAAAATCAACGTAAAGCGTTTACTTGCAGCCGGCGCGGTAGCTTCTTTATTTAGCACACCCCTACTCGCTGAAACAGTGACTTATAAGGTAGATCCTTCCCATACGTTTGCTAACTTTTCCTACAACCACATGGGTTTAAGTCAGCAAGTCAGCCGCTTTAACAACACAAGCGGAACTGTGGCTCTAGATCTAGAAGGCAAAACAGGTGAGGTCAATATCGAAATTGATACGACTTCTGTAAATACCGGTTTTCCTGCTTTTAATGAGCATATTCAAGGCGAAGACTTTTTAGATACTGGCAGCTTCCCTAACGCGACGTTTAAATCCAGCAAAGTAATTTTCGAAGGCGATACTCCTACTGCTGTCGAGGGTGATTTGACTATTAAAGGCGTAACTAAACCTGTTACCTTAACTGTCACCTATTTTGCAACTAAGCCCCATCCTATGTTGAAAAAGCCAGCATTGGGTGCTAATGCTCATGTAGATATCAAGCGCTCTGAGTTTAATGCAGGTCAGTTTGCTCCTGCTGTGGGCGATGAAGTTACCATCAATGTGTCCTTAGAAGCCATTGCTGAATAATACAGTTCGCTTTTCATTAGCTTGAAATCAAAACCCCAAAATAGTCTGACTGACTTTTTGGGGTTTGTTGTTATGGCATGCTATAAAATGTCTGCTATGGCCTCTAGAGGGCGACCTAAACGCACCCCTTTTTCCGTTTCGATTAAGGGTCTATTTAATAAAATAGGGTTCGCTACTATAGCCGCATACAGCTCTGTTTCTGATGCTTCAGCTAAGCCAAGCTCAACATAGCAGCTTTCATTGCGGCGAACTAAATCTAATAGAGGTAAATTTGATTTAGCAACCAGTGCTTGAAGCTGTGATAGAGTCAGTGGGTTTTCTAGATAAAGCACAACCTCGGGGTCAAGCCCGCGCTCAATTAAGTGTTCTAAAGCAGCACGTGATTTACTACAACGCGGATTATGGTAGATTTTAGTCATCATTACACAAAGGTTAAAATATGATTGATTTATATTATTGGACTACGCCGAATGGGCATAAAATCACCCTGTTTTTAGAAGAAACAGGATTGGATTACACCATCCACCCCATTAACATAGGTAAAGGCGAGCAATTCGCACCTGAGTTTTTACGTATTGCGCCAAATAACCGTATTCCTGCTATTGTAGACCATGCCCCTAAAGATGGGGGAGCTGCGATTTCTGTGTTTGAGTCAGGCGCTATTTTGCAGTATTTGGCTGAAAAAACAGGTCAGTTTTTATCCTCTGAGATACGCCAACGTGTACAAACTCTGGAATGGCTAAACTGGCAAATGGGTGGTTTAGGGCCGATGGCTGGTCAGAATCATCATTTTAATGTGTATGCACCGGAAAAAATCGAATACGCGCAACAACGTTATATTAAAGAAACGGCTCGTTTATACGGTGTGCTGAACAAACAGCTCGCGGGTCGCGACTTTATTACTGGGGAATACAGTATTGCCGATATGGCCTGCTACCCTTGGATTGTGCCCCATGAAAACCAAGGCCAAGATCTTAATGATTTTCCTCATTTAAAGGCTTGGTTTGAGCGTATAGCGGCTCGACCTGCCTCTCAGCGTGCTTACGAAAAGGCAAAGGCCATTAACACCAAGCCCTCCGTCAGCGACGAGGAGTCTCGCAAACATTTGTTTGGGCAAGACGCTTCCACTGTTAAATAAAGGTTAGCCATGCGTATTTCACTTATGCGATTAGGGTTGCTGTGTAGTGCAACGGCTTTGTTAGCTGCGTGTGCAGGCACACCTAAAGATATCTCTTTAATCCCTACGCAAACTGGCGATATCACCTCCAAAGATGGAGTGTTTACTCAGCCTTTAGCCATAGATTTAAGTAAACCGGGTTGCAAAGGCACCTGCCCTCAGGTTCAGGTTAATTCTTTGGTTTTTCCTGGGAATAGGACCCTAACTCAGTATGTAGACCGTGAACTGGCCAGTATGGCGGGGTTTGACTCTAGAGTTGCTCCTAATACGTCTACACAAGAGTTTATCGATTATTACTGGCAACAGGCCGGAGACCGAGACCAAATTATCTTGGCAGCCAAAACTCGTTATAGAAATAAAAACTTAACGGTGCTGGAGTTAGGGGCTTGGCAGTACTTAACGGGTGCAGCCCATGGCATGAGTGAAATACGCTTAGTGAACTGGGATAATAGTTCGAATCAGGTCTTAAGCTTTAAGCAAATTGTGCTTCCTAATCAATACAAAGCCTTTGAGCAACAGTTACGAGAGGCGCACGCTGCTTGGTTAGTTACCCAAGACGCTTACCAAGATAACCCCGAGGAATACCGTCGTCTTTGGCCTTTCCAAATGACAGATAATATTGGGCTAACTGATGCTGGCGTGGTGGCTAAATATAATTCCTACCAAATAGCGCCTTATGCTTCGGGGCAGCCCGAGCTGCTGATTCCTTATCCCCAATTACGAGGTATTTTGCAGTCTAAATATTTACCTTAACCAATTTTTGGTTAATAGGCGACTATGATAAAAAAACCGCCAGGATTTTTTCTGACGGTTTTTTTATTAAATAAAATGTGTTTTAGGGAGCAAAAACGGTTTTAGAACCATCTGGGTGCCACTCAAATACATCAAATTTAAACTCGTTAAGATCACCCTGCTCGCTCCAGGAAAGCTCGCCAATAGGTGTTTTGACAGCGTTGCTGTGCAAGTATTCAGCCACCGCAATCGGGTCGTCTTTGCCTACATTTTTAATTGCGTCAGCTAGCGAGACGGCCGCGGAATAGGCTGTCATTTGGAAAGCGCCACCAGGATCTCGACCTTGGTCTTTAAAGGCTTTGACTAGCGCTTCGTTACTGGGATCAGCGGTAAAGTCAGCAGGTAAAGTCACTAGCATCCCTTTGACGGCGTCGCCTGCAATGGCGTTGATGTCAGGGTTGCCTACCCCCTCGGGACCCATAAACGTAATGCCTAGGTTTTGTTCGGCACCTTGGCGTAATAATAAACCCATCTCAGGGTGGTAGCCCCCGTAGTAAATGAATTCCGCACCAGAGCCGCGTAGTTTAGTGATAACAGCCGAGTAGTCAGTATCGCCGGCGTTAATGCCTTCGAAAAGCACAATGTCGATACCGGCTTTTTCTAGGTCATTTTTAACTGCAGTGGCAATGCCTTGTCCGTAAGACTGCTTGTCATGGAGTACGGCGACTTTACTTGGTTTGATTTGGTTAATGATGACTTCGGCGGCAGCTGGGCCTTGTTGATCATCACGACCAATGGTGCGAAAAATAGTTTCGTAGTTTTTGCCTTCAGTGACTGCTGGAGCAGTGGCTGAAGGAGAAATCATGATAACGCCTTCGTCATTGTAGATATCTGTGGCAGCAATGGTAGCGCCTGAACACACATGGCCAATCACATAGTTGTGGCCATCATTAACGATTCGGTTAGCAACCACAGGTCCTTGCTTGGGTTCGCAAGCATCGTCCATGACGATGACTTCGATTTCTTTACCTAATACACCACCATTGGCATTGAGTTGCTCTACAGCTGTATCAACACCCTGTTTAACCATTTCACCATATTGAGTCAGGGCTCCAGTAAAAGGACCTGCTATCACAAATTTAATTGTTTCAGCAGATGCAACTGAAGGCATCATCATTCCGGCAGTTATGCTTAGAGCAGCAGCTAAAGGGGTAATGCGAATTTTCATAAAAAAACCTCCTGTAAGTGCTCCAAAGCATACACCGAATTATTTGAGATATTGCAAAATGAAAGCAAAATCTAGGGTTTACGACTAGATTTTGCTAACCAGCAATTAAGCGTTTAATGCACGTAGCATCCAAGCTGTTTTTTCGTGTATGTCTAGACGTTGAGTCATGATGTCAGCGGTGGGCTGATCATTCGCATCATCGGCTTGAGCGCATGCAGTGCGTACTGTGCGAGCGACTGCTTCGTTGGCTTCTAAGAGCAAACGAATCATTTCCTGAGCATTCGGAACTTCGGTTGGTTCTTTAATAGAGGAAAGCTTAGCAAATTCAGCATAGGTGCCTGGAGCGAAAAAACCTAAGGCACGGATGCGCTCTGCGATGGTATCCAAAGCTTGCCAAAGTTCGGTGTACTGATCCATGAACATATTATGCAATGTATTGAACATGGGGCCAGTAACGTTCCAATGGAAGTTATGCGTCATTAAATACAAGGTGTAGGAATCAGCCAGAACTTTTGAGAGTTCTGTAGCGAGCTTGGCACGTGTTTCTTCGGGGATACCAATATTAACGGCGCCACTGTCTTGACGGACTACATCTGATTTAACTTTTTTAGGCATGGATAAACTCCTGTGTTGATAAACCAAAATACCTGTTACATAAGGATTAGTGTAGCGAGTATTGCTTTGGCTTTAGAGGTAACTTACATTTTTTAACCCACTGGTGATGATGGCTTCGGCTAAGGCATCAATGGCAGCGGCTCTGGGAAAGCTTTTACGCCAAATCAGCGCAATACGACGGTCTGGTACAGGGGCATTAAATGGAATGTATTCCAATAACGCACTGTCTTGCATGGTGTTATTGATAGCGGTAGCGGGTAATACTGTGACCCCTATGCCAGTAGCGACCATGTGGCGAATCGTTTCTAGAGAAGAGCCTTCAAACGTGCGTTGAATGCCTTCACTCGACGCAGAAAATCGAGAAAGCTCTGGGCAGACATCTAAGACTTGATCTCTGAAACAATGCCCTGAACCCAACAGCAACATGGTTTCATCTTTTAGTTCTGATGAGTCCACATGGGGTCGGCCACTCCATTCGTGTCCTTGAGGCACCACAACCATGAAAGGCTCGTCATAGAGTTCACGTACCATAAAACCACTATCGTTTAAGGGCAAAGCCACAATGGCTGCATCTATTTCACCTTGACGTAGCAGCTCTAGTAATCGTGCCGTATAGTTTTCTTGTAAAACTAAAGGCATATGTGGGGTTAGCTTGATTTGAGTTGGGATAAGCAAGGGCAATAAATACGGCGCTACCGTATAGATAATACCAACGCGCAACGGACCGCTAAGGGGGTTTTGGCCCTCTTTAGCGATTTCTTTAAGGTTTGCACCCTCTTCTAGGACTTTTTGAGCTTGTTCAATAATACGTAACCCAATAGGAGTAATTCCGACTTCGGTGCCGCCACGCTCAAAAATGGTGACGTCTAGCTCTTCTTCGAGCTTGCGTATGGCGACCGATAAGGTAGGCTGGCTAACGTAACAAGCCTCAGCTGCACGTCCAAAATGGCGCTCTCTGGCCACCGCTACGATGTATTTTAATTCTGTAAGAGTCATTTAACCGCGTAAAAATTCTTCTTTGGCTCCGAGCCAGCGCTGTACATGCGCAGCCGCTTGCTCAGGCTGATGTTGATATAAGTAAGCCGCACACTCTTTGGCTTGGAGAATCAAATCACTGTCTTGATCTAAGTTTGCAAAACGTAAGAGCATTTGTCCAGATTGACGCACACCAAGAAACTCACCTGGTCCTCGTATAGTTAAATCTCGTTGGGCAATTTCAAAGCCATCCGTGGTTTCATACATAGCACGTAAACGTTCTCGGGCTACAGCAGATAACGGGGCTTGGTACATCAAAATGCAAAATGAGACTTTATGGCCCCGCCCCACTCGCCCTCGTAATTGGTGTAGCTGAGCTAACCCATAACGCTCAGCGTGCTCTATTACCATTATGGTAGCATTTGGCACATCTACACCGACTTCAATCACAGTAGTGGCTACCAAAACATCCAGTTCAGCCGCTCTGAAACTAGCCATTACTTGGTTTTTCTCCGCTGAATTCATGCGCCCATGTAATAAACCCACTCGTAAGGGAGCTAACTCTTGAGCCATTTGCTCGTAGGTATCAACGGCTGTTTGCAGCTGTAGGGCTTCGCTTTCTTCTACTAGAGGACAAACCCAATAGACCTGTTGGCCTTCTTGGACAGCTAAACGGACTCGATCCATCATTTCCAAACGTCGGTCGGCCGCTAACAGTTTGGTTTGCACAGGTGTGCGACCTGGTGGGAGTTCATCAATAATAGAAACATCTAAGTCGGAGTAAAAAGTGAGCGCTAAGGTGCGAGGAATGGGCGTAGCACTCATGTTAAGTTGGTGCGGTAATAGATCTGCCCCAAGTTGAGCCATGCTGAGCGTGCCCTTACGGCTGAGCTCTAAGCGTTGCTCTACTCCGAACCGATGCTGCTCGTCTAAGATGACCAAGCCTAATTGGTGAAACTGGACGGTTTCTTGAATCAACGCTTGGGTGCCTACGATAAGCTGACTGGTCCCTAAGGCAATACGTTCGTTGGCCTGGCGGCGTTGCGCGGGAGTTAAACTACCACTAAGCCAGTCCACTTGGATACCTAACGGGGCTAGCCAAGCCGTGAGCTTTTGTTGATGCTGCTCAGCTAATAACTCAGTGGGCGCCATAAGAGCCACTTGGTAGCCTTGCTCTATAGCTTGCACAGCAGCAAAAGCCGCTACGATGGTTTTACCACTGCCCACATCCCCTTGTAACAGGCGATTCATGGGCTGAGTGCGCTGCAGGTCTTGGTCAATCTCTGCAATAACGCGTTGCTGTGCGCCAGTTAACGTAAAACTAAGGGCCGTTGTTAACTGGTGCGTTAGTTTTTTTGATGAGGCAATGGCTGGAGCTTTTAACAAGGCACGGCGTGCTCTAGCCGCCGTGAGAGACAGTTGCTGTGCCAGTAATTCATCAAATTTGATCCGATCCCAAGCGGGATGAGACTGATTTAATAATGCACTGCTTTGTTCAACGGCAGGATAATGCAGTTGAGTCACAGCACTGGCAAAATCAATCAAACCATAGTGTTCACGTACTTTTTCAGAGAGGGTATCGATAAGGTTGCCGCGTTCTAGTGCCTCTAAGATAGCTTTGCGTAAGGCAGGCTGGCTTAAACCATCTGTTGTGGGATAGATAGGAGTTAAGGTGGCAGCCAAAGGCGTTCCCGCTTGGGTGACTTTAGGATGCACCATTTCTAAGGCCGTATTAAAACCACGCCTTACCTCGCCCCGTAAGCGCAAAAAACTGCCTTCAGCAAATTGTTTTATCTGGCTAGGGTAGAAATGCAAAAGGCGAACTAAAAGTTCGCCGCTGTGATCCCGAACCAAAGCATGCAGTTGTTTTCGTGGATGCTGCAGGAGGGTTTGCTGAGTGACGGTGGCCTCAATTTGGGCGTATTCGCCTATAGCTAATGACGCGATCTCGTGAATTTGAGTTTGATCTTCGTAGCGCAAAGGCAAATGCACGATAAAATCCATGTCTTTAACCAAGCCCAAGCGTTCTAGCAATTGGGCTGGAGTGGGTTTTTTTTGGATTTTTTTTTGAGGTTGATCCGGCAAATCAAATCGCCCTAAAAATTAAATAACTAAAATAGCCTCGACTTCAAACTGGGCATTTTTAGGTAGGCTGGCTACCCCTAACGTAGATCGTGCTGCATAAGGTTGAGGCATGATCTCGGTCATAATCGCATTGACACTGGCGAACTTGCTGAGGTCTGTTAGGTAAAGATTGAATTTCACAATGCTTTCTAAGCTGCCACCTGCTGCTTCGATCACGGCAATCAAATTAGTAAAACATTGGCGAACCTGAGCCTCAAAATTATCAGAGACTAATTCACCTGTTTTGGGGTCTAACCCAATTTGACCAGAAGTAAATATGAGCTTGCCGGACGGTACAGCAACTGCCTGAGAATAAGGCCCTACGGCGGCGGGTGCTGCGTCTGTTTGAATAATTTCTTTACTCATGAAAAGCCTTTAGGCAAAAAATTAATACAAACTTGATTTTACGCAGCAACCACCCTTTTTAACAAGCGATGAACAGGCTTTATTTTTCTACAAAAGCACGCTCAATCACGTAGTCGCCAGGTTGACCGACGCCGGGGGAGATATGTAGGCCGCGAGCATTTAAAAGTTGACTGATATCCTCTAGCATTGCTGGGCTACCGCAGATCATGCCTCGGTCTAGTTCTGGGTCAATTTCAGGTAAACCAATATCGGTAAAGAACTTGCCGCTATTAATAAGATTGGTAATGCGACCCTCGTTGCGGAAAGGCTCACGCGTTACGGTTGGGTAATAAATCAGTTTTTCTTTGATTAGATCACCAAAATACTCGTGATTGGGCAATTCGGTTTCGATAAAATCACGATACGCCAGCTCGCTGACATAACGTACGCCATGGACCAGCACGACTTTCTCAAAGCGATCGTAGGTGTCGGGGTCTTGGATGATGCTCATGAAAGGAGCCAAACCGGTTCCTGTACCAAATAAATAAAGGTTACGACCCGTGCGTAAATCGTCTACCACTAGCGTCCCGACGGGTTTACGACTCATGAGAATCTCATCGCCCACCTTTAAGTGTTGTAAACGAGACGTTAAGGGGCCGTTTTGAACTTTGATGCTGAGAAACTCGAGTTCTTCGGAGTAATTAGGGCTAGCTACACTGTACGCACGCATTAAAGGCTTGCCGTCTACTTCTAGCCCAATCATCACAAAGTGGCCGTTGGTAAAACGTAGGGCCGCATCACGAGTGGTTTTAAAAGAGAATAAGGTGTCGTTCCAGTGGTGTACGCTTAGGACCGTTTCTGTATTAAAAGCTGCCATAGATCTACTGTAGTAAGAGAAGTAATAAGGTCTAGTTTAACTCGTATTGAGGGGATAACCCTAACATGTATAGGGCTGCGTGCAAATTAATCCTATTTTTAGCATGAGGTTGTCAAACCCGTCGCTAGAGATAGCTTTAATCATGCCCTAAGGCTTGCAACTTAAT
>CANROS010000041.1 GCA_947632305.1 uncultured Paenalcaligenes sp. | reverse complement strand
ACATTTGGATCAGGGGTGCGCGAAGCAGCGATTTTGTCCACCTGTAATCGTACCGAGCTCTACTGTGCGGCCGAGCCTCATGTTATCGAGCACGTACCCAGCTGGATTGCTGATTTCAATAGCTTGCGATCTGACGATTTGACGCCCCATTTGTATCGCTACGAACAAAACGAGGCGGTGCGTCATGCCTTTAGGGTGGCCAGTGGGCTGGATTCCATGGTGTTGGGCGAGCCACAAATTCTAGGTCAGCTTAAAGACGCGGTACGTGTGGCTAACGAGGCCGGTACGTTGGGTACCTTGCTGCATCAGCTGTTTCAGCGTACTTTTTCGGTGGCCAAAGAGGTTCGTACTCAAACTGCTATTGGGGCGCATTCGGTGTCGATGGCTGCTGCTTCGGTGCGTTTAGCGCAGCGGGTGTATGGGGACTTATCTCAAACCAATATTTTGTTTATTGGTGCGGGTGAAATGATCGAGCTCTGTGCAGCGCACTTTGCTGCCACTTCGCCCAAACACATTATGGTGGCTAACCGCACGGCCGAGCGCGCTGATACCTTAGCGGCCCGTTTTGATAATGCCCAAACCATGCGTTTGGCCGATTTGCCCGAGCGTATTGCCGACTACGATGTGATTGTTTCCTGTACGGCCAGTGCCTTGCCCATATTGGGTCTAGGCATGATCGAACGCGCTATTAAACAGCGTCGCCATCGTCCTATTGTGATGGTGGATTTGGCTGTGCCTCGCGATATCGAGCCCGAGGTTGCCCGTTTATCGGATGTGTATTTGTATTCGGTGGATGACTTAGGGCGCATGGTTCAAAAAGCCAGCGATGCGCGTCAAGCCGCTGTAGGACAGGCCGAAGCCATCATTGATACACGTGTCCAAGGCTTTATGCATTGGCTGCAAAACCGAGAACTAGTGCCCGCCATTATCAGCCTCCAAGACCGCGCTCAGCAGGTGTCAGACCAAGAACTCGATCGTGCTAAACGGATGTTAGCGCGTGGCGAAAGCCCCGAAGAGGTCCTAGAGTGGTTGACGCACAATCTACAGCAAAAATACTTACATGGGCCCTTAACTCAGTTGCATCAAAGTGATGGCGAGCAACGTCAGCAGTTACTGCAATTAGTCCCCCATTTAATTCCATCCCAAACACGTAGTCGCTAGCTCATTGTTTTGAGTGTCAGACGTTGCTTGGCAACGACGTAGTGCTATGGCTGTTTAATTTTTAGCAAGAATAATTTATGAAAGACACTATGCGAGATCGGTTAGAGCGTTTGGCTCACCGATTAATTGAAGTCGATGCCATGCTTTCCGAGCCAGAAATTGCAACGGATATGGATAGCTTTCGCAAGCTTTCTCGAGAACGAGCTGAGTTAGAACCAGTTGTCGAAGCGTTTACTTCCTATGTAACAACTGAGGGTGATTTAGAGGCCGCACAGGAAATGATGCGCGACCCCGACATGAAGGAAATGGGCGAAGAGGAGTACCAACTGGCTAAAGCACGTATTGTTGAGCTGGAAGACGAGCTTGAGGTGCTTTTGTTACCTAAAGACCCGGATGATGGGCGCAGCGTCTTTCTAGAGCTGCGTGCCGGAGCAGGTGGCGATGAAAGTGCTATTTTTGCCGGTGATTTGTTGCGTATGTACACGCGTTTTGCCGAGCATCAAGGCTGGCGCGTAGAGATCATGTCTACTAACGCTTCTGAAATGGGTGGCTACAAAGAAGTCATTGCGCGTATTGATGGCGATGGCGTCTATGGCAAATTAAAGTTTGAGTCTGGTACGCATCGAGTGCAACGTGTGCCTGAAACCGAAGCCCAAGGTCGTGTGCACACTTCTACCTGCACCGTGGCCATTATGCCTGAGGCAGATGAGGCCGAGGAAATCAATATTAATCCTAGCGATTTGCGGGTTGATACCTTTAGGGCCAGCGGGGCGGGTGGACAGCACGTGAACAAAACGGATTCTGCCGTACGTCTTACGCACTTGCCTACGGGTTTAGTGGTGGAGTGTCAGGACGACCGTTCGCAGCACCGTAACCGTGATAAAGCCATGCAAGTGTTGGCGGCTCGCCTAAAAGACCAACAAATTCGCGAGATACAAGCCAAAGAAGCGGAACAGCGTAAAAGCTTAGTTGGTACGGGGGATCGTTCCGAGCGTATTCGTACGTACAATTACCCCCAAGGGCGCATTACGGATCACCGTATTAATCTCACCATGCATAAATTGAATTATGTGATGGATGGAGATCTAGACGAACTAATTAATGCTTTATTAACCGAGCACCAAGCAGAACAATTAGCCGCTTTGGCTCATGAGTAATACGCAGGTATAACTATTATGCAGACGCTAAAGGTGGCTTTTACGCAAAGTAAGCTGCCCCGTTTGGAACAAAACATGCTCTGGGAACATGTTTTAGGTGTTTCCAGGGCCTGGTTAATTGCTCATGATACCGATCCCTTACCGCCCGATGCAGTGCAGCATTACGCCAAATTAGAACAGCGACGCTTACAAGGCGAGCCCATGGCGTACATTTTGCAAAAACGCGAATTTATGGATTATGAGTTTGCGGTAAGCCCTGCGGTGTTAATACCGCGCCCCGAAACGGAGCTATTAGTCCAGCACGCTTTGGAACAAATCAAGGGCAATACCGCAGTCCGTGTCTTAGATTTAGGCACAGGCAGTGGGGCGGTAGCGATTTCCATTGCTTTGGCGCGTCCAGATGCGGTGGTGGTAGCGACGGATTTCAGTGCAGAGGCCCTGCAGGTGGCCCAGCAAAATGCCCACAATTTATGTGCCAAGGTCGAGTTTTTACAAGGGAGTTGGTACGATGCAGTAGTAGGGCAGGCACCATTTGATATTATTGTCTCAAACCCCCCTTATATTGCTGAAAATGATCCCCATTTAGAACTGGGGGATCTACGTTTTGAACCTATCACAGCCTTACGTGCCGAACAAAATGGGTTGGCGGACATCCGTGAAATTATTCGTGGTGCACGTCTGTATTTAACAGAGGCAGGCTCTATCTGGTTGGAGCATGGTTGGGATCAGGCCGCTTTAGTGCGCAATTTACTAGCACAGGCCGATTTTAATCAGCCCACCAGCATTTTTGATTTGGCCGGTATTCCTCGTGTCACCGGCGCTTATTCCTGAGGAACATTATGAGTGAAGTCCAAGATTTTATCCGTGAAACCGTTACTGAGCACCCTGTGGTGTTGTTCATGAAAGGCACTGCGCAAATGCCTCAGTGTGGTTTTTCTGCGCGTTCTATTCAAATTTTACGTGCGGTTGGTTTAACCCAAGTGGTGACTATTAACGTACTAGATGATGAAGAAGTGCGCGAAGGCATTAAACAGTACTCCAGCTGGCCAACGATTCCTCAGCTTTATATCAAAGGTGAGTTTGTTGGCGGTTCAGACATCATGACTGAGATTTTTGAAAATGGTGAATTGGAAACCATGTTGCGCGAGCATGGCCTAATTGATGCCTAATCCAACAAAACGGATTGTGGTGGCAATAACGGGCGCTACAGGCGCCCTTTATGCCATCCGCACCTTGCATTGGCTACGGCAGGTGCCAGCGGTGGAAACGCATGTGATTATTTCACCCGCTGGGCTTTTAAATCTGCAGCACGAGCTCTCTATGTCACGCTCAGAGCTAATGGAGCTAGCTGATGTGGTTCATAACTTTAAAGACGTAGGTGCCACAGTAGCCAGTGGTAGTTTTAAAACCGATGGCATGATCATCGTGCCATGTTCTATGCGTACGTTGGCAGCCGTAGCGCACGGCTTAGCCGATAATCTGATTACGCGCGCCGCCGATGTGGTGCTCAAAGAACGCCGCCGTTTAGTCATGGCTGTGCGTGAGACCCCATTTAATTTAGCGCACTTGCGCAATATGACCGCAGTGACGGAAATGGGTGCTGTTGTGTTTCCGCCTTTGCCCGCTTTGTATTTTCAGCCTAAAACCATTACAGAATTAGTGGATCACAGTGTGATTCGCATGATTGAGCATGTGGGTATAGAACTAGATGGGCCAACTTGGGCGGGTTTGTAGCGGGTCTTATTAAAAAAACACCATTTAAATTTTAGGAGCAACAATGAGTTACGTCACAATTACCACCTCTGATGGCCAAAACATGAAAGCCTTTGAGGCTCTGGCTCAAGATAAAAATGCACCGGGATTGATCTTGATTCAGGAAATTTTTGGGGTGAACTCATCCATGCGTCAATTGGCAAAAAATTGGGCCGATTTGGGCTTTAACGTATGGTGTCCTGATCTATTTTTCCGTTCTGAGCCGGGCTTGGAATTAGACCCCACTAACCAGTCTCAATTTCAACTTGGTGTGGAGTTGATGCAGGAAATGGATCAGGCCAAAACCTTGGCGGATCTAGAAAGCGCACGTGCCCAATTGGCGCAAAAGCTAGGTCATGAGCAGATCGTGAGTGTGGGGTATTGTATGGGTGGGCGCTTGGTGGTGTTGTTTGGGGATCAAAGTCCCATCAAGGCCGCCGTCAGTTACTACGGCGTTAGTTTGGAAAACACTTTGCCGAGTTTGGGTGCGCAGGCTGCGCCTACACTGTTGCACATTGCTGAGTTAGATAGTTATGTGCCTGCAGAAACCCGTGCGGTGATTGAAGCCGATGTAGCGCAACGCTCTGGTTGGGAAAGCTATGTGTATGCCGATAGCGACCATGCTTTTGCACGCCCTAATGGTGCGCATTACAACGCCGAGGCTGATGAGTTGGCCCTAGCGCGCTCTTTGGCTTTTATTAAAAAGCACGTGTAGAACTGCGATCACAGACCCATCGGGGTCATAGACCCCTTGTGCAACGCAAGTGCCCCCTATCTTTCAATGGGGGCGAAGGTGTTCTTAGGAGAGCGATTCAGCACGCAGCGATTGCAACGAGCACGCACTGCCTAGCGAACCCATGAATACCGCAGACCACAAGAAAAAAAGCCCACGATCTATTATTACCAGCGCTGACTGAGCTCTCTGATGGAACTGACGCGCAAATCGATGTAAGGTGCGCGACCGGTATATTGAGAAGAAAAAGGCGTACCAGGATGAGCAAAATGCACGGTAGCAATGCCCAAGCCATGAGCTGCTTTTAAATTGCGCAAGGTATCATCGACAAAAATCACTGAACTTGCTGGAATTTGCAGCGTATGAGTGATCTGTTGCATCAAGGACTTAGAAGGTTTAGGTCTACATTGTTGCTGTAAAAACATGTCTTCGATGGATAAGACGCGCTCAAAGACAGATTGGATGCCTAGTTCTATTAATACACGGTGGGCATAATTAGCCGGCCCATTGGTAAAGACCATCTTTCTGCCGGGCAAGCGCTGTAAATAACGTTTCAAATGTCGCTCACCGCTGACATGGGCTTCTAAATCAAAATCATGGCTTAGGTGTAGGAACTGAGTCGGGCAGACTTGATGGTGTTTGATGAGACCAATTAAGGTTGCGCCATAACGCTGCCAATACAGATGGCGCAGGTAATTAGCTTGTTCCGAGTCTATATTTAATAATTGCACAATGCTTTGCGTCATTAAGCCATCAATAGTGGGGAAAATAGAGGCAGAGGCATTGTGCAAGGTGTTATCTAAGTCAAACAGCCAAATGGGATCTGGCTGTTGCTTAAAATGCTGTTGTAGACGCATTAGTGGGCACGGATCATGGTGCCTACTCCTTTGTCGGTCAGGATTTCTAGTAAGAGGCTGTGCGGTACGCGACCATCCACAATGTGTACTGAGTTCACACCATGGCGTGCGGCCTCTAGGGCAGAGGAAATCTTGGGCAGCATGCCACCGGAAATCGTCCCGTCTTTAAACAACTCATCAATGGTTTGAGCCGATAATTGACGCAAGAGTTGGCTGTTTTTATCTAAGACGCCGGGGGTGTTGGTGAGCATCACCAATTTTTCAGCCCCTAGGACTTCGGCCAGTTTGCCGGCCACTACGTCAGCATTAATATTATAAGAACGACCATCTTCACCAAAACCAATAGACGAAATCACAGGAATGAATTCATCGTCTTGTAGGGCTTTAACTACGGCAGGTTCCACGCTTGTAATTTCACCCACAAACCCAATGTCTAAGAGGTTCTCTGGGTCTTTTTCATCAGGTAGGAATTTCTTTTTGGCTTGGATGAGTTGGCCATCTTTGCCCGTTAGCCCTACGGCTTTACCACCCGCCTCGTTGATCATCATGACAATGTCTTGTTGAACCTGACCGCCCAAGACCCACTCAACGACTTCCATGGTTTCGGCATCAGTGACACGCATCCCTTGAATAAACGTGCCTTCTTTGCCTACGCGACGTAAGGCATCATTAATTTGGGGGCCGCCACCATGTACCACCACGGGTTTTAAACCCACCAATTTTAATAACACCACATCGTGCGCAAAACTGCGTTGTAGGTGTTCTTCAGTCATGGCATTGCCACCGTATTTAATCACAATGGTTTTGCCGTGAAAACGACGGATATAGGGAAGGGCTTCGGATAGCACTTCGGCTTTGACGGTGGGGGAGGAGCTGGTCTGGTCGGCGTTTTGTGTCATGGCAGTGTCTGGTGATGAAAAGCAAATAATAAAAATCCGGAGGCTTTAGCCTCCGGAATGAATAGGATGCACCCTTGAAATTAGCCGGCTAACGCTTTTTCAACGGTTTGGGTAAAGGCGGCTTTGTCATAATTGCCCACATAGCGTTTAACAATCCGTCCTTTTTTGTCAATTAAAAAAGCCGTAGGAGTCATGCGGATATCACCAAAGGCTGCAGAAATGGCCCCGTCTTTGTCGCTGACTACGGTAAAGGGTAATTGACGTGCTTCAGTGAAGTTACGTACATATTCTAACGGATCGTGCTTCATTGCAACGGCAATAATATCAAAACCTTGATCATGGTATTGCTGATAGTAATCGATATTGTCCGGCATCTGAGCTACACAGGTAGTGCAGTCAGTTGACCAAAATTTTACCAGTGTTACTTTGTCTTGCAGAGTCTCTGTGCTGACGATGTCGCCATTTAGCGACTGGCCAGAGAATTCGGGGGCTTGGGCTGAAGAGAGCGCATCATCGCAGGCAGAGAGGCTTAGACCCAAGACGCTGATAAAAAGAAAACGAAAAATCATGTTAGTTAATGGTAAAGACTTCAGGCTGATTTGCACTAGGACTGGTGGTCGTAGTGGCAGGCGCTGATTGTGAAGGGGAGGCTGTCCCAGTCGAGTCAGATTGGGGTAGCAATACTCTTTCGGCACTGACATAGTCAAAAAGTTTCACGACTTGATTGACGCCTTTAACTCGTGCTGCGGCTTGGGCAGCTCGGTCCCCCTCGGCTTGAGTAACACGACCTTGTAAATACACCACGCCGCGTTCAGTAGTGACATTAATGGTGCGGCTAGGTACGTCTTTGGTATTAATGAGGGTTGATGTGACTTTGGTGGTAATCCAGCTGTCATTGGTGCGCACGCCTAGTTCAGTGACAGGGCCCACCCGTAAGCGGTTGATGACTTTGTTCACACGCTCTATTTTCTGGACGGCGGCTTCTATTTTTTGGCTGTCTTCTTGGGTGGGCACATCGCCCAGCAATAAGACTTGGCCGCCGTACGAAGAGGCGCTAACACGACCGGGCTTATCGCCTAAAATTTGCGTGGCTTCGGCGTTGGCTTTGATTTCAATGGTTTTGTCATCGACTTGCTCTCCGGCCGTGCGTCGGTCGGTGGCGACTACAGCGGTGGTGGCCGCAGCCCCGCCCACCACTAAGGGGGCACATGCGCTGAGCTGCCAGACGGCGAGTACGGTGATAGAGAGTTGAGTTAAGGTGCGAAGTGGGCGTGGTAAAGCAGAAAAAAACACTATGGTTCCCCTAGCAATAAGGTATCAATGCCATCACATAGCGCATGCAATAGGACAATGTGGACTTCTTGGATACGCATCGTGCGTTGGTGTGGCACACATAGATGAATATCGGTGTCTTTGAGCATAGCGCCGATTTTGCCGCCGTCTTTACCTGTTAAGGCAATAACTACCATATCGCGCTCGTGCGCGACTTGGATGGCTCGTAGTACGTTAGGGGAATTGCCGCTGGTGCTAATGGCGACCAAAATGTCACCGGTTTGTCCTAAAGCTGCGACTTGGCGCTCAAAAACGGCGTCAAAACCGTAATCATTGCCTACGGCGGTGAGTATGGAGGTGTCGGTATTAAGAGCAATACCAGCTAAAGGCAAGCGGTCGCGCTCAAAGCGCCCTACTAATTCAGCGATAAAATGCTGTGCATCGGCAGCTGACCCCCCGTTGCCACAAGCAAGAATTTTGCCATTGTTAGCAACAGTGGCAAATAAGAGCTCTACCGCAGCGGCTAAAGGTTCGGAAAGCTCAGCAGCGCTGGTGTGTAAAGCCTCGATAGAGTCTTGAAAGTGCGAGTGCATTAAGGCAGTTAAGTCCATGGCTAATTATGGCATGTAGTAAAAAGTAATAGGGTGCTAGATATGGCTGGTCGCAAAAATTGCATTTAGTAAAAGGCGACCTCTTTCCCTATTGTAATGAATATCAGGCGGATTATCTAAACGCATCTTGAATCCAAATCAGAGATTCGCCTTCAAAGGCAATCACATCAAAGCGACAGCAAGGGGTGATGCCCTCAAAGTAGCGTGTGCTCCAACCTGACAACAAATGTAAAGCGGTGCGTTTGAGGCGCTGTTGTTTGGCGAGTGACACACTGGAACGGGCGCCACCATAGTGAGGATTACTGCGAGCACGTACCTCAATAAAGACCAAAGTGTTGGCAGATCGTGCCACAATATCAATCTCTCCAAAGACATTATGTACGTTCTTTTCTAAGATCTCTAAGCCCTGTTGCTGTAAAAAAACAGCGGCTTGGTTTTCTTTGGCATAGCCTTGTTGTTGGCTAGGAGACACTCGTGTAGAGGGGGCGCGTTTAGAGGGGCGTCGTTTGCTACGTGTTAGACGACGGCGCTGGGCCTCCAATGCCAGCATTTCAGGACTTTGATTTTTTTTCATGAGCAGCATTATGCAAACCACAGAACAAGGAATACCGCTTTTGTCACGCTTAGTCGAGCGTGTGCAATCTCAAGCATGGCCTAAACATACTCTATATGTGGTGGCCACGCCTATAGGGAACTTGGGTGATTTCAGCCTACGTGGTTGGCACAGTTTAAATCTCTGTGATGTGATTGCGTGTGAAGACACCCGTTCTACTCGGCCACTTTTAGAAGCTTGGGGGGTGCAAACCCCTCTGATGGCAGCGCATCGCCATAACGAGGCTCAAGCCGCACAACAAATTGTGGCGCGTTTAGAGCAAGGTGAGCGGGTCGCGTTGGTGTCTGATGCTGGTGCGCCGGCTGTGAGCGATCCTGGCGGTCGTATTGTGCGTGCAGTCCGTGCGGCTGGCTTTGAGGTGGTGGCTGTACCGGGCGCCTCTGCCGTGGTGACGGCCTTGATGGCCAGTGGTGTAACCAGTGATGAGAATCCTGCTTTTGTTTTTGCGGGTTTTATGCCGCATAAAAGTATGGCTCGTAAAAAGTGGCTCCAAGATTGGGCGCAAACGGCAGCACCGGTGGTGATGTTTGAAAGCCCACATCGCATTAAGGCAGCAATTCAAGACATGGCGGAGCTTTTTCCTGAGCGTCAAATTACCTTTGCCCGAGAGCTAACTAAACGCTTTGAGCAGGTGCATACTACAGATTTAACTCAAGCGGTAGACTGGTTAGAAGCCGATAGCTATAGGCAGCAAGGCGAGTTTGTCTTGATCTTGCATGCGGAGCCTAAACCCGAGCACAGCGAGACCTTGGACGCAGACACCGAAAAATGGTTGCGTGCTTTGCTTGAGCAGGTGTCAGCACGGGACGCGGTTAAAGTCGCTGTTAAAGCGACGGGGTTACCCAAAGATGTGATTTATAACTGGGTGTTAGCGCATAAAAACTAGCGTACCGCTAAGTGTGGTGTGTGTCCGGTTTCTGATTCAATCATTTGCGCCGCTGTTAAGGCCTCAGCTCGACTGCTATAGGGGCCTATTTGGACTCTGAATAAATTGCCCGCCGGCTCAATATGGGCGTCTCGGTATTCAAGATCGCCCACATCTTTATTAATTTGGGTTGCTAGTTCAGTGGCGCTTTGGGCGTTGCTATAAGCACCAAATTGTAGAAATATGTTGGACAAGCTGGTACCGGTGATGGGGGTCAGCTTAGTGGCCACGTCTGGCGGTGGCCGATTTTCTAGGCCTAGGCTGCGATTGGGGGCGGGCTGCGGCAGATCTTCTAAAAATTGTTCTAGATTATCTGAGCCAGCGGCTAGGTCAGACGATTCCTCTGTGTAGCGGCCAGAACGAATGTCATCATGCGTGATGGCTTCCACAATGACCGAGCCACTGCCGGGTGTGATTAGCCCTAATTTGGCGGCAGCTACATAAGACAAATCAATAATTCTATTGCTATGAAAAGGGCCGCGGTCGTTGATGCGCACAATGACCGATTGGCCTGTTTTGGGGCGGGTGACTTTGGCGTAGCTAGGTAAAGGCAGGGTAGGGTGCGCTGCTGTCATCGCATACATGTCATACCTTTCACCATTGGCTGTGCTGCGACCATGGAATTTTTTGCCATACCAAGACGCCGTGCCCGTTTGCCTAAATGGCTCTTCGGTAGAAATGGGGGTGTAGCTTTTCCCTAAGACGGTATAGGGCCGCATGTTAGCTGGCGCATAGTTTTCTATGCGGGGCGTGGCATTGGGAATGGCATGAAGGTTTTGGGGAATATCTAAACCAGGGCCATCGTCTTTGTAGTAGCCGCCACCGGTGTGTTGTGAGGGTTTTGGGCCGCCACTGCAGCCCACTACTAAGACAGCCAGTACAAAGAGAAAAGGGAAAAGAACAAAGTAACGCAAACTCATAGGGCACTATTGGCGGGAGGTTGATTCCTATGCCGGACTAGTAAAGAAGGGTGATGGGAAAAACGTAAGGCAAGCTGTTCAGTGACATAGACCGAGCGATGCTGCCCGCCGGTACAACCAATGGCAACGGTGAGGTAGTTGCGTGTGTCTTGCATATATAAGGGTAACCAGCGTTCTACAAAACCAGCAATATCACTCACCATGTTTTCTACGCTACCAAATTGAGATAACCATTTGGCGACGGGCTCGTCTTTGCCGGTCATAGGGCGTAGTTCGGGGTCGTAATGTGGATTAGGTAAGCAGCGCACATCAAAAATTAAATCAGCATCGCCAGGAGTACCGCGCTTGTAGGCAAACGACTGAAAGGTTAAAACGACGGGTGATCGATCAATTTGGATCAGATCGCGTACCCATGCACGGAGTTGACCAGGGGTAAGATCGCTGGTGTCTATGGTGTGCTCGGACTCACGTAGCGAGGCCAGCATAGCGCGTTCAGTATCTATGCAGGCTTGGAGCGAGGGGGATTCCCCTTTGGCGCGTAGCCGGTCAGTGAGGGGATGGCGGCGTCTGGATTCAGAGTAGCGTTGGGTTAACGTGTGATCGTTTGCATCTAAGAATAAAACGCTGAGTTGAATTTTTTGAGAGCGTAGCGTTTGAATCATTTCAGGCAATTGATGCAAATCCCCAGGGGCACGTACATCAATGGCAATAGCAATACGTTCTAGGCCGCCTTGGGTGGCACGCTCTAAAAAGTCGTGCAAATAGGGCACAGGTAAATTATCGACGCAGGTGTAGCCTGTGTCTTCCAGTAAGCGTAGAGCGACGGATTTACCTGAACCGGAAATACCTGTAATTAAAACAACTTTTAGCATATGGACTCAATTTACTAGGAGGACGGAGGGGGACTGTTCTCCATCATAGCAAGAGCTTGGCGTTGCATGAATTCTTGCATGGTGTCTATACCACGAATATTTAAAATCGTATTACGTACAGCAGCTTCGACTAAAACGGCCAAGTTGCGGCCAGCAGCGACCTGTAGCATGACTTGACGAATTTGAACGCCTAGGATTTCTTGGGTTTGTTGCTGTAGAGGCAAACGCTCGAAATTGTCGGCATTAGAGCGCAATAAGTTCACAATGAGCCTAAGAGGCATTTTGCGTCTGACGGAGGTTTCGCCAAAAATCGTTCTAATATCAAGTAAGCCTAAACCGCGTACCTCAAGGAGATTTTGGATTAAGGGAGGGCAATGGCCCTCGATAACGCTGGGTGCGGTTCTAGAGAGCTCGACGGCATCGTCTGCGACCAGACCGTGCCCTCGAGAAATCAGTTCTAGAGCGAGCTCGCTTTTGCCTAGACCCGATTCCCCCGTAATTAAAACACCTAGACCAAGTACATCTAAAAAAACGCCATGCATCAACGTGGAGGGGGCAAGACGTTTAGTTAGATAGACTCGTAATACATCAATCAGTTCAGCCGCATCGTATTGAGTATTAAGTAGAGGGATATTACGAGCTACGCAATGTGCGATGAGCTCGGCCGGCGCTTGGGAGGTGCCAGCCACAATCAAGGCAGGTACGCCCCCTTCGATGAGTTCCGAGAAGTAATACTGTCGTTTGGACTGGTCGAATTTATGGTAGTAGTTGATTTCTTCTACACCAAGAACCTGAATGCGGCGCGGATGGATCAAGTTTAAATGACCAATCAGATCGGCTGAAGCGACGCCATGGTCGAGCTCAATGTGTAGAGCGGCTTGCTCGCCTGCTAGCCATTGAAAATCAAGCCTAGCTTGATTGTCAGTGACTAGCTCATGGATACTCAGCATGAGAATCGTTCCCCACAGAGGTGGTTAGAAGTTGGTGTATAACTACTGGATCGGCTTCGATTTCAAGCTGGTGCCGCAATGTGCTGTCTGACATTTGGCGGGCAATTTCCGCTAAAAGGTCAAGGTGAATTTGGGTGGCGTGTTCGGGGACCAATAAAAAGAATAACAAACGTGCACTACGGCCATCGCTAGCATCAAAGCGTATAGGTTCAGCTAAACGCATAAAGGCACCGATGGGGTCTTTGAGGTCTTTAATACGGCCATGGGGCACGGCAACCTCGTGACCTAAAGCAGTGGAGCCTAAACGCTCGCGTGCAATGAGGCTTTGGAATATGGCTGTACGAGAGATACCGTGGTGGTTCTCAAAGAGTAAGCTGGCTTGTTCAAATGCCCGTTTTTTACTCGTTACAGCAATATCAAGCACGATATTGGAAGGGGGAAGTATGCGTGACAGTAAGTTCATAGCTGCCAATTATAGGATGATTAAATAAAAGCAATATACACTGACATTGAATACGAAGTCAGAGAAATAATAAAGCCCCGTGCAAAGGTGCTGCGGGGCTCATTAAGGTTAGTGTAGCACCCTATTAGATAGGGTAAAAGCAAAACAGTTATGCTGTGGTTGGATCTTCGAGACGTTTATGTGCTACGTGAGGAGGATGGCCTTGGTTTTTGGTTTTGTATTTTACGATTTGGCGTTCGAATTTATCAGCGAGTAGGTCAATCGCTGCGTAGAGAGACTCTTCGGATTCTGAGCAGTGCAGAGTCTTGCCTTTAACAGGCAGAGTGACTTCTGCTGTGTGTTGCAGGCGTTCGACTGAGAGTATGATTTGTGCTTCGACCACGGTGTCGAAGAACTTGTCGAGTCTACCGATTTTATTTTGGACGTAGTCACGGATAGCAGGTGTGACATCAAGATTGCGGCCGGTGATATTCAGAATCATAGGATCTCCTGTGTGTAAACAAATAGACGCGTAAACGCGCGCAGTAAAGTCGATTTCATTAACCTCCTTTTTGCTAATAACACAGCTTCAGTATACCTAAATCCAATTAAAAAGCCATGCCGATTGTGATTGGACGAGGGGAAGTATTCCCGATCGGCTTTTCATTGCAGGCATGGCTCGTTTTTACATTTTAAAGTTTTTACCGAGGTAGACTTCGCGTACGGCTTCGTTGTGGATGATTTCATTAGGATGGCCGCTGGTTAATACCGAGCCATCGCTAATAATATAAGCCCGGTCACAGATGCCTAGGGTTTCGCGTACGTTGTGGTCAGTGATAAGCACCCCAATCTGGCGCGACTTTAAAAACTGCACAATACGCTGGATTTCAATGACGGCAATCGGATCCACCCCGGCAAAGGGCTCGTCTAATAAAATAAAGCGGGGATTGGTGGCAAGGGCGCGGGCGATTTCTACTCGTCTACGTTCACCACCGGATAGAGACAGTGCCGTATTGTGACGTATATGACCGATTTGTAGCTCTTCGATTAGGTGGTTGAGCTGGTCTTCGATTTCAGCCTTATTCAGAGTGCGGCCCGTCGCATCGCGTTGTAACTCGAGCACAGCGCGGATGTTGTTTTCTACATTGAGTCGCCTAAACACAGAAGCGTCTTGGGGTAAATAAGACAACCCTAAGTGCGCTCGCTGATGCATAGGCATGGTGGTAATGTTGGTCCCATCGATCTCAATGCGTCCTGAGGCCACGGGCACTATGCCTACTATCATGTAAAAGCTGGTGGTTTTTCCGGCACCGTTCGGGCCGAGCAGCCCGACCACTTCGCCACTTTCTACAAGTAAGCTGACGTCTTTGACTACCGTGCGTTTACCATAGGTTTTGCGCAGACCAATGGCGCGTAGACTGCCTGCGGGGGTAGAAGTGTTGGGCATAGTTAATTTGATTTTTGTTGGCACTCGGCAATAGCGCGATCAATATGCGCGCGTGGTCGAGCTACAGAACGGACTCGATTGGGGCTAGAGCCAGCGGTAGTGCTGCTAAGGGCTCGGTAAGTATCCGTGGTTTTATTGTAAATGACACGATCTCCGCTAATGCTGTCAATGGCTTTGCCACACACATAACGTGTGATGACGGCTTGTCCAATAAGCGTTAGTTGCTCGCTAGCGCTATTGTATTCAGCCCGTTCGCCTTCGCCTTTGATGATTTCAAATTTTTCAGGGCTTTCTTGGCGAGCTAGTACATGCGGGCTATTGGAAACCGTGGCAACAGCGTGTTGAGAACCGTCAGCGACTTCGTTGACTACAATACGGTCAGCCTTTAGGTTCAGGTTGCCGCGGGTTAAAATCACATTGCCTGTAAATGTACTAAGACGGTTGGTGTCATCGTATTCTAAAGTGTCAGACAAAATGACCGTATCTGGCTCAGCCGTTTGGGCCCAGACAGTAGAGCCGAGCAGGCTAAGACACAGGGTCAGAGGAAGAATTAGGTGTTTATTCATGGGTAGTTGCAGCGGGCGGCGAGGTAGGCGTCATGGTAACGCGTGAGTCACGGTGGACTTGCAGTTGCCGGGTGTTGTTGTCGTAGGTCATGCCGACCCCTTCGAGGGTATGAGGGCCATTAACGACCACAGCGGGCTCATCGGTTTCCATTGTATCTTGATTTGGGTAAAGAACGATATGCTCACTGCGTATGGAAAAGGGGTTGCCGTTAGCATCGGCTTGCCTAAAAATTTGGGCATCTCCGACTAACTGAATCCGCGCACCGTCTTGATCCATAATGGCTTCATTGGCTTGTGCCGTGACGATGGGGTTTTGGATTTGGTTGACGGTGACCAGTGCCTCGTCTAGATGATAGGAGTCATCATCTGGGTAGTGCACCATCGTGTCGCCCTCAAGCCGATTAATAGCGATGCCGTCTTCGTTGGTGCGCAACATCACAAAGTCTTTGGCCCAGGCATCAGGCTCGTGGGTTTGACGGCGCGGCGGATCCAGCTCTACGGTGCTTAAGGTATAGTTGGCCGCCCACCAAGTACTGATCACTAACAGGGTCAGTAGCAGTAAAGCAACTAAGGAAGGCAGGCGTTCACGCATTATTGAGGGCTACCGGTGACAAGGCTAATAGGTGGCGTTTGGGTGAAATAATGTCCAAGACGACCTTGGGCCGCTAAAATTAGGTCACAGCATTTACGAGCGGCGCCGTAACCCCCTTCGATATCTGACACCCAATGAGCCAGTTGGCGGATGTATTGGGGGGCATTGGGGACGCTGGCCACAAAACCCACGCGTTTCATGGCACTAAGATCGATCAGGTCATCGCCCATAAAACCGATTTGAGACATGTCTAGACTATATTGTTGGGCCAACTGTTGCAACACGCTGGCTTTGTCACGAATCCCTTGATGGACTTCGTTAACGCCGAGTTCGCTGGCGCGACGTGAGACGATGGGGCCTTGGCGACCTGTGATCATGGCCACCACAATGCCGCACTCTTGTAATAGGCGTAAACCATAGCCGTCTAAAGCGTGAAAGGCTTTAAAGCTTTCCCCGTCTTCGTTATAAAACAAACGACCATCGGTCAAGACGCCATCTACATCAAAGGCCATCAAGCGTACCTTGCGTAAACGTTCTTGGGTTTCAGGGGCGACGGGGGCGAGTAACAAAGACTCGACGGGGTGAGGAATATAAGAGGATTGGCTCATTAGATGACCTTAGCGTCAAGTAAATCATGCATGTGTAAAGCCCCTAATAATAGCCCGTTTGTGTCAGTTATCAAGACCTGATTGAGTCTTAGCTGATCCATGGTGTTGGCGGCTTTAATCGCGAGTTCGGTGGCTGGCAGGGTTTTAGGGTTTGGGGTCATGCCTTGGTCAACCGTTAAGTAGCGAATGTCACCGTGGCGGGTGATAAGCCGTCTTAAGTCACCATCCGTAAAAATACCAACGGGGCGCTGATTTGCATCAATCACAATGGTCATTCCCATGCCTTTGGCTGACATTTCAGCCAACGCATCAGGGATTAAGGTCGTAGGATTCACTAAGGGCAAGGCTTCGCCCTTGCGCATAATGTCGTTCACGTAGGTCAAGAGCTGACGGCCTAAGGCCCCGCCGGGGTGTGAGCGCGCGAAGTCTTCTCGGCTAAAGCCCCGCGTTTCTAAACAAGCGACTGCCAATGCATCCCCTAATACTAAGGTGGCGGTAGTGCTTGAGGTGGGGGCTAAATTTAACGGGCAGGCTTCGTGGGCGATATGCACATCTAAATGCAAGTCAGCATTTAATGCCAACGCTGAGTCTTTGTGCCCAGTGATAGCAATGCAGGTACAGCCCAAGCGTTTTGTAATGGTTAATACCGTTAGCAGTTCGCTAGCTGTCCCTGAGTAAGAGATTGCAATAATCAGATCGTCTTTGGTGATCATGCCTAAATCACCATGCAGGGCCTCTGCTGCATGCATGAAAAAGGCTGGAGTGCCAGTCGAAGCAAAAGTCGCTGCGACTTTACGTCCTATGTGTCCTGACTTGCCAATGCCAGTGACGACTATCCGACCTTTGCATTGCAAAATGTGTTCCAAGGCTAGATAAAAGTCATGATCTAGGCGCGCGGCAAGCTCAGCCAAGGCTTTTATTTCTATTTCAAAAGTACGACGGGCCGAAGAGAGAACCGAGTCAGCAGTAAAAGAGACGGGGGCAATAGAGCTCATGAATACAGATGGCCGGGAACGGCCTTTATTGGTTGGCAGTATGCTGATTTTACAGTCAATTGATTTTTGAGGGGAGATTCAAAGTGAATCTGGTTTTGCCTATAGCCCTGCTGATCTGCAACATACCTTGAAATTAGGGACTTTGAGTTATATCATGCTGTTTGTATTGTAATTTCAGTAATTACTGAAAATTGGAAAATTATGAAATTAGAACCGCAAGCTGAGCGATTTGTCCTGCATTTTGGAGAAATGGGGGGGCGCTGGGGGGTAAACCGTACGGTTGGACAGATTTATGCGCTGTTATTTATCACACCTGAGCCTTTGAATGCCGAGAGCATTGCCGACACCTTAGGCATTTCTCGCTCCAATGTTTCCATGAGCCTTAAAGAGCTGCAATCGTGGCGCTTAGTGCAAATGGTGCACAAAGCCGGAGATCGCCGTGAGTATTTTCAAGCCCCTGATGATGTGTGGGATATTTTTCGGGTGCTGGTAGAGGAAAAGCGCAAACGCGAAATTGATCCCACCTTGACTTTGTTACGCGGCATGTTGTTAGAGGAGCCTCAAACCAAGGAGGAAACCTACGGCCAGCAGCGTATTACAGACATGTTAGAGCTGATCGAGTTAGCCACTGGCTGGTTTGATGAGGTGCATCACTTACCCCCAGAAACCTTACAAAGCTTGATGCGCTTGGGCACAAAAGTGCAAAAAGTGTTGGGTGGAGTGAGTCGGGTGCGTAAGTCGCTGGGTCCTGGAGAGTCAAAATGATAGATCTAGATGTAGTCACTTTATCGCGTCTACAGTTTGCACTAACGGCTATGTTTCACTTTATTTTTGTCCCGCTCACGCTGGGCCTGGCTTTTATGCTGGCCATTATGGAGAGTGTGTATGTGATGACAGGTAAGGATATCTGGCGTCGCATGACCATGTTTTGGGGCAAGTTGTTTGGGATTAA
>CANROS010000040.1 GCA_947632305.1 uncultured Paenalcaligenes sp. | reverse complement strand
TTTGTGTTTACCACGTAGGCGGCGTGCAACTTCGCTGGCCACACGACCGAGGACTTTGTCCTTGGCATCAATCACAAGCCACTCACGACGGACTTCGTGCGGCTTGGCAACAAAGGTCTTCATGATAGGATCCTAAATAAAAAAGGCATTACGCCATAAAAAAGAATTAATCTATAAGCCAAGGCGTTATTTTTCGCCCGTACTAATAACAAATAGACTAAACCGTAAAATTCTACCACAAAAACTAATCTGACAATAAAAAAAGCCCCCAAAGACCAGCAAAGGGGGCTTTAATACGACAAACGATTTATCTGCCGCGGTTTGCTAAAGCAATACCTAAGTAGTTATCGTAGGAGCCTTCGGCTACACGGAACCAAGGCACCAGTTCGTCACGGAAGCCCATGTAGTTATCGTAAATGCGTTTAAAACGTTCGTCTTTGTCGCAGAACTCTTTGTACAGTTCATTAGAGGTTTTGAAAGACGCATCCATCACATCACGTGGGAAAGCTTTTAAAACAGCGCCATTCGCAATTAAACGACGTAAGGCCCCTGGACCTTGGGAGTCGTAAATAGCGAGCATGTTGTCAGAAGCCGCGCGCGCAGCCGTAGCCACCATGTCTTGGTAAACCTTGGGTAGGTCATTGAAAGCGTCTTGGTTAACATACAAAGACACCTGAGCAGCGCCTTCCCACCAACCGGGATAATAGTAGTATTTAGCGACTTTTTGTAGACCTAGTTTTTCATCATCTACTGGTCCTACGAACTCAACGGCATCCAAGGTCCCTTTTTCTAGGGAAGGATAAATGTCTCCGGGGGGAACCTGCTGAGGAATCACACCCATACGAGCTAAGACTTCACCAGCAAAACCAGCAGTACGCATTTTCAGACCTTTTAGGTCCTCAACCGAGTTAATTTCTTTGCGATACCACCCACCCATCTGAGTACCGGTGTTACCCAAGGGGAAGTTAACAATATTACGCGTAGCGAAGAGTTCTCGCATCAGCTTCATACCGTCGCCTTGGTACATCCAAGCATTCATTTGACGCGCGTTCAGACCAAACGGCACCGCTGTATCAAAACAAAAAGACGGGTCTTTACCATAAAAATAGTAAGACGCTGTCTGTGCCATTTCTACAGTGCGGTTCTCTACGGCATCCATGACTTCAAAACCGGGAACGATTTCGCCCGCAGGGTACAAACGTACAGAGAAGTTACCGTCAGAAATTTCATTAAGCATCTTAACGAATAGTTCTGCGGTCGAGTAAAGTGCGGGCAAGGACGGTCCGTAAGTGGACGTCATTTTCCAATTTAGCTTTGGTAGGCCTTCAGCAATCGCTGGTGCGGCAACTACTGCAGACCCAGCCACAGCGGTCAAGCCGGCTTTTTTTAAAAATGAACGACGCTGCATCGCGTGGAACCTCCATGACGTTCAATTAAATGATGACCAGTCTATACCGGTCGCTACAATATCATACACTGCTCTAGAGAAGAACGTTACTAGGAATAGCCTGAGAGGCGCAGCGTCTGTTTCCGAGTTTAACTGCCGGCCACTGCCATTTGCTCCAGCAAGACAGACCCTGTCTTTTTACCACCGCGCACCAGCTCGTCGGCTCCTATAGCCACTATCTGTTGGAACATGGTGGCCAGATTACCTGCAATGGTGATTTCCTCTACCGCATGTTGAATTTCACCGTTTTCCACCCAAAAACCAAAAGCCCCACGGGAATAATCGCCCGTCACATAATTAATACCTTGGCCAATAAGCTCAGTCACATACAAGCCTGTGCCCAGCTTTTTAAGCATTTGCGTCAGGTCGTCGCGGGCGTCAGTTTGCGTAGAACGCATCACTAGATTATGGGCGCCGCCGGCATTGCCCGTGGTGCGCATGCCTAATTTACGTGCGGTATAGCTGGAGAGGAAATAACCAGCCAGCACACCTTGATCAACCACAGTACGATCCGCGGTTTTCACCCCTTCGGCATCAAAGGGAGCGCTACCCAAACCGCCTTGTAAATGAGGTTGTTCGGTAATATGAATATGGGGTGCAAAAATAGGCTGACCTAATTGGTCTAATAAAAAAGAGGTTTTGCGATATAGCGCCCCGCCACTGGCGGCACGCACAAAAGACCCCAACAGCCCTGCAGCCAGGCTAGCATCAAATAACACGGGGTATTTGCCAGTTTTAATACGTTTGGCATTTAAGCGAGCCAAGGTTCTTTGCGAAGCAATGCGCCCAATTTCCTCGGGGCTATCTAAGAGGCGTGGCTTGCGTGCGACACAATACCAATAGTCGCGTTGCATTTGATTGCCCTCACCCGCAATAGGTGTGGCCGATAAGCTATAACGACTATACGGATAACCACCTAAAAACCCACGGCTGTTCGCCAAGACAAAATGCCCTACGTTGGTGTCTAAAGCCGCGCCTTCGCTATTGGTAATTAAGGGACTGTATTCAAGTGCTGCCCGTTCAGCCCGTAAAGCCAAGCCTGCAGCGTGCTCTGCACTGACGACCCAAGGCGTAAACAGGCCCAGATCGGGATACGTGATAGCCAAGTCCTCGGCATCGGGCAAGCCGGCCACGGAATCCTCGGCGGTATAACGGGCAATATGCCAAGCGGCAGCCACCGTGTCTTGAAGGGCTTTGGGGGAAAAATCGGAAGTGGATGCCGAACCGCGTTTATTGCCTGCAAAAACCGTTACACTTAAAGAGCGGTCACGTGTTTGCTCGATGGTTTCCACATCTTGCTGTCGAACCGCAACCGATAACCCTTGGTTTTCCGCCACTTCCACAGCGGCATCTGACGCCCCTAATTGCTTGGCGTGTTTTAATACATCATCCACTAATTGACAAAAACGCGCTTGGTTTTCCGAGATGGGCAAAAAAGAAATAGAAGACTGGCTCATGGATACTCTTTAAAATGAAGCGAACTACACCGCTGATACTCTTTTTATTATGACCGAAAACTACTTAGAACCCGATGATAATGGCTATTATGGCCCCAGCAAGTCACAAGTTAAGCGTGACATGCATGCCTTACAGGATCTAGGCAAACAGCTTTTAGAGCTTTCTAACGAGAAGCTCAACAAGCTCAACCTAAACGATAACCTGTTAATCGCCATCAAAGAAGCCCAACGTATTACCGCACGCGAAGGCAAACGACGTCAACTCCAATATATTGGTAAATTGATGCGTTTTGAAGACGCCGATGCCATTCGCCATCAGCTAGACATTTGGGAAAATGGCTCCAAAGAACAAGCCAAAGCCATGCACCGTCTAGAAGCACTGCGCGATTTACTCATGCGCGATGATGCCGCTTTGACCTTGTTTTTTGAAGAGTTTAACCCGGCTGACCCACAAGCCTTTAGGACTTTTGTGCGTAGCGCTCGCAAAGAATCCCAGCAAAACGAACAACTACCCGAGGGCAAAGAACCGAGCCGTAAACATTTTCGACAGCTTTTTCAAGCCATTAAATCTATTGTGGAGCAATCAGATCGGTCATGAGCACTGAATTAGAATGTATTGAAATCTCAACCTCGCCTCATCCTGAGTTCTCCGTTATTTGGCTGCATGGTTTAGGGGCCGACGGCAACGACTTCGCCCCCATCGTGCCCGAACTAGGGGTAGACAATATCCCTATCCGTTTTGTTTTCCCACACGCTCCCGTAATGCCCGTTACCATTAATAATGGCATGGCGATGCGTGCTTGGTATGACATTTACATGATGGATTTGGTGCGCCACGAAGACGAAAAAGGGCTACGTGATTCGCAGCTTTTGGTTCAAGCTTTAGTGGCCCGTGAAAACGCCCGTGGTATTCCTACTGAACGTATTGTTTTAGCTGGATTTTCACAAGGCTCAGCCATGACGCTGCAAACCGGCTTACGTCTAGAGGAACGCTTAGCAGGCATGGTGTGTTTGTCAGGTTATTTGCCTCTAGCGGCTAAAACCGCTGCGGAACGCCATAATGCCAATGGCCAAACGCCTATTTTTATGGCACACGGTACCGAAGATCCGGTGGTGCCATTAGCCCGAGCTCACGAATCCTGCGCCTTACTTCAAGAGCTAGGCTACGACGTAGAATGGCATAGCTACCCCATGCCCCACGCTGTTCATCCTGATGAAGTGGCCGCTATTGGTACTTTTCTGAAAAAAGTCTTCACGGTCTAGGAACGGGCCAGACAGGCGGCAAATGACAAGCGGGCCCCTAAGATCTAGTACAAAGTAGTTAAGTGCCCTCTCTTTTAACGAAGGCAAAGGTATTTTTGGGTGAGCTGTTCAGCGCACAGCAAAACCAAGTAGAGCCAGCGCTGCCTAGCGAACCCAACAATACCGCAGACCTCAAGCAAAAGAAGACCACAATCACAGATGAATCGAGGCCATGGCCCCTCCACGCACAGAGCTGTATTACTGATGGGCATCAAGCAAGCTTAACCACACTCGTCGTAAGCTGGGGTCCAATTTATCAATATCGGTTTTAAAGCCTAGACTTCTAAGCAAGCCTAACATGGCATAGTTGGTGCCCAGCACATAACCATCTATATAGCTTAACCCTTGATGTTTGGCTGCCTGAATCAAGGCACGCATCAATCTCACTCCTAAACCGTGGCGCTGCCAATCGTCTGCCACCACCAAGGCATACTCGGCCCCTACCCCGTCTTTGTTACGCAAATAGTGCGCAAACGCGATGATCTGATCCCCATCTTCATGAGCCCCATTTTTACAAGGAATAGTCGCTACCAGTGCCAACTCGCGGTCGTAATCAATACGTGTATAACGGGCTAACATAGACGCAGATAGCTCTCGCATCATAGAAACAAAACGCATATAGCGCGTTTCTTCAGATAAGCCACGCACAAAGTCCTGCAACGTTTGGGCGTCCTCGGGCCGAATAGGACGTGAGGTCCATTTTGGTCCTGCTTCAAATTGATGCTGCTGCACCAAATAATGCGGATAAGGATGAATAGCCATATGGCTATAACCGGTGTGCTCTGGGCGTGCTATGGACTCTTGGGGATCCATCTCAATCACAACACCAGAACCGTATAAACCGCTGGGGCTCAACCATAAAGGATCAATCAAAATGGTCTTAATCGCAGGCAACTCGCTGACCAGCTCAGACAACCGCTCTAACACTTGCTGTAACTGCCCATAAATAGCGCTACCCGCCAAAGGACCGATCTGCTGCTGCCAAACCCTAGAGCGCTCAATGAGGTGTCGCGCCAAATACCGGTTTAACGGGGGCAAAGCCAAAGACGTCCTGCTGTTAATAAAGAGCAGCTGACCTTGCGCAGCCCCAAACGTAATATAAGGCCCGTATTGTGCATCGGTATAAATATGAATGCTGGTGGGCGGCAAAGTAGGTAAGGTTTGAGGCAAGGCCTGAGTCAAAATAGGCACCTGAAAATACGCTAACAACTGCGCACACGCCTCTTCATCTAAGCGTTGGACTCCTTGGGCCCGCAGCTCCGCAATCAAGGCTCGGGCCGCTTTCACCTGCGCTGGCCGCCCTAAAGGCTCTGCGGGTAAGATCTGCTGCGCAAGACGCTGATTATGGTAATAAGACACTAAGGTATTAATGGCATCCACGGCCGCGTCCGGCGTACGCATAGCCGGAATCCCTTCTTTTTCTAAACGTTGACGTAAGGGTCGCATTGAAGCCTCGCCCACAAAGCAACTCATCAACGGTTTATAGATCTTGGCACTCATTGTTAACAAGGAGTCCGCGACTTGGCTAAGATCGGCATAGGGGTCCGGAGCTATCAAGACCAAGATCCCATCCACCTGCTCATCCAATGCCAAGTTTTCAATAACGTATTCGATATAAGCGGAAGTCCAAGGGGCATACCGAGCAATGGGGTTCTGTACTCGATCGGTAGGCTCAGCAATACGCTCTAGGGCGTGATGGGTTTTGGTGCTTAATTTAGCCAGTTCCACTATGGTGCCATGCCGCATAATATCTAAAGCCAGCTGTGCCACCCCATCCCCATTCGAAATAATGGCAATACGAGACCCTTTGGTTCTGCGCTTTAGACTCAGCGCTTTTAGCGCCGCATACAATTGCAATAAATAGCGAACTCGTATCGCGCCTACCCGTCGAATTAATGCACTAAAGACCTCTTCGCGTGCACGCAACAAGGGGTCTTCGTCCATATCACCCGCTTTAAGCACAATAATGGGCTTGGCGGCTGAAGCAGCGTAAACAGCACTAGCAAAACGTCTGGAAGTTGGGTGGCTATGCAAATACAAAACGATGCTGTCTGTCTGGGGGTCCACCGCTAAATAATCCAACACGGCGGCTAAATCCACCCCGACCTCTTCGCCCATGTCGACTACAGTAGAAAAACCCACTTGTGCATTTTCATTCCAATCCAACAAGGCGGTGGTGATGGTTCTAGATTGCGACACCACCGCAATTTTACCTGCTTGAGGTAATACAGGTTCAATACTGGCATTCAACTCGGCAGCTGGTCGCATAAAACCAAATGAACGCGGCCCCAACACCAAACAATGGTGCTGTAAGGCCCACTCTTGTAAAAATTGATTAACTTCAAGGGTATAAGGTTGACTAGATGGATGCGTAAGCAAAGTCAAAGCGCGGGGTTTATAGGGCTCGAGCTGCTCCAGTACCTGAGATAAATAGCGTGCCTCTATGCAAACAACGGCTAAATCCAACCGTTTCTGATTCGGGCTGATTTCAGGCCACACGGCTTCGGGGCTATACACAACAGACTGCACGTCAACACCGGCGGCAAACTGCACATGGCAACGGGCATCTACACTGGCCACAATAAGTACCGACTGGGGATCAAATAAAGCAGCTAAACGATGGCGTACTATCATAACGGCGACCTTTTTTATTTTGTTTGCAGTTTGTTCTGCGCAATTAGCTCCAGTCTATTAAAATAAAAGAAATTTGTCCGCTTTGCCGGACATAATCCTCTTTTGATTGCTATAGGTTTATGACTACTACTATTCGTACCCGTTTTGCTCCCTCGCCTACTGGTTATCTACACCTAGGCGGAGCTCGTACCGCTTTGTTCTCTTGGGCCTTCGCCCGCCACCATCAAGGCGTGTTTGTATTACGTATTGAAGACACTGACCTAGAGCGCTCTACGCCGGAAGCCGTTGAAGCCATTCTTAAAGGAATGGATTGGCTTGGTATGCAGACCGACGAAGGTCCGTTTTATCAAATGCAACGCAACGCGCGTCACAAAGAGGCTATTGCTCAGCTTTTAGAATCTGGACACGCTTATTACTGCTATAGCAGCCCCGAGGAAGTCGAAGCCATGCGCGAAAAAGCACGTGGTTTGGGTTTAAAGCCGCGTTACGATGGCACTTGGCGCCCCGAAGCAGGCAAAACACTGCCTACCATTCCTACTGATCGTCAACCTGTAATTCGCTTTAAAACCCCACAGTCAGGGGTAACTAGCTGGGAAGACATGGTCAAAGGCCGTATTACCATTGCTAACGACGAGCTGGATGATTTGATCATCGCCCGCGCAGATGGCACCCCTACCTACAATTTCTGCGTGGTAGTAGATGATTGGGATATGGCCATCACCCATGTAATCCGCGGTGATGATCACGTGAATAACACGCCGCGTCAAATCGTTATTTTAGAAGCCTTAGGCGCCCAAGTGCCGGTCTATGGCCACGTCCCGATGATTCTAGGCCCTGATGGCGAAAAACTCTCTAAGCGTCATGGTGCAGTGAGCATCTTAGACTACGACCTACAAGGCTATTTACCTGAAGCCATGGTGAACTACTTAGCTCGCTTAGGCTGGAGTCATGGGAATGATGAGATTTTCTCTGTGGAGCAATTCATTGAGTGGTTTGATGCAAAAAACCTAAGTCGCTCTGCCTCTCAGTGGGATCCCAAAAAATTAAATTGGGTCAATGCACACTATATTAAACAACGTAGTAATGCTGATTTAGCAGCCTTAGTGGCACCTCGGCTTGAAGCCCTAGGTGCAGATCCTAGCGCTACGGATTTAGCCGCTGTGATGGATCTGCTAAAAGGACGCGCTGAAACGCTAAATGACCTAGCCCAAGGGGCTTTAATGTTCTGTAGTGCATTCCAAGCCGCACCCACCGAGCTACAAGCTGAAGTATTAACCGACAGCGCTAAAGCGCTATTGGCGGATTTTGCTCAACGTGCTGCTGCCTTAACCACGTGGGATACGCCCACCCTAAGCGCCACTATTAAAGAAACCTTAAGCGCTCACAACGCCAAAATGCCTCAGCTGGGTATTCCTTTACGTGTCGCCGTCACAGGGCAAAAACAAACGCCCGCCATTGATGCGGTGCTGGCTTTACTGGGCAAAGACACCGTCTTAACCCGTCTACAAAGCCATCTTTAAGCGTTATTTTAGGGCAGGCATGGCCTGCCCTGACAGAAGTGCGCTGCGTGAAGGGCCATAACGCTGCAACCCTCTCGCAGACCCTGCACCTCTTAAAAAGGCAGGCGGTAGCCTTGTGAGGTACGGGTCGTACTGTATTGCACCCCGTCTTCACCGCGAAAGCGAAGTTTGTCTGCGCTGCTATGGGTAATGCTATAGCGGTTTTCATAGATGGGGTCATCGACATCAATGGGCAAACCATAGGACTCTAAGGTTTTAAGCACTAATTGATCACCCTCCCGCCACCAGCAACCACTTTCACTTAACCCCTGAGAAGGTTGACGCGGGCGCTTGATCTGTTCGGTATACAGCATACGGCCATCCGCTTGCAGGGTAAATAAAGTACGGAGTTCTCCGGCCACCCCTTTTTCTTCACGCTTGCTAAGCCAATTACCCACTAATGGCTCTTCACTAGCAGCTGGCTCACAACTAAGTTTCTTTTCCGGCTCAGGTGTCACTGGCGGAGGAGGAAAAGAGCTGCATGCCGCCAGCACACCAACTAACATGACTCCCCCTATGACTCGTCCCATACGTAGCAGCTTCATACAGCATGTCCTTTTATTTAAAATCTGCTTGAGATACACAATTTTAACCTAGCTTTTCTGTAGGTTAAGTCGCCAATCTAGAATAATGGTAACTGTAATTGATTTTTGATTTCTTTCAACACCACGATAGTACGTGTTTGTCGTACCCCAGGTAAATTAAAGAAAAATCGGTGCATGAAATCATCATAGCTTTCAGGGCTAGATACCACTATTTTCAATAGAAAATCCGCATCCCCGGTCACCGCATAACACGCCAAAATCTCAGGGGTATCACGCACCGCTTGGATGAAGTTATCCACCATCGTAGCGGAATGTCTGTCCAAACTAATTTGCGCAAACATGCAGCTCTGCAACCCCACTTTGTTACGGTCAACCACCGCATGGTAGCCTGTAATCACCTTCTGCTCTTCAAGCGCTTTAATACGCCGCCAAACAGGCGCTACCGACAAGCCCACCTGATCTGAGACCTGCTGAGTCGATGCCCTACCGTCTTTTTGCAAATGATCGAGTATTTTTAAATTAATTAAATCCATTTGGCTTCCAAGATGAAATGTTTATTTCGTTAGTAGGGGAATTTACGCAATAAAAACGCAAAGAAAAACCCCGTGTTTCTACTTAAGATGAGAGGTGTGTCCATGGAGGTATTAATCATGCGTAATAATATAAATTTAGACTACCAACTCAAAGATAACATCAGCGCTACATCGGGCCGTATTTTCTTAACCGGCACCCAAGCCTTATTACGCATGCTCTTAAGCCAAGCGCGGCGCGACCACGCTGCCGGTTTAAATACAGCAGGCTTTATTTCAGGTTACCGTGGCTCTCCCCTAGGAGGGGTAGACTCCACCATGTGGCGACATGCCAAAGAGTTAGAGCAGGCTCGAATTCGCTTTCAGCCCGCCATTAACGAAGACTTAGCCGCCACCATGATGATGGGCACACAGCAACTGGACACACATCCTAACAAACAAGTCGAAGGCGTGTTTGGCATGTGGTATGGCAAAGGCCCTGGCGTAGACCGGGCCTGTGATGCCTTGCACCATGGCCATGCGGCCGGCGCCAGTCACAAAGGCGGCGTCTTAGTCGTAGTGGGTGATGACCACGTCGGGGTGTCTTCCTCTATTCCCCACAGCAGCGAACAAGCGCTACGCCATCTGCGCATGCCCATTGTGCACCCAAGCTCCGTAGAAGAATACGAGTATTTCGGTTTATGGGGGTGGGCACTGTCGCGTTATTCCGGAGCCTGGGTGGCTTTCAAAGCCATTACGGAAACCGTAGAAAGTGGGCGTGCCTTTGATATTTTAGAGGTGCCCTCCTTTGACTTAGCCTATACACCCTCCGTGCATGCACGCAGCTACGATGCCAAGCCTTTCTTAACGCCTACTATTGAAAACAACATAGAAAATCGTTTGCTCGCCGTCCAAGAATTTGCCCGCGCCTACCCACTAGATAAAACGCTGGAGGCAGCGCCTCAAGCCAAAGTGGGAATTATCACCACTGGCAAAAGCACCATAGACACCCTAGAAGCCCTAGAGCACTTACAAAAAACCACCCATCTGCCCGCTATACGCCATTACAAATTAGGTTTGATTTGGCCTATAGAAACCGAGGCTTTCTTGGATTTTGCCCAAGGCCTAGATCATATTTTAGTTATAGAGGAAAAAGATGATTTTGTTGAGTCTCAAATCAAAAACATCTTGTTTGATGCAGGCTTAACGATTAGTGTGCATGGTAAAAAAGACCGTCAGCAACACGACTTAATCTCTCGCTTTGGACAGCTCAGCCCTTTAGCTATAGAGCACGCACTAGGCACATGGCTCACTCAATTCCAACTGTTAGACCTCCCGCTCACTCCCAGTGGCTGCCACCTACCCACAGTTAAAGCGCTAGATAGTTTTGGGCTGACACGTCGTCCTTATTTTTGTTCTGGCTGCCCACACAACAGCTCCACCAAAGTCCCTGAAGGCAGCAAAGCCTTGGCTGGCGTAGGCTGTCATTACATGGCGTCATGGATGGATCGAAACACCCAAGGGCTCACACAAATGGGGGGCGAGGGCACCGACTGGGTGGGCGCCTCAGCCTTTATGGATCAAGCTCATATCTTCCAAAACATGGGGGAAGGCACGTATTTCCATTCGGGCTATTTGGCGATTCGCCAAGCTATCGCCGCCAATACCAACATCACGTATAAAATTCTCTTTAATGATGCGGTCGCCATGACCGGGGGCCAACCGGTGGATGGTCCCATTTCTGTGCCCCGTATTTGCCAACAGGTGTTAGGGGAAGGCGTTAAAAAAGTCGTCATTACTACCGATGAACCCGAACGTTATAAAGAAGTGAATCTACCTGCCGGCATTGAGGTATTTCATCGCCGTGAACTGGATCGCATTCAGCGTGAGCTGCGTGAAATCAAAGGGGTAACGGTCTTAATTCACGATCAGACCTGTGCTGCTGAAAAACGCCGTCGGCGCAAGAAAAATGATTTCCCTAACCCCGCTCGCCGTATTTTTATTAACCCCGAAGTCTGTGAGGGCTGTGGGGATTGCGGGGTGCAGTCCAACTGCTTATCCATCGTGCCCTTAGAAACAGAGCTGGGCCGTAAACGAGCCATTGATCAATCCAGTTGTAATAAGGACTTCAGTTGTGTAGAAGGTTTCTGCCCAAGTTTTGTTTCCGTGCTGGGCGCTGAACCCAAAAAAGCTGCGGGGCTAGATAGCGCCACCTTAAAGCAACACTTCGATCAGGCCTTACAGGGCACCGTACGCAGCCAAGGGGCTCCGACTTCCTGTAATTTAATCGTTGCGGGGATTGGTGGTACCGGAGTGGTTACGATTGGTGCCATCGTGGCGATGGCGGCTCACTTAGAAAACCGGGGTTCATCCGTATTGGATATGACAGGTTTAGCCCAAAAAGGCGGTACGGTCATCAGCCATGTGCGCCTAGCGGCTGATAAAAGCGCTTCAGGTACCGTGCGCATTGACGCGCAACAAGCCGATGTGGCTATTTTATGCGACAGCGTGGCTGCCAGTAACCCAGCGGCGGCGCAATGCATAGCCCAAAATAAAACCCACGTCTTTATTAACGAATACTTGGCGCCCACTTCCGAATTCACTCGTCAGCCAGATGTCAAACTGCCTCGTACTGCTTTTGTGGAGCAGCTGGTGACTGCCAGTGGCAAGCAAAACACGCATCACGTAGATGCTCACTATTTAGCGAAACAGTTGTTTGGTGACAGTATTCTGTCCAATATGATGATGTTAGGCATGGCTTGGCAGCAAGGGGCTGTGCCCGTTAGCTTAACCGCGTTATATCGCGCGATTGAACTCAATGGAGTGGCCGTTGCCGCCAACCAATTAGCCTTTGATGCAGGACGTGTTTGGATCGCTGCTCCTGAAAAAATCACCGCCTTAATTGCTCGACATCAGCGCCCCACGACTCAACGACCACAGAGCTTAAAAGCCGCCCTCGAACTCTATATACCGCGTTTAAGCGCGTATCAAAATTCAAACTATGCCAATCAATTTGCTCAGCTCATTCAGGATCTGCACCAAACTGAACAACGCCTGCAACCCGGTTCTGAGCGCCTTAGTCTAGAAGCCGCGCACAGCTTATACAAACTGATGGCCTATAAAGATGAATACGAGGTGGCTAGACTGTATAGCGAGCCAGCCTTTGCCGAACAATTACAACAGCAGTTCGAAGCAGGCTACGACCTCAATTTTCATATGGCACCGCCTTGGATCAGCAAAATGGGCAGTCATGGGCGGCCGCTTAAACGTCAACTGGGCGGCTGGCTATTAAAATTTATGCCTACGCTTAGCAAAGCCAAAGTCTTACGTGGCAGCGCCTTGGATGTGTTTGGGTATCAGCCTGAACGTAAAACGGAACGGCATTTACGCGATCAGTTTATGCAGCACCTTCGCTTTTTAAGTAAAAATCTAACAACTGAACAATTCGAACTGGCCTACCGTTATGTGCAAACACCCCAAAAAATCCGTGGGTTTGGACCCGTCAAACACAAAGCCATAGAACAAGCTCGCCACGAACAACAACACATTCTGGCCGAGGGCTTAACACTTTCCTAAACCCAACGCTTTGCAGCACGCAAGGCATAGGTTAGACTTTTAGGCATGAGTCATCTCATGCCTTTTATTTTTCACTAAGGATATGTAATTATGGCCCTTACTGCCAATCAGCCTGCCCAACCTATTCAAACGGATCCGAATCCAGCCGGCAACTGGCCTTATCCCTACGACAACACAGACGAAGAATAACTCGGTTAACTGCTGTATGTTTAATGATATTTTGTCTTTTCTTTTACAAATAGTCCTGTCTTTACTCGGGACCGTCTTCTTATTTAGGGCTTGGTTATACTTTATTCGTATGCCCCCTTTTAATCCCTATTCTCAAGGTATCTTTAAGGTCACCGACTGGGCTGTACTCCCCATCCACAAACTAATCAAAAACACTCGCCACTTAGACACCGCCAGTTTACTTTGCGCCTGGATCTGTGCCTTTTTGTATTTGATTGGGGGTTGGTTGCTGATTACGGGAATGGGCGTACCCCTAGAGCTATTGCCCAAAATCGCTTTGGCCGCGGTGCTTACCTTGGTTAAATGGGTGTTAAATATCACCCTTTGGATGGTTTTGATCCAGGTAATTTTGTCTTGGGTAAATCCCACGGCTCCAATTATGCCGCTATTGTTAGGGCTGACACGGCCGCTAATGGAACCAGTACGCAAGCGGATGCCTAATACCGGTGCCATAGACTTCTCGCCTCTAATCGTATTGATTGCGATCCAAGTGTTAAACATGATCACACAACGCATGATTTTTGCCTTAATTGCAATCTAAGGCCTACATCTGGTCAAGGTATTACCGCACTACTTTTGCCACACGCCATAAAAAAGCGCCTTAAAATTTAAGGCGCTTTTTTTTATAAGGGGGTCACCCTAGTGGGGCCATTTCCGCTGAGGACTCGAACACGCTGCCCCGCCGTAAACATGACATCGGCTTCTTGGGCAATGGCACGGGTTTCGCCATTATCCATTTGAACTGTGATCTCTAGACCCTGTTTTTTGCCTGTTGTATTTTCTACGGCATTGCCAGCCAAACCGCCTAAAATCACACCACCAATGGTGGCTAAGACATTGCCTTTACCGCCACCAATAGTGCTACCCGCCACGCCACCCAAGGCAGCACCAGAGGCCGCACCAAAACCAGAGGGCTTATCAGACTGAATGGTGACATAGCGTACGGACTGTACGGTACCTAGACGTACAATTTGCTCGTTTTGAGCTTGGCCATACGTATAAACAGAGCTAGAAGCAGACTGACCCGCACACCCTGCAATCAACGCCGCCGAAACCACAACAACGCTAGTTAATACTAATCTAAACGATCTAAATTGAGTGAACGAACTCATAATAACTCCACTAAGACGTACCAGCCCAACCTGGACTAAAGGGTTTTAGTCACCCCATAATTGCTGACTAAAAGCTGCATAATTTCAGTTTTAGAAGGGCTGTGGGTTTGAGTACCCTGATGAGCAATTTTAATACCACCCATCACACTTCCCAAACACGCGGCCTCGTAAATGGACCATCCTTGTGTAAGGCCATGTAACAAGCCTGCACGGTGCGCGTCACCACAACCCGTGGGATCCACCACCTGCGCTGCCGCCAAAGCGGGGATTTGGTGGGTTGCCCCATCAGTGTAAACGGTTGCGCCTTTATCGCCCTCGGTGACAATCAAAGCCTCGACGTGAGTCGCAATTTCATCAAGTGTTAAGCCAACGCGTTGACTAATGACACTGGCCTCATAGTCGTTAGAGGTCAAAATAGCACACATCTTTATCATACGCTCAAGATCTGCTTTTTCAAACAAAGGCATGGCTTGGCCTAGATCAAACACAAAGGGAATGCCCTGAGCATGCAAGCGTTCGGCGTGCGTAAACATGGCTTCCTTGGCATCGGGCGCCACAATACCATAGACAGCGTCTATACCCGTTAAGTCATTATCCGCAGACTTAATCATGGCGCCAGGGTGAAAAGAAGTCACTTGATTACTTTCTAAGTCCGTCGTAATAAAACACTGGGCGGAAAAATAATCATCGAGGACCTTAACCGCACTGGTATCAATGCCTAAACGTTCAAAACGCTGTAAATAATCAGCCCCATCTGCACCTAAGGTCACCACCGGCACAGCATGGCTGCCTAACAAATTCAGGTTATAGGCGATGTTACCCGCGCAACCACCATAAAACTTATTTAAAGTCGGTGTGAAAAAAGACACGCTTAAAGAGCGGTCTTTTTCAATTAGGATGTGATCTTTAAAATTACCTTCAAATACAGCAATGTAGTCAAAAGCCACTGAACCACAAACTAAAATACGTTTGGACATGAAAAAACCTTTTAGGGATAATATTTTTCTACGATAAAGCCATTAATTTTCTTATCAGGCAATAACACCGGCAGACGAATGTTAAGTTGCGCCCCTGAATCAAAAGGCCGGTTACGCTGACTGGGAGCTAAATACTCTTGTGGCGGGATAGCTACCGTCGCCAAAACTGCTGCAGCGGCATCACTAAAGCTAACCACTAAAGTTGGCCATTCTTGGGCCCAAGGCAAGGTGTTTTTTAGCTGTAGTTGCAAGCTATAAGCGTATTGACCATTTTGCTCAAAATTGGGCTGCTGCTGCAAGGAAGACTGCCTAATTTCAATGGCATTTACCTCGCGCATATAAGGAATGGTACAACCCACGCTATCACATAACAGCTGCAAAACCGGACGCGTGAAACCCACCGTATTGGCTATCTGGGCTCTGTACACGTAAATCACTTGAAATACGGTCACAACCAACAGCAACCACACTAACCACATCCATAGGCTGCGGCCCCGCCCTGTTTCACCTGATGGCGCCACATCGGGCATAAGCGTAGCACGACGCGGTTCTGCACTAAAACCGCTAAAGGCTTCCGTTTCAACCTTAAAAGTAGGCTCTGGCCCGTTTTCACGATTAAGATACACACGAATGTCTTCGTCTGCTGCCGTCTCTGTGGTGCTTTGTATAGGCTGTTGGCTACGCATAGCCCCTGCAGTTTGGGCTCGAGTTTTAATTAAAGAGGAACCGGTGACCGCTGCCGAGGCTGCCCCTGGCCTAATAAAAGGCTCACTTGAATCTGGCTCTGGCGTAGAAGAAGAAATAGAAAATGGAGTAGCGTGAAGGGGGGCCGGCGTGCTACTTGTGGCGGCGCTAGGCTTGGGCACGGCACATTCGTAAGCATCAAAAATGTGAGCACAACGAGGACAGCGCAACAACCCTTTACGTTGTTGCAGCTGTTCTAGGCTCACATCAAACTGATGCTGGCATTGCGGACATTGGGTGGTTAGCTCAATCATCACACTCACCTGATAAACGAATTTAATTAGCCTTATGTGCCACTAAACAAATCCAGCCATCACGATCACGCCAAGGCTGCAGTTCAAGGTATTCCGCATAGGCCTCACGCATTTCGGCAATTTGCCAATCAAAAATGCCCGCTAGAACCAAATGCCCGCCCGGCTTAACTCGCGAACACAACATAGGAGCTAGCATTTTAAGTGGGTTAGAAAGAATATTCGCCACCACTACCTCATACTGGCCATCAGACAACTGATCTGGCAGTAAAGCATTAACCTGCACCTGATTATTCTCTGCGTTGGAGCGTGTGGAAATAACGGCTTGCTCGTCTACATCCACGCCATCGGTGTGACCCGCGCCCAATTTTTGGGCCGCAATCGCCAAAATCCCTGATCCACATCCATAATCTAAGACGGTTTGCTCAGGCTGCAAATGCTCTGCTAACCACTCTAAACATAAATGCGTGGTGGGATGGCTACCGGTACCAAAAGCCAAACCAGGATCCAACTGTATACAAACCTTGTCCTGAGCGATAGCCTGTTGAGCCAGCTCGTCCTCTAGGTGCCAGCTAGGCACAATCAGGATTTTATCGCCCACTTCGATAGGGCCAAACTGAGACTGCGTTAAACGCACCCAATCATTGTCAGGCACTTCACGTACAAACCAGTCGTTGTCAGTTAAAGCAATAACTTTTTGATCATGCAGCTCTTGGACCAAATCTGTTGCATTAAGGTGCTCGGGCAACAAAGCCACCACACGATTTTTATCCCAAGCAAACACCTCAGGCTCTAGGCCTGGCTCGCCATACAAGGGACGCTCTTGATCTGTGTTTTCATTGGCGTCTTCGACGGACACCGATAAAACACCCAAGTCCAACAACACATCGGACAAATGCTCAGCTTCTTGCTCAGCACATAAAAAAACAATTTCACGCATAGTGATTTCCAAAAAATAAAAAGCAGAGGTCCCCCCCTGCTTTTTATTTTACCGTGACTTAAGGCTTAAGGACGTTTTGCAAGTTTTTCCTCTAAGTAGTGGATGCTAAAACCACCCTCTACAAAAATAGGATCTTGCATGAGCTCGCGGTGCAGCAGGATATTGGTATTAATCCCCTCTACAATCATTTCTGATAGAGCGATATCCATACGCGCAATGGCTTGTTCACGTGTGTCACCATACGTGATGAGCTTGCCAATCATGGAGTCATAATTTGACGGGATGCTATAGCCTGCAAAAACATGCGAATCCATACGTACGCCTGGACCACCAGGAGTATGCCATTTACTGACTAGACCTGGGCTAGGAATAAATTTGTAGGGATCTTCGGCGTTAATGCGGCACTCTATAGCATGACCACGGAACTGAATGTCTTTTTGACGCAAAGTGAATTTCTCACCGGCTGCAATCAAAATTTGCTGTTGAATCAAGTCTATACCTGTCACCATTTCAGTGATGGTATGTTCGACTTGAATACGAGTATTCATCTCGATGAAGTAGAACTCACCGTTTTCGTATAAAAACTCGAACGTACCTGCACCACGGTATTTCAGTTTGCGGCAGGCCTCAACACAACGCTCGCCAATACGCTCGATGAGCTTACGGGGAATACCAGGCGCGGGCGCCTCTTCGATTACCTTTTGGTGACGACGCTGCATAGAGCAATCGCGCTCGCCCAACCAAACCGCATGACGATCACCGTCGGCCAACACCTGAATTTCAATGTGGCGTGGGTTTTGGAGGTATTTTTCCATGTAAAGATCGGGATTACCAAAGGCCGCTTCGGCCTCGGCCCGAGTCATGGCTACCGCGTTCAGCAAAGCGCCTTCGGCATAGACGACTCGCATACCACGACCACCGCCGCCACCCGATGCTTTAACGATAATGGGGTAACCAACATCGCGCGCAATCTGGAGAATTTCCTCGGGGTCATCGGGTAAAGAACCTGCTGAACCGGGCACCACAGGCACGCCAGCTTCAATCATGGTTTTCTTGGCCGTGACCTTATCACCCATCAGACGGATGGTTTCAGCCCGGGGGCCAATAAACACAAAACCACTTTTTTCTACACGATCTGCAAAATCAGCATTTTCAGCGAGGAAGCCATAGCCAGGGTGAATGGCTTCGGCATCAGTGACCTCTGCTGCTGCGATAATTGCAGGCATATTTAGGTAGCTTTCACGGGGATTAGCAGGCCCAATGCAAACGGACTCATCAGCCAAACGTACGTATTTAGCGTCACGATCGGCTTCGGAATGCACAACTACGGTTTTAATACCCATTTCACGACAAGCGCGCTGGATGCGTAGGGCGATTTCTCCCCGGTTAGCGATAAGGATCTTTTCAAACATGAAATTAGCCAATCACAAACAAGGGCTGACCGTATTCTA
>CANROS010000039.1 GCA_947632305.1 uncultured Paenalcaligenes sp. | reverse complement strand
TTTTGCCTCTAAAAAGTAGTGAGCAATATCACTCAGTGAAGAAAGCTATCTTTGGCACTATAAAGAGATCACACAACAGAACCGCTAGGTTTGGTGGTGGGGGTAGGTCAATATTAGATAAGCGACTGTTGCACGCCTAAAGCAAGCTGATTGCTTTCTGGCTCAGGAGCGCTGGGAGCGGGTTTGGTGGGTTTTTTAGCTACGGCTGGCACAGTGGCGGGAGCAGCAGAGGCGGGGGCTGGTGTTGGCACTGTAGGGCTAGGCTCGGCTATTGTTACCGGCTGTGGGGCCACTGTAGGGGCTGCAGGAGCTGTGGTAGCAGGGGCTGCGGCAACGACGGGGGCAGCGGTAGGCGCAGGGGCTGTTTTAGGCGTGCGCTTTGTTTTGCTGGTCTTGGGCGCGCTATTTTTTTCTTTTTGTTTGCTGTCGTTGCTGGTTTGTTGCTGCTCCGGCGCATAGTGCGTGACATCAAAGCTGCCTGTGACTATACCAACGCGTTTTAATACCCCAAACGCTTGTGCGGGGTTTTTAAACATACGTGGTGAGCGGCTGCGTGCCGTTACCAAAACCGCATTTTGCCCTGTGCGCAGTTGAATTTGAATAAAAAAGCCACTGCCTTGGGCTTTAAGGGACACGCCAGCTACACCACCAGCTTGGGTGGCAGCGCGTAACTGTTGCAAGGTAAAGCAATGCGTGGTTTGGGTAGTATGAGTGTTCATGCTCTCTGGAGCCTAAATCAATAACGGAATAATAGTGTGTTCGGTTAGCGGAGCCAGAGCAAGAGTGGCCAAGGCGTCTTTAGGAGACAGCCAGACGGCTTCTTCGATTTCTGCTGCTATTTGTATAGGATTATGCCATGTTAACTGATAAAGATGGGCAGAAACCGTGTGGCCGGGCTCATTTGCCGCTGGCGCATGAAAATGGCCATGGTAGTGCAGGCTGTCAGGGGTAGGCTGAATTTGCAGTTCTTCGTGCAGTTCGCGCAGTACGGCTTGTAAAGGGCTTTCGCCAGCTTCGATTTTTCCGCCTGCTTGCATAAAGCGTTGGGTGTTTTTCTTGCGTACCAATAGCATTTGTTGCTGCTCATTAATAAGAATAGCAGCGGCGATATGAATTTCAGACATAAGTGACTGTTAAGCGAGCAAAGACTCTAAGAATAACATTCTTTGCTGAAAGCCTTTGTAATGAGGGATATAATAGGGCGATTAATTTATACATTGTGTACTTGGACTCATTATGACGACAACTATTCTAGAGAACATTCCGGTCAACCAAAAGGTTGGTATCGCTTTCTCTGGTGGGCTAGACACCAGTGCTGCAATTTTATGGATGCGCAATAAAGGCTCCATTCCTTACGCTTATACAGCTAATTTGGGTCAGCCAGACGAGTCAGACTACGAGGCCATTCCTAAAAAAGCGCTTGAATACGGCGCCGAAAAAGCGCGCTTGATCGACTGTCGTCAGCAGCTGGCTGCCGAAGGCATTGCGGCTTTACAAAGTGGTGCCTTTCACATCACCACGGCAGGTGTGACGTATTTTAACACTACGCCTATTGGTCGCGCTGTAACAGGCACTATGCTTGTGGCCGCCATGAAAGAAGACGACGTCAATATCTGGGGCGACGGCAGCACCTACAAGGGTAACGACATTGAGCGTTTTTATCGCTACGGTTTGTTGACCAACCCTCAACTTAAAATTTACAAGCCTTGGCTAGACCAGCAGTTTATTGACGAGCTAGGCGGTCGCGCCGAAATGTCCGAGTACATGACTCAGTACGGCTTTGACTACAAAATGTCTGCTGAAAAAGCGTACTCCACCGACTCCAACATGTTGGGCGCTACGCACGAAGCCAAAGACCTTGAATTCCTAAGCTCTGGGATGCATATTGTGCAGCCCATCATGGGTGTGCCTTTTTGGCGTGATGACGTAGTGATCCCCAAAGAGGAAGTCACTGTACGTTTCCACGAGGGCATGCCTGTTGCTTTAAACGGTGTAGAGTTCACCGATCAGGTCGAGCTAATGCTAGAGGCCAACCGTATTGGCGGTCGTCATGGCCTAGGCATGAGCGATCAGATTGAAAACCGCATCATCGAAGCCAAAAGCCGTGGCATCTACGAAGCCCCAGGCATGGCGTTGTTGCACATTGCTTACGAGCGCTTGGTTTCTGGTATTCATAACGAAGACACCATCGAGCAATACCGTATCAATGGTCTGCGCTTAGGTCGTTTGCTGTACCAAGGCCGTTGGTTTGATCCCCAAGCCATCATGCTACGTGAAACCGCGCAGCGTTGGGTTGCTCGTGCCATCACTGGCGAGGTCACCTTGGAGTTACGTCGTGGTAACGATTACTCCATCTTGAACACCGAGTCAGACAACCTGACTTACCGTGCCGAACGCCTCACCATGGAAAAAGAGGGCGACAACACCTTCACTCCACGTGATCGTATTGGTCAGCTCACCATGCGTAATTTAGATATCGTTGACACGCGTGACAAGCTCTTCACTTACACCCAAGCGGGCTTATTGGCCCCTGCGGAAGGCTTATCATTACCGCAACTGAAAAACGACAAATAAGAAAAGGGCCGCAAGGCCCTTTTTTTACGGGGGATCCATTTCAATCCTCCCGAGTAGTGTCTAATCCCACGATTGTTATGCATTCTGCTAATGCGCCCTCGGGATCAGAGGTATTCATGGGTTCGCTAGGCAGTGCTCGCTCGTTGCACTCGCTCCGCGCTGAATCGCTCACCCATGAATACCTCTGATCCCAGCAGAGAAAATTGCAGGCAGGGCCTGTTACTATTTCTCTAATTGCCCTAATAATAAGAATTCCATTAAGGCTTTTTGGACGTGCATGCGGTTTTCGGCCTCGTCCCAAACTACGCTTTGGGCGCCGTCTATGACTTCAGCGGTGACCTCTTCGCCACGGTGAGCCGGTAAGCAATGCATAAATAAGGCATCAGGGGCAGCGATGGCCATCATTTCCTCGTCTACACACCAGTCCGCAAAAGCGGCTCTACGCACTTCGTTTTCTTCCTCGAAGCCCATGCTGGTCCAGACGTCAGTGGTGACGAGGTGGGCGCCTTTGCAGGCCTCCATGGGGTCGGAGAACTCTTTGAAGGTGGTGGGGCTGGGTGTGCCGATGAGTTCGGGGTCTAGGGTGTAGCCTTTGGGTGACGAAATGTGCAGGGTAAAGCCCAGCATTTCTGCGGCCTGTAACCAAGTGTAGGCCATGTTGTTGCCATCACCAATCCATGCCACCGTTTTGCCTTCTATGGAGCCGTGATGCTCGATAAAGGTAAAAATATCGGCCAAAATCTGGCAAGGATGGTATTCATTTGTCAGACCGTTAATGACGGGCACACGAGAGTGTTCGGCGAATAGCTCGATGCGTTCCTGACCAAAGGTGCGGATCATAATCAGATCTACCATGCGAGAGATCACACGTGCTGTGTCTTCGATGGGCTCGGAGCGACCTAGTTGTGAGTCGTTGGTCGTTAGATGAATGACTGAGCCACCCATTTGGTACATACCGGCCTCAAAGGAAACGCGAGTGCGGGTGCTGGCTTTTTCAAACACCATGGCCAAGGTACGGTCGTGCAAAGTCAGATGAGGCTCGTAGCGCTTGAAGCGGTCTTTGATAAGGCGTGCGCGGTCAAGCAAATAAAGCGTTTCGTCTTTGGACAAATCATTAAACTGTAAATAGTGCCGTATAGGTGCCGTAGCGTTCATACTAAACCTTAGCAAAAAAAAGTAAGCCAATTTTATATAATAGTGCAAAGTCAGGGATCCGCCTAGCCCTGTCCCCGCTCTCTGGGCGGACAAATGCAGTAGGTGGAATCTGCGCAATAGGATACAATACTGGAGTGGGATTTTTGCGGACACAGGTTGTTTATTCTTGGAATTCTATGTCGACAATGCTTGTAATTCATGGCACTACTAATGCTGATCAGCGTTTTAGACCCAGTGATTGGGCGGAACGTTTGGCTGGGGTACTGTCGCAGTACAGGCCTGCCGGTTCTGTTGGTGGGCCTTTTACTTATTCACCTTATGTGGTGCCGCGCCTGATCGATGGCGTGAGGTGTGTGGTGGTAGACCCCCGTTTACGAGACCTAGAGCCACTTGCCTGGAAGTTCGTTTGTGGTTTTGCTAAAGACAACGATTTACGAACCTCGGGCGTAGCGATGGACTAATCAGCAGCGTTGGCTGCTTTTTTTGTCTTCATGGCCCTATTTATTAGGGCTTTAATTTTGATTGTATAAAGCCATGCAAAAAGGGTGCTAGATGCACCCTTTTTATTGCCTATAAAGGCAATGCGATATCGGCCAATTAAACCTAGCCGATTTAGGCGGCCATTGCCTTGATGGCAGCGGCTAGACGGCTCTTGTGGCGAGCAGCTTTGTTTTTGTGAATGATGTTTTTGTCAGCAACGCGGTCAATAACGCTAGAGGCTTTACGAAAAACTTCGTTAGCAGCAGCCTGGTCGCCGGCTTCGATGGCCTGACGTACGCGTTTGATAGAAGTGCGCATCATGGAGCGGATGCTTGCGTTGTGAGAGTTGCGCGCTACTGATTGGCGTGCGCGTTTGCGTGCTTGTGCTGAATTAGCCATATTTAGTATTTAATTGAAAAAGGTTTAATTGGCAAAGACTAATACTATATATTAGGGGCGTGGCTTTGTAAAGTCACGCAGTCTAAAGCCAAATATAATAAGGGTAAAACCGTAACACGCTGCGCAAATACCTACAAGTAAAAGTAAGTATAAGGCACGTAACCACGGTGCGTGTGCTAGAGCGATCCAGTCTATGTGTTGATTCGCCACCAGCAAGATAGAGGTCATCACAGCAAGTGCAGGGAATAACCGTAGTATAAACCGTAGCCAGCCAGGTTGGGGGCGATAAATGTGGCGTTTATGCAATAAATACAATAAACAAAGCGCATTAATGCTTGCACCAAGCCCAATTGACAGCGCCAAACCGGCATGGGCTAAGGCTGGCACTAAAAATAAATTGAGGACTTGGGTCAGGATTAAAACTAGGATCGCAATGCGGACAGGGGTCTTGATGTCTTGGCGAGCATAAAAGGCGGGCGCGAGGATTTTGATGGCTAATAAGGCCAGTAATCCCACCGCATAGGCAATCACAGCTGTTTGGGTTTGGCTGACATCGGCAGCGGTAAATTGACCGTAGTTAAATAAGGTAGCGACTAGGCCTTCGCTGAGCAAAGCTAGACCTATGGCGGCAGGCACGCCCAACATCACCACCAAACGCAAGCCCCAATCTAATAAAGACTGGTAGCTCGTGTGGTCTTCTTTGGCGTAGGCTGCAGACAGTTTAGGTAGCAATACCGTTCCTAAAGCGACCCCCAGTAAAGCGGTGGGAAACTCCATGAGCCTATCGGCAAAAGAGAGCCAAGTCACACTACCAGACTGAAGCCAAGTGGCAATATTGGTATTGATGAGCAAAGAGAGCTGCGCCACGGATACGCCTAAAATGGCGGGTAGCATTTGCTTGACGACCCGTTTGACTATTGGATCGGCCCAGGCTTGGTGTACGCGCCAAGAAAAACTGGGTGCTAGACCTAGACGTGCCAACGCCAACCACTGGATGGCCAATTGAGCGACGCCACCTACCAGTACACCCAGAGCTAGCGCATAAATAGGAGGATCAAAATAGGGGGCAGCAAAGACACTGGCCAGTATCATGGCCAGATTGAGCAAGATGGGGGTAAAAGCGGGAACGGCGAAGCGGCTCCAGGTATTGAGCACCCCTGAGGCCAAGGCCACCAAAGACATACAGAGTATGTAGGGGAACATGGCGCGTGTCATCCACACGGCGGCTTCAAATTCCGTCTGTTTGTCGGCATGAGTCAAGCCGCTGGCCATGGCGCTGACCACCCAAGGGGTAGCAATCATGCCCAGTAAGGTCACCAGCATGACCACACTGGTTAGGGCTAAGGCCACGCGGTCTAATAAGCGTTTGACTTCTTTATCGCTGCCTTGGCTGCGTACCTCGTTTAAGATCGGCACGAAGGCTTGGGAAAACGCGCCCTCAGCAAAGAGGCGTCGTAATAAATTAGGGATGCGAAAGGCCACCCAAAACGCATCACTGAGCGGGCCAGCGCCAAAACTACGGGCAATTAAAATATCGCGCACTAAACCGGTAATGCGCGATATCAAGGTAAGACTACTAACGGTAGCGGCAGAGCGCAATAAACTCATAGTTATTTGGGTGCCATCCGAATGGCTCCATCTAGGCGTATGGTTTCACCATTGAGCATTTCATTGTCAATAATGCTGTAAACCAGTTTGGAGAAGTCCTCGGGTCGGCCTAAGCGAGAGGGGAAAGGGATGTCGGCGGCTAAAGAGTCTTGGACTTCTTGGGGCATGCCGAAAATCATGGGTGTACCAAAAATACCGGGAGCAATAGTAACACAACGAATTCCCACTCGGGCGAGGTCACGGGCAATGGGTAGTGTCATGCCGGCTACGGCGGCTTTAGAGGCTGCATAGGCGGCTTGGCCTATTTGGCCATCGTAGGCTGCCACAGAGGCGGTGTTGATCAGTACGCCACGTTCCCCAGTGTCTAAAGCGGGGTTTTTGCTCATGGCAAAAGCAGCCAGTCTACACATGTTAAAGGTGCCTATTAAATTAATAGAGACTACCTTTTGAAAGAGATCTAAATCGTGAGGGGCTTCGCGGCCTACGATACGTGCAGCAGGGGCGACGCCGGCACAGTTCACCAAACCGTATAAAGAGCCTAAACCCAAAGCGCTATCCACAGCCTGTTGAGCGGCTTCGGCATTGGTTACGTCTGTATGAACATAAAGCTGACCCAGTTCAGCGGCAAGCTGTTCACCCAGTTCATCTTGGATATCGGCAATAACGACTTTAGCGCCTTGGTCTACCAGCATGCGAACGGTGCCGGCGCCTAAGCCAGAAGCCCCGCCTGTGACTATAAACACCTTATCTTTGATTTCCATACCTTACCTCATAATAAAAATCCGGCAATTTGCCGGATTTGAGTCAGAGCGATTAGGACTTCAGTGCAGCCAAAATACGTGTAGAGATTTCATCTACAGAGCCCACACCTTCGATGCGGATGTATTTAGGTGCTTTGCTGTCCCCGGAAGCGGCCCAGTTAGAGTAGTAATCCACTAGAGGGCGTGTTTGGTTTTGGTAGACGTCGAGTCGGTTGCGTACGGTGTCTTCTTGGTCATCGTCGCGTTGGATTAAGTCTTCACCGGTGATATCGTCTTTGCCTTCTACTTTGGGTGGGTTGAAGGTGACATGGTAGGAACGACCGCTTTCTGGATGAACGCGACGTCCGCTAATGCGTTCGATGATTTGCTCGGCAGGTACGTCAATTTCGATTACGTAGTCTAGAGCCACATCTGCGTCTTTTAGGGCATCAGCTTGGGGAATAGTGCGAGGAAAACCATCAAATAGGTAGCCATTACCGCAGTCGTCTTGAGTGAGACGGTCGCTTACTAGACCAATGATGAGCTCGTCGGATACGAGTTGGCCTGCATCCATGATTTTCTTGGCTTCAATGCCTAGAGGGGTCTGCGCTTTAACTGCTGCGCGTAGCATATCGCCGGTAGAAATTTGAGGAATGCTAAATTCTTCGATGATATAAGCAGCTTGAGTGCCTTTGCCAGCCCCGGGAGGGCCCAATAAGATCAGGCGCATGATGTAATTCTCCTGTATACCTGTAAAAAATACCTGTAAAAATAAATTTAGCCTATCGAATTGGAACCCAGTAACCGAATCTAGTGCAGGTTTGGGGCTCAAATTGAATAGGCAAAACCTCGTTTATAACCGATTTTTAAAAATTTCGCGTACCTTATCCAAATCCGTGGGGGTGTCTACGCCTAAGGCTGGAGCGGTTGGCGTGACAAAAACACTGATGGTGTAGCCATTTTCCAAGGCGCGTAGTTGCTCTAGGGACTCGAAGGTTTCTAGGGGGCCGCGGGCTAGGTTTGGAAATTGGCGTAAAAAGGAAACACGGTAAGCGTAAATGCCGATATGGTGCAAAGGCGTTAGGCCTTCGGCAAGTTGGTTGGGTTGCTGCTGTAGCGCATCACGTGCCCACGGGATAGGGGCACGGGAAAAATAAAGGGCTTGACCGCTAAGTCCGCAGACGACTTTGACACTGTTGGGGTCAAAGAAGGTTTCGCTGGAGGTGTAAGGCGTGGCAACGGTGGCAATCGCTGAATTGGGCTGTTGGTGCAACTGTTGAGCGACTGCGTCTATGAGTTCGGGCAAGATCAAGGGCTCATCGCCTTGAATATTTACCACTATTTCGTTGTCGTCTAAGCCGAGTTGAGCGACGGCTTCGGCCAAACGGTCGGTGCCGGTGGCATGGTCATCGCGGGTTAACAGGGTCTTGAGGCCGTAGGGTTGGACGGCGTCTATGACTTGGGTGCTGTCAGTGGCGATATAGATGGCCTTGGCGTTGGCTTTTTGTACCTGTTCGGCGGTACGTACAATCATGGGTTTACCCATGATATCGGCCAACGGTTTATTGGGCAGCCGCGTGGAAGCCAGGCGAGCAGGGATAATAGCGATAAAAGACATAGTTATTCTGTGCTGATGGGGGTGGCTTCGTTTTCTAGCATGACAGGAATGCCATCACGTACCGGAAAGGCGAGTTTGTCTTGTTTACAAATGAGTTGCTCGCCTTTGCGTTCGAGCTTGCCTTTGCAAAGAGGGCAAACTAAGACATCAAATAAATAGGAATCCATAATCTTTCTCTAGTGTGGTTTGGCTTTAGAGTGAACCAAAGTATTGAGCTGCTGGGTTAAGTCATTGAGCCAATGTGCAGGAGTGAACTGCGGCTCTACATGTACCGCCCAAATACGTGAATCAGTATTTTGACTACATTTTACGGCATCTTTGGCCGTAATTAGTATTAATTCAGCATTTAGTTGACTAAAGGTGGAGGGCGGGATCTGACCGTGATCGGGTAGAGCGCTTTGATTTTGCAGGCTTATTCCATGATTTTTCAACATGTGAAAAAAACGCTGGGGCTGGCCAATGGCAGCGACTGCGGCGCAATTTTTGGTTTGATAGTGCGTTAACCACTCAGTCAGCCCTAACGTGTGCCCAGTGGCTAGCTGTTCAAAGAGGCAGGGTTGCAGTTGCATCTGCACACAGCGTTCTGGCGTGGCAGGATGTGGTGTTTGAGGCGAAGCGCCATTGCCGGTGTTTTGAGTAATAAGCCAGTCGGCACTTTGTAAACGTTGGGGCGGTTCGCGCAGTGGCCCGGCGGGTAACACTAGACCATTACCCACGCCGCGTTGGTCTTGCACGATAATTTCAAGGTCTCTATCTAAGGCTTGGTGCTGTAAGCCGTCATCTGCAATCACAACGTTTACCTGTGGATAGTGAGCGAGCAGGGCCTGTAAAGCCTGCACTCGTTTGGGATGCACTGCGATGGGGGCGCCGCTTTGTTGTGCCAAAAGGCTGGGCTCATCGCCGTAGTGCTGGGCTTCTAGTTGGCCTTGGCCGACTAAAGGTGCACCGCTGATTTTGGTGCCGTAGCCGCGGCTGATCAGCCCCGGTGTCCAGCCTTGTTGTTGCAGGTGTTTGCAAAGCGCTAAGACCACGGGTGTTTTTCCGGCTCCGCCTACAATAATATTGCCCACGACGATGATGGGTGGGCGCGGCGCAGGCAAAGCCGCTCGCGGTTGTTGGTGTTTATGGCGAATATACAGTTGGCTCAGCGCGCTTAATGGGCGTAGCAGCCAGCTAAAAAGGCCACGTTTAGCCCATTGACGGTGTAGCCAGTGTTCTAAAGAGGCTTGTAGGTTCATTCTTGGGTGGCAAAACTAATTTTGTTGAATTGGGCGGAGCGGGCGGCCTCTAACGCATGCACCACGGCGGCATGGCGCGCATTGGCATCGGCGTAAATCAGCAGGGCGTTTTTGTCTTGTAAGGCACTGAGAGCCTCAGCCAGACTGTGGTCGGTTAGGCTTAAAAAACGACTGTTTAGCGCGTATTGCCCATCTTGACTGATGGCTAGTACATGGCTTTCATTAGAAAGCGATTGGGCGCTGCTACTGGGCAGGTTGACGGGGATTTCTTGGACCCGCGCAAAGGTGGTGGTGGCGGTAATAAAAATGAGCACCACTAATAAAATATCAATGAGTGGGATGAAGTCCACAGCGATGTCATCCGTGGAGTGGCGACGTCGGCCTCTGAAGTTCATTGGATTTTTTCTATAAAGCGGTTAAATCGACCGGCTTCTACTTCGAGGGTGTTGAGTAAATAGTCGGTGCGAGAGCGATAGTAGCGATGAAAAATTAAGGCCGGTACGGCAATCATAATGCCAAAACCGGTGTTATAAAGCGCCATAGCAATACCGTTTGCCAACAGGGTGGGGTCGCTGCCTTGGGGCGAGTACGAGGCAAAGATTTCAATCATGCCGACTACGGTACCAAACAAACCCAGTAGCGGAGCCACTACAGCCACCGTGCCTAGAGCGGGTAGGTAACGATTTAATTGAAAATGAATGAGAGAGCCCGTTTCTTCGGCGGCTTGGCGACGCACAAACTCAGGCGCTTGGCGATGCTCGAGGAGGCTGGCGTAAATTTGCCCTAAGGGGCTGCTCTGGCGTAGACGCTGAATTTGTTCTGGCAGCAGGTCTTGGTGCTGCGCCATTTCGTAGGCTTGATCGCGCAGCCGTAGATTTAAAATTTTTGCGCTGCGCAAACTGAAAGCGCGCTCTATAATAAGAGCCAACCCAATAATAGAACACAGCAATAAAAACCAAATGGGCCAACCCGCGGCCTGAATAATGCTCAGCACAAGTGATTCCTTTATCTAATCGTAGCTATGCCGTATTTTAAGGGAAAACTTAACGCTGTGTGGATTGTTTAGGTGTTATCCACAGATCGTGTGGATAACCCAATCTGAAAACACAGCAAAGCCGCACTAAAACGGCATCAGGCTGGGCTGTATAATTTTTGCTCATTTAGTGGCGGAGGCCCGATTGTATTCTAGCGCGAACTCATCTCAAAACACCTTAACCGTAACACAGCTTAATCGTCAGGTGGCATTACTCCTAGAGCAACAATTAGGTCGGCTTTGGGTACAGGGCGAAATTTCTAATTTCACACAGGCCGCTTCAGGTCATTGGTATTTCACCATCAAAGACGAGCGCGCCGCGGTCAAAGCCGTGATGTTTCGTGGTCGGTCCAGCCGCGTTGGTTTTATCCCTAAAAATGGTGAAAAGTGCCGCTTTTATGCCGCTGTGTCTATGTACGAGCCGCGGGGTGATTTTCAGCTACAAGTCGACAGCATGGAGCGGGTGGGTTTGGGCGATTTGCATGCGGAATTCGAGCGTATCAAGGCCAAGCTTAGCGCCGAGGGCTTGTTTGATCCTGCTAAGCGCTTAGCGTTGGTTTCTACGCCTAGACGGATTGCGGTGGTGACATCGTTGGCAGCGGCTGCGTTGCGTGATGTCCTGACCACCATGCGTCGTCGTGCTCCACATGTAGAAGTCTATGTCTATCCTACTGCAGTACAAGGTATTGAGGCGGCAGATCAGCTATGTATTGCTCTAGGCCAAGCCATTGCGCATAATAACGCTGAAGCCGTTTTGTTAGTACGAGGCGGCGGCAGTCTAGAAGACCTCTGGAGCTTTAATGACGAGCGTTTAGCGCGTTTAATTCACGCCAGTCCTATTCCTGTTATTAGTGGGGTAGGGCATGAAACAGACTTTACTATTGCTGATTTTGTGGCAGATCTGCGGGCACCCACCCCTACGGCGGCGGCCGAGCTGAGCTGCCAAAGCTGGCAGCAAAGTAACGCCGATTTGCTAGGGGTATTACGCAATTTGCAACAGGTTCAAGCTAGAATTATTGACAAAGCAAGTATGCGTTTGGATCATGCTGCAGAGCGGCTTGTTTCGCCGCAGCAACGCTTGGCGCACAAGCGTCAGCAGCATCAGGCGGTGCTGCAGCGTTTGGCGCGGGCTTTGTCGGTCACTGGACAGCGCCAGCAGCTTCACCATGTTTGTCACAGATTACAACGTAGTTTGCCTCAAACCCAGCCGGCCCAACAGGCACTACACGCTTTGCAAGGTGGTTTGCTACAATCCATGCAGCAGCAACTAAAACACCAACAACAACGTTTGGCTTTAGCGCAGCAGACTTTGCAGGCGTTAAACCCAAACGCTGTTCTAGAGCGAGGTTATGCTATTGTGCGTAACCAAAAAGGAACGATTATCAAAAACTCATTAGACACACAAATTAATGAGTCCTTACAAGTGCAGTTGGCTCATGGTCATCTGCATGTTAAGTTAAAACAAAAGCATGATTTGCTTTAATCAGTAACGCTATCCAGCACAACTTAGAAGGAATTAAACATGGCTTTTACCCTTCCTGAACTACCGTACGCCCTAGACGCATTGGCGCCCCGTATTTCTAAAGAAACCCTAGAATACCACTACGGTAAACATCACCAGACTTACGTCACTAACCTAAACAACCTCATCGAAGGCACAGACATGGCCAACGATAGCCTCGAAGACATCGTGAAGAAGTCTTCTGGCGGTGTGTTTAACAACGCAGCCCAAGTCTGGAACCACACGTTCTACTGGAACAGCTTGTCCCCTAACGGTGGTGGCGAGCCTACAGGTGCTTTGGCTGATGCCATTAACGCCAAATGGGGTAGCTTTGATAACTTCAAGGCCGAGTTCAACAAATCAGCCGCTGGTAACTTCGGTTCTGGTTGGACCTGGTTGGTTAAGAAAGCCGACGGTTCTGTAGATATCGTGAACACCAGCAATGCCAATACACCACTCACAACAGATGACGTGGCACTATTGACCTGTGATGTCTGGGAACACGCGTACTACATCGACACTCGCAACTCCCGTCCTCAGTACCTAGAAAACTTCTGGGCATTGGCAAACTGGGATTTTGCTAGCAAGAACTTTGCTTAATGCTTAGCTTTTTAGCTATTCATTAGCCTAAAAGCCCTGCCTTGATGCAGGGCTTTTTTGTTGACTAAGGGTAAGTGCTAGTGCGAAATTCGCCCATAAGCTGGACACTTATTCTAAATAGCATCAAATGATACTCTATGGGCTTAAAATTCATTTAATTTGAATCATATTAATTTCGGAGGCAGTATGAGCGAAGCATATATTTGTGATGGTTTACGTACCCCATTTGGTCGTTATGGCGGCAGTTTAGCTCAGGTTCGTGCGGATGATTTGGGCGCTGTGCCATTGCGTGCACTCATGGAGCGTTATCCTAATGCGGATTGGGCTCAGTTGGACGACGTACTGTATGGCTGTGCTAACCAGGCAGGTGAAGACAACCGCAACGTCGCTCGTATGTCTTTGTTGTTGGCGGGGCTACCTATTGATGTGCCGGGTATGACCATTAATCGCTTATGTGGTTCAGGTATTGATGCGATTGGTTCGGCGGCACGGGCTATACGCGCCGGAGATGCTGAGTTCATGCTAGCGGGTGGCGTTGAAAGTATGAGCCGCGCGCCTTTTGTGATGCCCAAAGCGGGCAGTGCGTTTAGCCGTGACAATGCCGTGTATGACACCACCATTGGTTGGCGCTTTATTAACCCACTGCTTAAAGCGCAGTACGGGGTGGACTCCATGCCCGAAACGGCAGAGAACGTAGCGGATCAGTTTAAGATTTCACGTGAAGACCAAGATTTATTTGCTTTACGTAGTCAGCAGCGTACTGCTCAGGCTCAAGCGGCAGGTATTTTGGCAGAGGAAATTACCCCTGTTTTTGTGCCGCAACGTCGTGGTGATCCCATTCGTGTGGATGTGGACGAACACCCTCGTGAAACCACTCTAGAGGCTTTAGCTAAGCTACGTGCTTTTGTGCGTGCAGATGGCACGATTACGGCTGGAAATGCGTCGGGTGTGAATGATGGCGCTGCTGCGTTGATTGTGGCTTCAGAGGCCGCTGCTAAAAAACATGGCTTTACGCCTAAAGCACGTGTAGTCGCAATGGTAAATGCGGGTGTAGAGCCACGTATTATGGGTATTGGTCCCGAGCCAGCAACGCGTAAAGTATTAAAGTTAGCAGGCCTTAGTCTGGATCAAATGGATGTGATCGAGCTGAATGAAGCGTTTGCGTCTCAGGGGTTAGCGGTCATGCGTGGTCTTGATTTGGCCGATGATGATCCGCGCGTCAATATTAATGGCGGTGCTATTTCTTTAGGGCACCCTCTAGGCGCCAGTGGCTCTCGTATTGTTTTGGCGGCAGTGAATCAATTGCAACGCAGCGGTGGCCGTTATGCACTTTGCACCATGTGCATTGGCGTAGGCCAAGGGATTGCCATTCTCTTAGAGCGCGTTTAAACCGGTATGGCGCAAGGGGGTATGCCTTAGTGGTGTGCCCTGCACGCAGTCTTGGCATTGTACTAGGGGGCCGTTTTAAGGCCCCCGATTAGTGCCCATCGCACGCATGGGTGCGCGTTCACATGGGCAGGCCGTGGACGCGGTCGCCCGCTTTGGCCTTGCCTTTAAACCAGCCTTGCTCCATTTCTAGAGCATAGCGTATAGGCGCAGTGGGGCAGTGGGTATCTAAACTTTGAGCGCTCATGTGCTCTATATTAGTAATGACCCCCTTGTCTGTAATGAAAGCAATGCTAAGATTAAGGGGCGTGTTTTTCATCCAAAAGCAAGGCATCCCTGGTTGTTCAAACACAAACAACATCCCCGAGTCAGCAGCCAATTGCTCTCTGAACATTAGCCCCTGGGCACGGCTTTGGTCGTTGTCTACTATTTCTGCATGAATAGTATGATGGTTTATTTCTAATTGGGTATTTAGGTTATTTAAATATGAATAAGTATTCTTAGAAATAAATAATAGCAGCAAGCTAAATAGCAAATAAAAAACAGGGCGGTAGCGCCCTGTAAGTAAATATGACATATTATTTTAATTAGATACTACGCAAGAGGAGTTAGGTGGAGGTGATATTTAATGCCTGTTGACCTTTTGGACCCTGTGCGATTTCGTAAAGGACTTTTTGCCCTTCTTTCAAGGTTTTAAAACCATTCATCTGAATGGACGAAAAGTGTGCAAATAGGTCTTCTCCGCCTTGATCAGGGGTTATGAAGCCAAAGCCCTTGGCATCGTTGAACCATTTAACTGTTCCGGATAATTTAGGGCTATCCCCACTAGAGAGAATTGTATCAGACATGCTAACTGCCTCTTGACGATTTATAATAAAAACAGAAGAAATTATTCATTTCTATTTAATCCTAATTGATGGAATCTTTAACAAGAATCATCAGGATTAGCCATATGATGCAAAATTTAGTCTACGCCAGTCAACTATGGAAATTACCTAGTATTTAATTATGAGCTTAAATATCACAATTAATAAAGAAAAGTTAAAAGAAGAGTTAAAAACGGAAACCAAGCCTCCACCACTTTATAGGGTGGTTATGCTCAATGATGATTTCACTACTATGGAGTTTGTTATCGAGGTCTTAAGGGGTGTTTTTCATAAAAATGCCGACGAGGCCGAACGCATCATGCTGAGTATTCATTACCAAGGTCGAGGGATCTGTGGTGTTTATCCTAAAGACATTGCCCAAACTCGGATTCAGCAGGTTCACCTGCTGGCTCAGGCCGAGCAACACCCGTTGAAGTGTATTATGGAGCCAGTGCCAGATGCATGAAAGACATGTTATTTTTAGGTTAAGGCCTTTAAATATTTCATTTTGGCACTATCATAGAAGCTATTAAAACCTTATTTACCGTGAAGGAGGATACATGATCTCCGAAGAATTAGAAGTCAGTCTGCACATGGCCTTTGTAGAGGCTCGTGCCGCGCGCCATGAATTTATCACGGTAGAGCACTTGCTGTTGTCCTTACTAGACAATGCGGCGGCAGCCGATGTGCTTCGCGCTTGCGCTGTGGACATCTCAGTCCTACGCCAGCATTTACGTAAGTTTATTGCTGACAACACGCCTGTAATCGAAGGTTCGCACGAGGTCGATACTCAGCCTACTCTAGGCTTTCAACGAGTCATTCAGCGTGCCATTATGCATGTTTCTTCCAGCTCTACCACTAAAACAGAGGTAACGGGGGCGCATGTGTTGGTGGCCATGTATGGCGAGAAAGATTCTCATGCTATTTATTACTTACATCAACAGGGTGTGACACGTTTAGACGTAGTCAATTATTTATCGCATGGCATTGCTAAAAATGCTTCGCACGAACCCTTAGCCCAAAAATCCCCAGAGCCAGCCGAGCAACAGCCCCAAGGGCCTGCTCAGTCTAGTGGCGGCTCTCAGGAGCAAAAATCACCGCTAGATCAATACACGAATAACCTCAATGCCTTAGCGCAGCAGGGCCGAATTGATCCTCTTATTGGCCGCGACAAGGAAATTGAACGCGTCATTCAAATTTTGTGCCGCCGCCGTAAAAATAACCCCTTGCTAGTGGGCGAGGCCGGCGTAGGTAAAACAGCCATTGCCGAAGGCTTAGCGCTGCGTATCGTGAACAAACAGGTTCCTGATATTTTGCAGAACATGGTGGTGTATGCCTTGGATATGGGCGCGCTGTTAGCCGGCACTAAATACCGGGGCGATTTCGAACAACGTCTTAAAGCCGTGCTCAAAGACCTAGATCGTAACCCTGGTTCCGTTTTGTTTATTGATGAAATTCATACCTTAATTGGTGCGGGTTCGGCTTCGGGCGGGGCTCTGGATGCCTCAAATCTTTTAAAGCCGGCTTTGTCTTCCGGGCAGCTTAAATGTTTAGGTGCTACGACCTATACCGAGTTTCGCGGTATTTTTGAAAAAGACCAAGCCTTATCACGCCGTTTTCAAAAAGTGGATGTGGTCGAGCCCACGGTGGATGAAACCATTCAAATTTTGCGTGGTTTAAAACCTTATTTCGAGGAACACCATGGGGTGCGTTATACACAGTCAGCGCTAACTGCCGCTGCTGAGCTTTCCGCCCGCCATATTGGTGATCGTTTCTTGCCCGATAAGGCCATTGACGTTATCGACGAGGCAGGCGCTGCGCAACGCTTGTTGCCGCCTTCTCGTCAAAAGAAAACCATCAGCAAAACAGATATTCAGGCTATTGTGGCGCAAATTGCTCGCATTCCGCCACAGAATGTCTCCAGCGATGATCGCAACAAACTCGCCACCCTAGAGCGTGATTTAAATACAGTGGTGTTTGGTCAGTCCAATGCCATCGAGGCCTTGTCGGCTGCGATTAAAATGACACGTTCTGGTTTGGGGCGCCCTGATAAACCTATAGGTTCTTTCTTGTTCTCTGGTCCTACAGGGGTGGGTAAAACCGAGGTCGCACGTCAGCTTGCTTTTGTGTTGGGCGTAGAGCTGTTGCGCTTTGATATGTCCGAGTACATGGAGCGCCATACGGTATCACGTCTGATTGGTGCGCCTCCGGGCTATGTGGGCTTTGATCAGGGTGGTTTGTTAACCGAAGCCGTTACCAAGCAGCCGCATTGTGTGTTGTTGTTGGATGAAATTGAAAAAGCGCATCCAGATGTCTACAACATATTATTACAAGTCATGGATCATGGCACCCTAACGGATAACAATGGTCGCAAGGCCGATTTCCGTAATGTCATTATTATTATGACCACCAATGCCGGTGCCGAGGCGCTCAGTAAAAACACCATTGGTTTTGCTAATAAACGTGAATCTGGCGATGAAATGGAGGCCATCAAACGTTTGTTTACACCGGAGTTCCGCAACCGTCTAGACGCGATCATTCCGTTTGCACCCTTGTCGCGTGAAATTATCATGCGTGTGGTCGACAAGTTCCTCTTACAACTGGAACAACAGCTGCACGAGAAACGAGTCGAAATCAGCTTTACAGATGCCTTGCGTGAGTACTTAGCTGCCAAAGGTTTTGATCCCTTGATGGGGGCTAGACCTATGCACCGTCTCATTCAAGACACCATTCGCCGTGCTTTGGCCGACGAACTGCTCTTTGGTCGTTTGACCAGTGGGGGGGCAGTAACCGTGGATCTGGATGCCGATGACAAGGTGATTCTGGTGTTTGATGACAAAGACTCCGGCAAAGAGATAAATGGCCATCCCGAGCCACAGCATCCCGAAGCTGAATTGATCGATTAATTCAACGCCGTGTTTTCAGGAAAAGAGCCCAGCTAAATAAATAGCTGGGCTCTTTTTTATGCGGTGTGGTGCTTGTTTAGTTTTGGCCGGTGCTGCCAAAGCCGCCACTGCCTCGGATAGAGGTAGCGTCAAAGTCCTCGACCAAGTGAAACTCGGGTTGAATGACCGGCACGATGACCATTTGAGCAATGCGATCCATGGGTTCAATAACAAACTCTTCGTGGCCACGGTTCCACATGGATACCATCAAGGGACCTTGGTAGTCGGAGTCGATTAAACCGACTAGATTGCCCAAGACAATGCCGTGTTTGTGCCCTAAGCCTGAACGAGGCAGGATCATGGCGGCATAACCTGGGTCCGCAATGTGTACGGCTAGGCCTGTAGGGATGAATTGGGTGGCACCCGGTGCCAGAGTGATGGCTTCGTTGATACACGCGCGCAGGTCTAAACCCGCAGAACCCGGTGTAGCATAAGCAGGTAGCTCTTTAATGCGTTCATCAAGAATTTTAACGGCAATGCTTTTCATGAAATACTAAATTAAAAATTAAGAGGGAAGGCGTTGGGCAATATAGTGCACTAATTGTTGAGCCGCTTCGTGTTTGGACTGAGGCTGCCAAGGTTCATAGCCCTCTTCGTGAATCAACGTTAATTGGGTGTGGTCTTTGTCCATGGCAACTTGAGCTAAATTAGCGACCAACAAGGGCACACCTTTACGCAAGCGTTTGGCTTGAGCGAATTCGAGGAGGTTTTCTGTTTCGGCGGCAAAGCCTACACAGTAGGGTCTGGACTCGGGCGCCATGGCCGCTACACCGGCCAAGATGTCTGGGTTGGGGGCAAACTCTAAGGTAGGCGCTTGTTGATTTGCGTCTTTTTTGAGTTTGTGTTGACTGGCGTTGCTGACATACCAGTCTGCCACCGCAGCCACACTAATAAACACATCGGCGTGGGGGGCTAAACCCATGACGGCTGCTTGCATCTCTCGGGCGCTTTCCACTGCATGACG
>CANROS010000038.1 GCA_947632305.1 uncultured Paenalcaligenes sp. | reverse complement strand
TAACCGCAGTGCTCTACAATACGGCGTACGGCTTGGACACCTTTCATGTGCCCAGCCGTACGTGGCAAAAAGCGCCGAGTCGCCCAGCGCCCATTACCATCCATAATAATTGCAAGGTGGCGAGGAGCGCCGCTAGTTTCGGGTATAGACTGAGTTGAGCTAAGCTGCATCGCCACCATCCAACGGCATTAAACCGTCATAACCTCAGCTTCTTTTTCAACAATAAGCTTGTCAATCTCAGCCACGTATTTGTCAGTCAAACGCTGTACTTCGTCTTGCAAGCGACGGTCTTCGTCCTCGGAGACCTCTTTGTCTTTAAGCAAACGCTTGGAGGATTCATTCGCGTCTCGACGTAAATTACGTACAGCCACCTTGGAATCTTCGCCCTCTGCCCGAACTAAACGGGTCAAGTCACGACGACGCTCTTCGGTTAAAGCAGGCATAGGAACACGAATGTTTTCACCCATTAAAATGGGGTTTAACCCAAGGTCGGAGTTACGGATGGCCTTGTCCACGGCCGGCGCCATGTGTTTTTCCCAAACCTGTACGCTAAGAGTACGCGCATCCACCACTGTGATGTTTGCTACTTGACTGACAGGAACGTCTGAGCCGTAGTATTCAACGCTGACATGATCCAAGATGCCAGGCGTAGCACGCCCAGTACGGATTTTAGCTAAGTTAGTCACTAACGCTTCGATCGATTTTTTCATCCGATCGTCAACTGATGTTTTAATCTCTGAAAGACTCATCACAATTCCTCTATTTAAACGTGCACTAATGTGCCTTCGTCTTCACCGCACACAGCGCGTCGTAACGCACCGATTTTATTAATAGAAAATACTTTAATGGGTAACTTTTGATCACGACATAAAGCAAATGCGGTCGCATCCATGATTTCTAGACGACGTACAATCGCCTCGTCAAAACTGATACGAGCGTAACGAGTTGCGCCGGGATCTTTGTTCGGGTCTGCACTGTAAATGCCATCTACTTTGGTTGCTTTTAAGACAATTTCCGCACCCATTTCGGCACCACGTAAAGCAGAAGCGGTATCGGTAGTAAAGAATGGATTACCTGTGCCTGCTGCAAAGATAACCACTTTACCTTCTTCGAGGTAACGCAACGCTTTAGGGCGAATATAAGGCTCGACTACCTGTTCGATATTCAGGGCTGACTGAACCCTAGCATCTAGACCACGATTTTTCAGGGCGTCTTGCAAAGCCAATGCGTTCATCACAGTAGCCATCATGCCCATGTAGTCGGCGGTGGCACGGTCCATACCCTGCGCTCCTGCCGCTATACCACGGAAGATGTTACCACCACCAATTACGATGGCAACCTGAACACCAAGACTAGCGACTTCGGCTATTTCTTCAGTCATACGCATAATGGTTGCGCGGTTAATTCCAAAGGCGTCCTCGCCCATGAGCGCTTCGCCAGACAGTTTAAGCAAAACGCGCTTATACAAGGGGGTGTTCATGTCTAATTTTCCGAGAGTGAAAACAGTGAAAGTATAAAACAGAGCGCAAGGTATTGCCTAGTGGCAATACACCTGCGCTTTGTTGGATGCAGCTAATACTTAGGCACCGGTTACGGCAGCAACCTCAGCAGCAAAGTCTTCAGTGCGACGCTCAATACCTTCACCTACTACGTAAATAGTGTAGGAGCTAACAGCAGCGTTGTTTTCTTTAAGCATTTGCTCAATGCTTTGTTTATCATTCTTAACAAATGGCTGTGACAACAAAGTCACTTCTTTCAAGAACTTGTTGACAGCGCCCTCAACCATTTTCTCAACGATGTTCTCAGGCTTGCCGGATTCTGCGGCTTTTTGAGCGGCCACAGAGCGTTCTGTTTCGATTTCTTCTGCAGCGACTTGGTCAGCAGATAGAGCACGCGGTTTCATCGCGGCTACGTGCATAGCCACGTCTTTACCGACTTCTTCGTCACCAGAGAAATCAACCACAACTGCAATTTTGCCACCGTGGATGTACTGAGCTAATTGAGCCTCAGTTGCGTATTGCTGGAAGCGACGTACGGAGATGTTTTCGCCAATTTTACCAATTAGAGCAGCACGCACGCTTTCAACCGTACCATCACGGAAAGGCAGCTCAGCCAAAGCCGCTAAATCTGCAGGTGCTTTTTCAGCCACTAACTGAGCGATGTCATCGACGAACTGAATGAAGTCTTCGTTTTTAGCAACAAAGTCTGTTTCACAGTTAACTTCTACGATGGAACCCGTTTTGTTGTCTTCTGCGATGTAAACCGTTACCAAACCTTCGGCTGTAACACGGCTAGCGGCTTTGCTGGCTTTGCTACCTAATTTAACGCGTAAGATTTCTTCGGCACGAGCCATATCGCCATCAGCTTCAACCAGTGCGTTTTTGCACTCCATCATAGGTGCGTCAGTTTTCTCACGCAATTCTTTAACCATCGATGCTGTAATTTGAGCCACGATTTTCTCCAATTCTAAAAAACACGCCCCAGTCAAAACTGGGGCAAGTGTGAAATTCATTAGCGTCATGGGTAATGACGCTTTGCCCCCTAAGTATAGGGATTACTCTTCGCTGTTGCTTTCTGTCTCTTCGACTTCAACCTCAACGAATTCTTCTTCGCCGCGGATTTCTTCAACTAAACCGCTTAGGGCTTTGTTGCGACCTTCGAGAACAGCATCAGCCATGCCACGAGCATATAGAGCAATCGCTTTAGCAGAGTCATCGTTACCAGGGATAACTTTTTCGATGCCATCTGGAGAGTGGTTAGTATCCACTACACCTATTACAGGAATACCTAGTGTTTGAGCTTCGGCAATAGCAATTTTGTGGTAACCCACATCAATTACAAACAAAGCGTCAGGCAATTTAGCCATGTCTTTGATACCACCGATGGATTTGTTGAGCTTTTCCATTTCGCGCTCGAACAATAAGCCTTCTTTTTTGGTCATACGCTCTAGAGCGCCTTCGGCCAACTGGGCTTCCATGTCTTTCAAACGTTTGATGGATGCTTTAACAGTTTTAAAGTTGGTCATCATACCGCCCAACCAACGGCTGTTCACGTAAGGCATACCGCAACGATCGGCTTCAGCAGCAACGATTTCACGAGCAGCACGTTTTGTGCCTACGAACAAGATGTTGCCGCCACGAGCAGCCAAATCACTGATGTACTTTTGTGCTTCGACGAACTGCACAACCGTTTTTTCCAAGTTAATAATATGGATACGGTTACGCTGACCGAAAATGTACTGTTCCATTTTCGGGTTCCAGAAACGGGTTTGGTGACCAAAGTGTACACCAGCCTCTAACATATCACGCATTAAGGACATGAGAATTCTCCAAGGGTTAGTTCTTGCATCTAATCAGTATCCGGTAAGGACTACCGCTATGCGGTAGTTCCAGACACCCTGAGACGAATAGATGCGCGATTTACTACAAATAAAATGAAAGTGGTAACCAACAAAGGGGCAGAAAAAGAAGACACCCTTCGTCCAACGTATTAAACTGGTTACAACATCGTAGTCGAATTTTTGCTTTTGCTTTGCCGCTTTTGCTTTGCCGCTTTTGCTTTGCCTTTGCTACTTTTGCACTGCTATTCAAAAATGACTCACGACAGCCCATAATTATATTCTCTTTTTACTATTAAACTCAAGCTATTATGAGCAAACTTGTTACCGATCCCACAGATTTAGATAAAATGCGCGCTGCTTGTCAGGCGGCAGCTCAAACCTTGGACTATTTGAGCCCATTTATTAAGGCAGGTGTCACCACCGCAGAAATCGACCAACTGTGCAAAGACTATATTCGTGATGTCCTGCAAGTCGAATCTGCTACAGTGGGCTACGCTCCTCCTGGGCACCCACCTTTTCCCGGCGCCGTATGTACCTCTGTGAATCACGTCATCTGCCACGGCATGCCCAGCGACAAAAAGCTCAAAAATGGCGATATCATTAACTTAGATGTCACTGTGATCAAAGACGGCTGGTTTGGTGATACAAGCCGGATGTTCTATGTAGGCGAGCCTTCCATTTTGGCCAAACGTCTTACTGAGGTCACCTACGAATGCATGTGGCTAGGTATAGAACAAGTCAAGCCTGGCGCTACCTTAGGAGACATTGGCCACGTCATTCAGCAACACGCAGAAAAACACAACTATTCAGTAGTACGTGAATACTGTGGCCATGGCATTGGTCAGGTTTTCCACCAAGATCCTCAAGTCTTGCATTACGGCAAACCTGGCACCGGCCTTAAATTAGAAGCCGGCATGATTTTCACGATTGAACCCATGATTAACGCAGGCAAACGGGATTTAAAACTTTTACCCGACCAGTGGACCGTAGTGACTCGTGACCGTAGTTTATCTGCACAATGGGAACACAGCATTCTCGTTACAGACACAGGCTATGAAGTCTTAACCGTGTCGCCTGAGATGCCAGCTCCTCCCGCATTTGTTAGTGGCTTTAAGCCCACAGCATGAAACCTTGTTCAGACCTAAAGCAGCTTAGCGAGCGCCTTAGTGCGCAAAGACGCAAAGCCATCACTCGCTTTAGGCTGCGTCCTAGGCCTGAGCATTTATTACGTCGCCTTAGCACCTACACGGATCAATGCCTAACAGATTTACATGCGATCCAGCCCTTGCCTGCACACTGCAGCTTAGTAGCCGTAGGTGGCTATGGGCGCAAAGAACTCTATCCTTATTCAGATGTAGATGTTCTTATTTTGCTGGCACACGACCCCAGCCCTGACGATGCGCTACTGATTGCAGCCTTTATTGCTGCTCTGTGGGACACTGGCCTAAAAGTGGCTTCCAGCGTGCGCACTATTGCGCAATGCCTAGAGGTCGCTGACATAGATATTGCCACGCAAACGGCTCAACTCGAAGCGAGGTTTATTGCCGGCAATCAGACGCTCTTTGAACAACTACAACAAAGCTTAAATCAACAACTGGACGTCAAAAACTTTTTCGAAGCCAAGCTCATAGAGCTGCGACAACGTCATGCGCATTATCAAAACACCCCCTATGCCTTAGAACCGAACTGTAAAGAATCACCCGGTGCGCTGCGCGATCTGCAAGTCCTCCTGTGGATTGCCCAAGCCATGGGTTTAGGGCAAACATGGCGTGAAATAGCACAAAGTGATCTCTTAAGCAGTGCTGAGGTTCGCGCTTTAAAACAAGCCACTCAAGCCTTTATGCGCTTGCGCATTGAACTGCATTTACTGACCGAACGGGCTGAAGACAGGGTCTTGTTTGAGTACCAGCCGGCCCTCGCTACCATCTATGGCTTTACTCAGCTTAATGCCCAGCGAGCCAGTGAAAAACTGATGCAACGCTATTATTGGGCAGCACGCTTAGTACATCAAATGCATATTATTTTGATGCAAAGCCTAGAAGAACGGCTATTTTTTACCGGCAACCAGACCACCACCCCCATTGATGACTACTTTGTCATCAAAAATCACCGCCTGCATCTTAATAACGCCGCAGATCTTAGGCGGCATCCGCCGTTGATATTGCGCTGTTTTACTCTATTACAACAACACCCCCGCGTACAAAACCTCAGCGCCTACACCTTACGAGCGATTTGGCATCATAGACGTCAGGTCGATCAAAAATTCAGGCTCAACCCCATTAACCAGCAGGCATTTCTTGCTATCCTTCAAGCCCCTAGATCTGTATTGCAAAGCCTACGCTTGATGAATCTGCTGGGAATTTTGCCGCGCTATATTCCAGAATTTAGGCACATTGTCGGGCAAATGCAGCACGACCTCTTTCATGTTTACACTGTAGACCAGCACACCTTAATGGTCATACGCAATCTACGACGCTTTACTTTAGCCGAATACGCCGAAGAACACCCCTTAGCTAGCGAGCTCATGGATCAATTCGAGCACCCGTGGTTGCTTTATATTGCCGCCCTCTTTCATGATATTGCCAAAGGGCGTGGCGGCAATCATTCACAGCTAGGTGCCCAAGATGCCATTCTTTTTTGCAAACGGCACAAGCTGAATGCTGCAGATACTGCACTGGTTGTTTTTTTAGTCGAAGAGCACCTCAGCATGTCCACCGTTGCACAAAAGCGCGATATTAGCGACCCTGTGGTCATCAATCACTTCGCCCAACACGTGCAAAATATCAGGCACCTACAAGCACTGTATTTATTAACAGTAGCCGATATCAAAGGTACCAATCCCAGTATTTGGAACTCTTGGAAAGCCAAACTTTTGGCTCAACTCTATCAACAAAGTCGTGCTGCGCTGCAGGGCCACCAACCCGTTACCTCAGAAATTCTAGCCCAGCGCAAGGCCCAAGCACTAAGCCAATTACTGCAACTAGGCATTCAGGAGTCCGCCATTCAGGATCTGTGGTCAGTGCTAGACATCAGTTATTTTTTACGCCATGAAAGCGATGAAATTGTCTGGCACGGCCAAGCTCTGTACGGCGCCTTGCTATACCCCCAGCCCGTCATAGAGCTACGCCCAGTGGGCGCAGGCGAGACAGCGCAGCTCATGATCTACACTCCTGACCGCGATGATCTTTTTATGCACATCTGTGCTTTTTTTGATCAACACCATCTCAGCGTACAAGACGCTCGAATTTACACTACCCTTCATGGCTGGGCTTTAGATAGTTTTGTCTTGTTGTTACCGCCTCAGGGCATGTTTAGCCCTGATTGGGCCCAGTCCATACAACAGGCTTTAACACTGCATTTACAAAATGCCCCCCAAACCCATACCGCTGGCGAAGCCATTTATATCCAAACTCAGTCCAGACGTGCACGTATTTTCCCCATCCCCGCTACCATAGAAATCCAACCCATGAGCGATGCCCACAAATGGCGCATCTCTGTGGTTTGCGCAGATCGCAAAGGTTTGCTCTACCACATAGCTCAAGTCTTTACGGCGCAACGCATTAGTCTAAAATCAGCTAAAATCATGACTCTTGGTGAACGCGTCGAAGACACTTTTATCGTTCATAGCGAAGAGCTCCACCACAGCTCTTTTCACAAACAACTGGAGCGTGCCCTTAGAGCGGCTCTTTAATGGAACCCAGTCTAGCCCATGGATTTCAGCACACTTTTTGCCGATTTCAGTCGCAGTTTTCTATTTACCATAGGGACTGTGTTGCCCATTATTAACCCCCCCGCTATTGCTCCTATTTTCTTGACTCTCACCAAAGGCGTGAGTAATACCGATCGCCAAAAACTCGCCAGTAAACTGGGGGTTAATATTTTCTTTATGCTCTTAGCGGCCATGCTAGCGGGCAACATCGTACTTGAGTTTTTTGGTATTTCACTACCTATTATTCGTATAGGAGGGGGGCTTTTAGTCATTGCGACAGCCTGGAATCTGGTCAATGCCACCAGCTCAGATACCGAACAAGCCAAAGACATCGCAGAAGGCTATTCGTGGGCCCGTATCCAATCCCAGGCTTTTTACCCCTTAACCTTTCCTATGCTTTGCGGACCCGGCTCTATTGCCGCTACCATTACAGTGGGCGCCACTTTAAACGACGCCAGCACGATCACCAGCATCACTAAACTCACAGCGGCCATTACTGCTTTGGCTGCCGTGGCTTTGATTGTGCTCTTTTGTCTACGCTATGCCGCCCCCATTTTAACCCGTCTAGGTACCAATGGCACGGCAGTGCTTATGCGTCTATCCGCCTTTATTCTACTCTGTCTAGGCGTGCAAATTGCTTGGGATGGATTTTCTGAAGTTAGTCTCAATTTACTGGTAGAGGCCGCAAAACGCTCTGCTCAATTTTTTATTTGATTCTCTATGCAACCCCGTTTTTTTTCTTATGCCATTACCCTAAGCCTAGGGGGACTACTCATCGCCTTGGTGTCCCAGCATTTTTTTGCTATGCGCCCCTGCGCGTGGTGCGTATTTCAACGCCTGCTGCTTCTGGTTATTTTAGCTTTTTCTATTTTTGGTTATCTGGTCGCAAGCCTTAAGCTACGGTTGCTCAGTCTAATTTTTGGAGCCCTGAGCGCTCTCACCGCCCTAGGTGGCATCGCTGCTGCTTGGTACCAATACCATGTTGCAGCCAAGTTATTTTCATGCGATATGACCTTTGCAGATCGGTTTATGACTCAATCCGGCCTAGAGTCTAGCGTACCTTGGCTATTTGGCATCTACGGTAGCTGTATGGATGCCACGACACATGTGCTGGGCCTAGAATATGCTATTTGGGCCTTATTACTTTTTGCTGTTCTCAGCCTTTTGCTAATTTATGGACTGCTACGCCCTAGTCGCTAAGCTCTCCTCATCTAACACAAATCAAAATGGCCGTGTCAGTCTTTCATTTCAAGACTGACACGGCCATTTTTAATTGACCATGACTTAGACTTCGGTAGGCTCGGGTTGGATATCACCCGTTACATAATCACCATCAAAACACGAGGACTCAAATCGATCAAAATGCGGGTTTAAATCCAAGAGCGCTTGTTCTAAATCAGCTAAATCCTGATAGATCAAGCCATCGACGCCAATTTCCTCAGCCACTTGCTCTATCGTTTTACCATAGGCAATCAGCTCTTCACTAGAGGGCATATCAATGCCATAGACATTTGGATAACGTACTGGAGGCGCTGCCGAAGCAAAAAAGACTTTCTCCGCCCCTGCCGAACGTGCCATTTCTACAATTTCTCGGCTAGTGGTACCGCGTACGATGGAATCATCCACCAGCAAGACATTTTTTCCCTTGAACTCCATAGGGATGGCACTGAGTTTTTGACGCACCGAACGCTTGCGCACGGCTTGGCCCGGCATAATAAAGGTGCGACCAATATAACGATTTTTAATGAAGCCTTCGCGATAGTTTAAATTAAGCTGTGCCGCCAACTGCATGGCTGAAGGCCTTGCGGAATCAGGAATGGGCATCACCACATCTATATCAGCCAAACGTAAATTCTTCGCTAGCTTATCGCCCAAGTACTCGCCCATTTTAAGGCGTGCATCATAGACTGAAACCCCATCAATGGTGGAGTCTGGACGAGCAAAATACACAAACTCAAACACACAGGGAGAAAGCTGCGTGTGCTCAGCACACTGCTGGCGCAGAACCTTACCGTCTAAGCTAATAAGAACGGCTTCGCCCGGATCCACGTCACCTACCAGGTCAAAACCACAACCCGTAATGGCAACGGACTCGGAAGCCAGAATCCATTCAGGGCCAGCGGCATGATTAATTTGCCCCAAACACAAAGGGCGAATCCCATTAGGATCACGAAAAGCCACTAAACCAAAATGGGCAATGTGCAAAATAACAGCATAAGCACCTTTAACACGTCTATGTACTGCACGCACCGTTTTGAAAATAATATCAGGATTAAGCTCCTCACCCTCAGCGGCACGCTGCAACTCGTGAGCAAACACGTTCAGCAAGACCTCTGAGTCTGAGTTGGTATTAATGTGACGCTTATCAATACTAAAGAGCTCTTGGCGTAACTGACGCCAATTACTGAGGTTGCCATCGTGCACCAAACTAATCCCAAAAGGCGCACTCACATAAAAAGGTTGCATTTCATCTGCATTTTCCGCACTGCCCATCGAAGGGTAACGCGTATGCCCAATACCACTGGTACCAAGCAAATTGCGCATATTGCGTGTGCGGAACACATCGCGAACCAAGCCTGGCCCACGGTGCGTATGAAAATAAGATTGGTTGTAGGTAGTAATTCCTGCTGCATCTTGACCACGGTGCTGTAATAACAACAAACTATCGTAAATCAATTGATTTACCGGCCCGCGGCCTACGATCCCTACTACTCCTGACATAATATATTCAACCCATAATATTTAATAAGGTAGCCACGAAGCAATATCTGGTGGCAGATGCAATTTTATACGCATTATGGCTGCAATGGCAGTTTTTACTAAACTAGAGTCTTGCCACCAAGGCTCAAGAGGAAGCTTGGTATAACCCGCCACAGTAATTAAGACCAACACCAACACGGCCCCTCTAGCTAAACCAAACAGCATGCCAAAACCATGATCTGCAGTAGTTAAACCAGTGCGAGCGATCATGGCGCTTAAGCTCATATTAATCAGCCCCACGCCCAATAGAGCCAGTACAAAGATAATAATGTACGCCAGAGCTGACCGCACCAAAGGGTTCATCACCCAGTCGCCTATCCAATAACTGGCCTGTGGCCCCCACCAAACCGCTGCGCTGGCCGCTGCCACATAAGCAACTAGAGACATGAGCTCTTTGATTAAACCGCGGAAAAGCCCAAGGACTCCTGAAAGCCCTATGACAGCGAGAATCAAATAATCAAACTGACTCACTGACTGGAAATAAAGCTGTTTTCATAACCCAACGAACGCAAACGTGCTTGAGCAGCTTGAGCCGCTTGACGACTAGGAAATGGCCCCACACGTAATCGATACGCAGGCTTGCCAGACACCGCAGCGGTCTCCACAAAAGCATTGGATACTCCCGCACTGACCAATCTGGCGCGACGCGCATCGGCGTCTGTTTGGGAGGAATAAGCCCCGATTTGCACCACTACCGAACCTTGCTGTGCTCGCTCAGCCGCACTGGGGTTGCTAGGCGGCACACGGCCCTCTAACAACGCTAAAGCCACGGCACCATCATCTGTGCGTTGCGCCGGTTTAGGCTCCGGCTTCGGTTCAGGCTTCGGCTCTGGCTTTGGTACAGGCTTAGGCTCCGGTTTGGGTTCAGGTTTAGGCTGAATTACAGGCTCTGGGCTTAGAGGGGTGATTGTGTCGCCCACGGCCAAAGGCAACTCTTCGGTGTCCTCGATCAAACCCGGATCGTTGCTGTGATCAATACGATCGGTGAGAACAGGCGGCGCTAGATTTTCAGCAAGACGGTACTGCTCTTCGGAAGGCGGAATAATGGAAGGGATGACGCTAACCTGTTGTTCGGCAGGCTGTTCTGCATGATCGGTCAACAACACTGGTACTACCACTATAGCAGTCAGCACTAATACCACCGCACCAATCAGACGATGACGCGCTTTATGACGCATCTCGATTAATTGATCATCGCTAGAGGTTCTACCCGTTTTTTTAATCGTAGTAGGTTCTTTGCGTGAAAACAGTCCCATGTATAACCTTATATAAACAAAACTATAATTATTTTAATAACAGAGCGCTTAGACTCTGTAGGTGTTATAGGCGCCCCAGATGCTCAAGAACGGGCCCTACAGCAAAAAAGGAACCAAATACTAAAATTCTATCACTAACTTCGGCCATACTTTGTGCTTTTACAAACCCTTGCACCATAGAATCCTCGGTTAAAATCTTAATTTTAGTTAAGTCTACCTGAGGAGCTACCGGCCTAACTTTAGGGCTTGCCGTTTTAGCGTCTTGAATTGCTGGCTCAGGCAGCGTTTGCGCAGTCTCTTGCACCCACGCAGCAAGCTGGCCGGCTGTCAGAGCTCTGGGACCATCTAAGGTAGTACAAATCCAAATGTCTACGGCTGGCATCAGCCGTTGCAGCACCGCTTTCACGTCTTTGTCTTTGAACATGCCCAACACAGCGATGGTTTTAGCCCCGGGAGTCACCGGCATTTGCTGTAAATTTTGCGCCAAGGCTCCTGCAGCATGCGGATTATGAGCCACATCCAAAATCACAGTAGGCTGACCCGGTAAGATCTGCATCCGCCCCGGCACCGTAGCGCGCAACAAACCCTCTCGAATCGCACTTGCGGGCACCACTAACTGGAAGCGCAATGCTTCTAATGCCGCCAGCACCGCAGACGCATTTAACAACTGATTAATCCCACGCAAGGAAGGATAAGCCAAAGCAGCACGCCGTTGCTCACGCCCCGCAAAAGCCCATTGTTGGGCATCACCAGAATAATTAAAGTCCACACCAAACTGCCATAGATCTGCCCCTATTTCTGCCGCATATGCTTTAATTTTGGCAGGGGGGATAGGATCGGAACAGATCGCCGGCTTAGCGGATCTAAAAATATGTGCTTTTTCCCAAGCAATTTGCTCGCGGTCATCGCCCAAGTAGTCCACATGATCAATGTCTACACTGGTAATAATGCTGCAATCTGCATCCACCATATTCACAGCATCCAAACGTCCGCCCAGCCCGACCTCAAGCACCATTACATCGACTCCGGCCTCAGCAAAAGCTAACAAGGCCGCCAAAGTAGAAAACTCGAAGTAACTCAGACTCGTTTGTTCACGAGCCGCTTCTATGCGTGCAAACTGCTGCGTAATTATCTGGTCAGAGGCATTAGCCCCATTGATACGTATACGTTCGTTGTAATGCAATAAATGGGGCGAGGTATACATACCCACTTTATAGCCCGCCGCCAATAAAATGGCTTCGAGCATAGCGCAAGTCGAGCCCTTGCCATTGGTACCACCCACCACAATTTTAATCCCGGGCAAAGGATCTAGCTGCAAGCGCGCCGCCACGGTTTTAATCCGCTCTAGCCCCATGTCAATTTCTTGGGGATGCAGGGTTTCCAAGTGGCTAAGCCACTGAGTTAAGGGTGTGTGTTGGTCCAAAACAAGTTGCGTCATAATATCGATCTAAACAAAAAAAGCGGTAGGTGCCCATAATAGCACCTACCGCCCATAATTAAACAACGTACTACTTTATTTACGTCGTACCGGCGGTATATCTGTACATGCCCCTAAAGAGGCCGCAGCAGCCATGCCCACCGATTCACCCAAGGTTGGGTGCGGATGAATTGTGCTGGAAATATCCACCTGATCAGCGCCCATCTCTATCGCTAAAGCGACTTCACTGATAAGGTCACCTGCGCCCACACCTACGATACCACCACCCAAAATTCGCTTGGTTTCGGCATCAAACAAAAGCTTGGTGAAGCCTTCGTCGCGGTTATTGGCAATGGCTCGACCAGAAGCCTGCCAAGGGAACAAGCCTTTTTCAATGGCAATACCTTGGGCTTTGGCTTCCTCTTCGGTTAAACCTACCCAAGCTACCTCAGGATCTGTATAGGCCACTGAGGGAATCACACGCGCATCAAAGAATGACTTGTGGCCTGCGATGACCTCGGCTGCCACATGCGCTTCGTGCACCGCTTTGTGCGCCAACATGGGCTGGCCCACAATATCACCAATTGCATAGATATGAGGTACGTTAGTGCGCATTTGATTGTCAACCGCAATAAATCCGCGCTCATCCACGGCCACACCTGCAGCGTCCGCCCCAATTTTTTTACCATTGGGAATACGACCTACTGCCTGCAAGACCAAATCATAGCGTTGCGGCTCAGTGGGCGCCCCCTCGCCTTCGAAGCTTACCCAAATACCGTCCTCTTTGGCCTCGGCTGAAACCGTTTTGGTATTAAGCATAATGGCATCAAAGCGATGCTTATTCATGTTTTGCCAGACGCGTACCAAATCACGATCTGCCCCTTGCATCAGGCCAGACTGCATTTCCACTACGTCTAAACGTGCGCCTAGACCCGAGTACACCGTGCCCATTTCTAGACCGATAATACCGCCGCCAATCAAAAGCATACGCTCAGGCACGGCTTTGAGCTCAAGCGCACCGGTGGAGTCCACCACACGCGGATCATCGGGCAAGAAAGGCAGATGCACCGCCTGACTACCGGCCGCAATAATAGCAGATTTAAAGTTTAAATCCACTACGCCGTCAGCCCCCTCAACACGCAGCTGATGCGCACCCGTAAACTGACCCACGCCATTGACCACATCGACCTTACGCGCTTTAGCCATGCCAGCCAAACCTGTGGTCAACTTGCCGATGACTTTGTCTTTGTAGCCACGTAACTGGTCTAAATCAACGGCGGCTTCCCCAAAGCTGATGCCTTGAGTTTTAAGATCCAACGCCGCCTCGTAAACCGCTACAGTATGCAACAAAGCTTTGGAGGGAATACATCCCACATTCAAACACACACCACCCAAGGTGCTGTAGCGTTCAACCAAAGCCACTTTCAAACCTAAGTCAGCAGCACGGAATGCAGCTGAATAGCCCCCAGGCCCAGAGCCCAGAACCACCACATCATAGGCGTCTTCTGCCGGCGCAGCAGACGCAGCCGCGCTGGCTGCCGCTGCTGGCGCAGTCGTTTTGGCTGGTTCTGCTGCCGGCTTAGCTGGCTCAGCAGGCGCGCTGCTGGCCTCCGCCGCTTTAATCCGCACCATCACAGAGCCTTCGGCCACCTGATCTCCGACTTTGACCAAGACTTCCTGAACCGTACCCGCATGAGAGGATGGTATCTCCATGGAGGCCTTGTCGGACTCCACAGTAATAAGACTTTGGTCCACGGCAATTTCATCGCCCGGCTGAACCAAGACCTCGATCACATCAACCTGACCAAAGTCACCGATGTTGGGTACCACAATATCTTGTGCACTCATTCTCTGCTCCTTTATAGGACGATGCGACGGAAGTCAGCTAAAAGCTGCCCCAAATAAGCATTAAAGCGTGCTGCAGCCGCCCCATCAATCACGCGGTGATCATACGACAAGGACAAAGGCAGCATTAAGCGTGGCTCGAACTCTTTACCATTCCAAACCGGTTGCATCGTAGAGCGTGATACACCCAAGATAGCGACTTCAGGCGCATTAATGATGGGAGTAAAATCCGTCCCGCCAATACCACCCAAAGAAGAAATCGTAAAGCAACCCCCTTGCATTTGAGCCGCAGACAATTTGCCATCACGTGCCAAACCAGCCAGCTCGCCGGTTTCTTGGGCAATTTCCATGATGCCTTTTTTGTCGGCGTCTTTAATCACTGGCACCACTAAACCATTAGGCGTATCGGCAGCAAAACCGATATTGAAGTATTTCTTCAAAACCAAGGTATCGCCATCTAAAGACGCATTGAACTCTGGGTATTTTTTCAGAGCGGCAACACATGCTTTAATAATAAAAGCCAGCATGGTTAAACGCACGCTCTCACCTGACTTTTTGCCTTCCGCGTTTAACTGTTGACGGAACGCCTCTAGACCGGTGATGTCAGCTAAATCGTTATTGGTAACATGAGGAATCATGACCCAATTACGATGCAAGTTAGCACCAGAGATTTTTTTGATGCGTGATAATGGCTGGGCTTCGACTTCGCCAAAGCGAGTGAAATCGACTTTGGGCCATGGCAAGACCTGGAAGTCACCAGACACAGCGGCCGAACTCGTCGCCCCTTGAGCCGATGCACCGCCTGCCAAGGCCTGCTTCACAAAGTTGCGTACGTCTTCGGGCTTAATGCGACCTTTGCTACCGCTACCTTGAACTAAATTCAAGTCCACGCCCAATTCACGCGCAAACTTACGCACGGATGGCGAAGCATGCGGCAAATTGCGTAACGGTACATTTGAGTCTGCAAAAGCGGAAGTCGGTGATTGACGCTGAGGCGGCTCAGAGGCCATAGCACCCGCACCCGCGCTAGCCACCACAGGCGCACTGCTGGCCGTGGCCGCTGCGGGCGCTGGAGCGGCTGCTTCGGCTTTAGCCGCCGGAGCTGGCGCCGCTTTGGCAGCACTAATGGTTAGCTCAAGAATATCGCCGCCTTGGGAAATTTTGTCACCCACTTTAACCAACAATTTCTGCACCACACCCGCTTGGGTGGATGGAACTTCCATTGAGGCTTTGTCCGTTTCCAAGGTGATGATGCTTTGATCCACTTCGATCTGATCACCCACAGACACTAAGACTTCAATCACATCCACATCGTTTGCATCACCAATATCAGGTACTTGCACAATCACGGTTTGGCTAGCAGAGGCTTCCACTGAAGCGGGAGCCGCAGCGGGCTCTTCAGCAGCAGTGGCAGTGGCAGCCGCAGCAGGTGCCGCAGCTTCTGCTTTAGGCGCCGGCGCTGCCGGTGTTTCACCTGCAGCGCTAAGCTCTAAAACCACTGAACCCTGACGCACTTTATCGCCCAGTTTGACCGTAATAGATTTCACTATCCCCGCATGAGAGGATGGAATTTCCATGGAGGCTTTATCCGACTCGACAGTGATTAAGCTTTGGTCCACATCAACGCTATCGCCTTCTTGGACTAACACCTCAATCACATCCACATCTTCATCACTACCGATATCGGGAACAATGACTTGAATAGTTTCACTCATGATTCTCTCCCCAATTAAACGTGGTGTGGGTTGGGCTTGTTCGGGTCTATACCGTATTTTTTCATCGCCTCAACCACTTTATCCGTTCCGATCTTGCCTTCATCAGCCAAAGCACGTAAAGCACTTAGCACCACAAAGTGACGGTCTACCTCGAAGTGGGAACGTAGTTTGGAACGATAATCGGAACGACCATAACCATCAGTACCTAAGACACGGTAAGTCCGGTCTTCAGGAACAAAGGCTCGAATCTGATCAGCAAAAATCTTCATGTAATCCGTAGAGGCCACGATAGGACCTTCTGTTTTTGCTAACTGTTGAGTCACATAAGGCACGGGTAAGTCGTTAGCTGCTGGATTCAGCAAAGCATGGCGCTCACAATCCAAACCGTCGCGACGCAATTCAGTAAAGCTGGTCACGCTCCATACATCAGAACCAATGCCCCAGTCTTTGGAAAGTAGTTCTTGGGCAGCAATCACTTCACGCAGAATCGTACCCGAACCCATCAGTTGAACTCGCTGTTCGCCGTCTACTGATTTGAATTTGTACATACCACGTAAAATACCGTCTTCGTCGCCCTCTTTAAGGCCTGGCTGAGCGTAGTTTTCATTCATCAATGTGATGTAGAAATACACGTCTTCTTGGTTTTCCACCATACGACGTAGCCCATCGCGCAAGACCACGGCGACTTCGTGCGCAAATGTTGGGTCATAGGACACACAATTGGGGATCACAGAGGCTTGAATATGGCTTTGACCGTCTTCGTGCTGCAAACCTTCACCGTTTAGAGTGGTGCGACCTGCCGTTCCACCCAATACAAAACCACGCGCTTGCATATCACCCGCTGCCCATGCCAAGTCACCAAAACGTTGGAAACCAAACATAGAGTAGTAAATGAAGAACGGGATCATGATGCGGTTATTGCTGGAGTAAGACGTAGCCGCTGCAATCCATGAACTAAAGGCGCCTAATTCGTTAATGCCTTCTTGGAGCAGCTGACCGTTTTCCACCTCACGGTAATACATCACCTGATCTTTATCTACCGGTACATACTTCTGCCCTTCGTGAGCATAAATACCGATTTGACGGAACAAGCCTTCCATACCAAAGGTACGAGACTCATCAGCCAAAATAGGCACCACGCGTGGCCCCATATTTTTATCGCGCAATAACTGATTTAAAAAGCGGACAAAAGCTTGTGTGGTCGAGATCTCACGCCCTTCAGCGGTAGGCTCTAGAATCGCTTTAAAGGTACTGAGCTCAGGAGTAGGTAAATGCTCATCGGCCTTCACACGACGTTTGGGCAAATAACCACCTAAAGCCAAACGGTGCTCTTCCATGTACTTCATCTCTGGGGAATCAGGTGCCGGTTTAAAGTAAGGCACGTCTTCGAGACGATCATCCGGAATAGGAATATTAAAGCGATCGCGGAACTCGCGAATGGCTTCCACATCCAAGCTCTTTTGTTGGTGTGTGGGGTTTTTGGCTTGGCCCACATGACCCATACCGTAACCTTTAATAGTTTTAGCTAGAATCACAGTAGGTTGACCGGTGTGTTTGGTCGCCGAGTCAAAGGCTGCATATACCTTGTAAGGGTCATGGCCACCACGATTTAGACGCCACACGTCCTCGTCGCTCATGCGACTGACCATTTCCAATAGCTTGGGATGTTTGCCAAAGAAGTGTTCACGCACGTATGCGCCATCATTTGCTTTGTACGCTTGGTATTCGCCGTCAATGGTTTCTTCCATGACTTTGCGCAAAATACCCTCTTTGTCGCGAGCCAATAGCGGATCCCAATAACCACCCCAAATCAGCTTAATCACATTCCAGCCACCGCCACGGAACACGCCTTCGAGCTCTTGGATGATTTTGCCATTGCCACGTACAGGACCGTCTAGACGTTGTAAGTTGCAGTTCACTACAAAAATCAAGTTGTCTAGGTTTTCACGTGCGGCCAAACCAATCGCGCCTAAGGACTCGGGCTCGTCCATTTCGCCATCACCCAAAAACACCCACACTTTACGATGGGAGGTATCAGCGATGCCACGTGCATGCAAGTATTTGAGGAAGCGGGCTTGGTAAATGCCCATTAGCGGGCCTAAACCCATAGAGACAGTGGGGAACTGCCAAAAATCGGGCATTAGCTTGGGATGAGGATAAGAAGACAACCCTTTACCATCGACTTCTTGGCGGAAATTATCTAACTGCTCTTCGTCCAAACGACCTTCGAGGTAAGCACGTGCATACATACCCGGGGAGGTGTGGCCTTGGAAATACACCAAGTCACCACCCTCGCCATTGGCGTCGGCTTTCCAGAAGTGGTTTTGACCACATTCAATCATGGTTGCCAAAGAGGCAAAGGAGGCAATGTGGCCACCTAAAGAGCCACCATCAGCTGGCGTAATTTGGTTAGCTTTGACCACCATGGCCATTGCATTCCAGCGTATATAAGAACGGATGCGTTCTTCTAGAACTGGATCCCCTGGGTATTTAGGCTCAAGGCCTACAGGGATAGTATTCACATAGGCCGTATAAGGCGAAAAAGGAATACGGGAGCCAGATCGACGAGCAACATCTGTTAATCGTTCGATAAGGTAATGAGCTCGGGCCGGACCTTCACGGTCTAAGACTGCTTCTAAAGCCTCTAACCACTCTTGGGTTTCTAAGGCCTCGTCATGATTTTCAGTTGCCGAGTTGGGTGCTTGATCTTGAGAGGACATAAAGCGTGTCTCCATGAGAATGAATATGAAGTCCGTATCAACAAGTCTTAACTGATGTTTTCACTATACCTTGTTATGTGCCACGAACCGCAAACACAAAACCATTAACAGAGTTATGTATTTCACTTATTCTAGGAAAGAAAACCTAAAGGCTCAAGCAAATTTTCATTTTATGATACGTGTTTTCATAATATGAAAAAAGCAAGGTAACAATTTCTCATTATTTACGCTTACAATACGACTTGGTCTTTCTGTGTATTGCTATGGCTAATCATTCTAAAAAGTCGTTAATCCCGAGCACCTTTTACGAGCAGGCTCGACAAAATCGGCGAGGCTTTTACTGGCTGACTCCTGTTATTGTTCTCATCCTCTATCTCTGTGTGATGGGTGCTTTTTTTTGGTTGCAACGTCTACAAAATGACAGTGTCATGTTTGTGACCATAGATCAAGAAGTCCGCCAGCAACGTTTGCTCCTAGTGGTCTTAGGGCTTTCACTGGTTATTATTTTTAGCCTATTGGCCTTATGGCGCTATACCCGCTACCGATCTCACGCTGAAGCCGCGTTAATTGCCGAAACAGGCTTTAGGCGCGCTATGGAAAACTCCATGTCAACGGGGATGCGTGTTTTTGATATGTATGGCCGTAT
>CANROS010000037.1 GCA_947632305.1 uncultured Paenalcaligenes sp. | reverse complement strand
TCGAACCTACGACCCTCTGGTCCCAAACCAGATGCGCTACCAGGCTGCGCTACGCCCCGAAAGATTTAACTATAGCATAGATACTTTTTAAAAAGCAAGCCTTTCGTTGAAAAAAGACCTTAAGGAGTGAGAGCGATACCAAAACGGACTTGAGATTGAGCGCGTTGGGAGTAGTGCAATAAGGTTTCGCCGTAGCCATTGAAATACTGGGCATAGAGATAACCGTTTAAATTCAATGGGGTACGTTTTAAAGGCCAGGCCACATCGAGTTGATGCGTGCGTCGTCCTTGTTTGCCCTGTTGGTAGCTGCCCATAATGCTCAAACCATTGGCTTGTTGCCAGCGTAAGCGCCAATTCACAAAGCCCATGTAGTCTTTGTAGTCAGGGTTGTCGCTACTGACTCCAACATAGTGTTTGATACGAGGCATAAATCGAAGGTTGCTGCCATTGTCAAAGGTGTAGTTCAGCTCGGGTTGTAGGTAAAAATCATTTAAGGATCTTGAGCTGGCGCCGCTTTTACCATTGGACTCATGCTCTACACCGGCGTTTAGGCCTAGGTAAAACGGTTGTGAGGCAGACTCCCAGAGTTTTTCTTTGTACCAAAAAAAGCTCGGGTTGTAGGTGCTATCTACAAAAGGAATCGAGTCTTGGCTTAAGTCCCATAAAGCGCGTTGGGTGTAGCCTAGATAAAAATGATGATAGAACCGACTGTTGGCTAATGAAGAGGGGCTTAAGAGGCGATACTTAAAGCTGAGTTGAAAGCGTGCATGCTGTTCTGGTCTAGTACCATATAAAAAGTACATGGGTTCATACACAGATAAAGCATTGCGCACCTGTTCAAAAGCGGTGGGTTCTGTTGCGGCAACAGATGTAGCAGTAACAGTTGGTGCGTCTTGAGGAGCGACAGCCTCGGAAGGGGGGCTAGACGCTAATTGAGACGGCCCTGGGACTATGTCTAAGGCGATTAGCTGGGGTATGCCTTCGATGGCGATAGTTTGTATGCCAGAGGCATCTGCTGGTACAGTACTATGCCATTCAGCGATTGCAAACCCATTGACGGGAACTAAGCGAGGCGGTTCAATTTGTGTGATAGTTGCTTGGGTAGTCAGGCCGGTATTTGGCCCAGTGTGCCAATATAGCTCTAGCTGAGTAGGCGGCTCCCATTGGGTGGCTTCATCTTTGGTGTTAATGTAAATAGCCCGCAGAGTGATGCTGTCATTAGGTTGCGCTTGGGCTGGCTCTATGGAAAAGTTAACAGCGGCATAAAGAGTTGAATGGATGCATAGCCCTAAAAGCAGAATAAACTGTAAACATAAAAAACGAAGAGTTAAGCGCATGATAAGAGTAGAGCCCGTATCCCTGTGAAAATAGATAAATTTACCATTTGATTGGGCATTTTAGGCAATACTGAACAATTACTTACTATCTCAATAGATTCGAAAGGTGAATCGTATGATTCCTATTTTGATGTATCACCAGATTACTCCCCCTTCCAAAAAAGGGACGCGATTGCGTGGCAGTATGGTGCATCCGCAGCGTTTTGCCAGTCAAATGCGTTGGTTAAAACGCTTGGGCTACACCGGGTTGTCGTTGGCTGAACTAGACCCTTATTTAAAAGGCAAGAAGCAGGGTCGTGTGGTGGGGATTACCTTTGATGATGGCTACCAAAATGTGCATGACAATGCGTTGCCTATCTTAACGGAGCTGGGTTTTAGTTCTACCAATTTTATTGTTTCCGGAGAGATCGACGGAGAGAACACCTGGGCTCAGGCCACAGGCAGTCCAGAGGCCAAGCTCATGTGCGAGGCCAGTATTAGAAATTGGGCACAGTCAGGGCAGGAAATCGGCTCTCATACCGTAAGCCATGTGCATTTGGCTAAAGTGTCCCCAGAGGAAGCCCTGCAGCAGCTAAAACAGTCTAAGCTGGACTTAGAGCAGCTGCTGCAACAAGAGATCAGCTCTTTTTGTTACCCTTATGGTAGCTATAATCACGCGGTTAAAACGCAAGTGGAAGCTTTGGGCTATCAAAGGGCTGTGACCACAGAGCGAGGGCTGGCCGGGGCTCAGGATGCGCTGCATGCATTACCCCGAGTGAATATTTTGCGCTCTACGCACCTGATTCATTTTTTGCGCAAAGTCTTAACAGGCTATGAAAACAAAAAACGTGCTGGTAAAGATTAGCGTATCGGGTATAATCACATCTTTCGCGCGTCTGTAGCTCAGTTGGATAGAGCACCCGCCTTCTAAGCGGGCGGTCACAGGTTCGAATCCTGTCAGACGCGCCATTTCTTTACGACGCTTGTTCTAACAAGCCGTCCGTCACTGTTTTACTCAGCCCACCAAAACGTTCATAAAAATACTGATCCGCCTCCGGCGCATTTTCGTCTTCAGTGCGTAATATTGCCAAAATATAGCCTTGTGAGCTGGGCAGTAATAGCTGATAGAGCTGGTGGCAAATTTCGTAGGCTTTTTTACCGCTCCAGTTTTTGGGTAGCAGTTCTAAGGGAAGCTGAGGGTCGTGCAACTGGGCTCGGCGATATTCGTGGATTAATAAGGTGCGCATGACAAAGGCTTGTTCTGCAGAGAGCCTAGGGTGCGTGCTTAAATGAGCCAATACCGGTGCGAAATGCTCGATAAAACGTGTATAGCGTTGACTGACTTCATCCAGTTGCCAGCACTCGGCGATTAGGCTCGATAAAGGTTGGGTGTGACTGATATCAGTGCTGTTTTGCTGAACGACATAAACAGCCTGGGCGCATTGATTTTCGGCAATGAGCGCGTTTAAGGCTTTTAGGTCAGGGTTGGGATGGGTGAAGGCAAAGGGGGATAATGCTCCAAAGCCTTCCCATAACAGGGCTTTGCGCAAGTCAGCTCGTTGTTTGGTGCTGATGTTGCCCGATAGAAAGAACACCTGGGTCCACTCGCCATTCCAAGCTAAGTCGCTGGGCGTGTAGATACGTTGGTGCGCTTTTTGAAAGCGTTGTGAGGCTTGAGGGCGCAGGGTGTACATACTGCGTCTGCCCTCGCGCTGCGCACTAAGCCAACCTTCTTCGGCCAAGCGGTAGACGCTGGTGCGTACTAGGCGATCGTTGATGCCAAAAGGTGCCAGTAATCGAATTAAGCTGCCCAACCAAAGGGCACCGCCATGAGGCCGTATGACATCGCCAAATAGCGTCATTACTAAAGACTTGGTGCGCGGTGGTTGCTCGGCTAAATACGTCTCGCTCCAAGATTTTAAAAAGCAGTCTGACATGGTCTACATCTCATCATTGTTATTCGCCCCATATACTACACAATTTTGAATGGGCTAGGTAAAGATGTATCGTTTTCACCTAGAGATAAGGGCTGGCTAACCAAATAAGACGGTTTAAGAGACGCTTTTTAAAGGGAAAGTCATGGAGCTCTTTTAGCGTTAATGCATCGGCGTGCTGAATTTCCTGATCAATTAAGTCTTGGAGCTTTTGAGCCGTTTCCTTGCAGTAAATCTCGATGTCTAGTTCAAAGTTGAGGCGTAGACTGCGCGGGTCCATGTTTGAGGAGCCTACATAGCTCCACTGGCCATCAATGGTAAGTAACTTGGAGTGATTGAATTGGCCTGTGGCTAGCCAAACATGGGCGCCTGCTGCGATGACTTGATCAATTTGAGCCATCATGGCCCGGCTGACCAGCTGTAAGTTGTTGTCTTTTGGGATGACGATATCTACGCGCACACCACGACGAGCCGCCGTATTGAGGGCGCCTAATAAAACCTGGTCGGGCAAAAAGTAGGGCGATTGGATACGTATATGATGCTGAGCGATGGCTAGCGCACCTAAGAGCATAGAGTGGGTGCTGGCTAAGAAACTATCGGGGCCAGAGCGGATGCAGCGTGCCGGAACGTGCGGCTGAGGGGCATCGCGGTAGTCTTGACCCCAGAACTCGGGACTGAGTTCTTCTTTGGTGGTGAACTGCCAGTCATGAGCAAAAGTGGACATGAGCTGGGCGGCGATGGGGCCTTGCAAGCAAAAGTGCGTGTCTAAGGCGGGGTGAGGCGTGTATTTGCTGTAAAAGCCTTCGCGAATGTTCATGCCGCCCGTAAAAGCAGTCAAGCCATCTACAATTAAGACTTTGCGGTGACTGCGTAAATTAGCATAAGGGCGTTTTAAAAAGCTAATGGGCAGCAAAGAGATGGATAAAAATAAAGCGCAAGGGATGCCTTTTTTACGTAGAACTCGATGGATGGGTTTGCGTGAGTATTGCACGCCGATGGCATCAATGAGCACACGGATGGTGACGCCTCGGTCTTGCGCTTTGACTAAGGCTTCGACAAACTCCATTCCTAAGCGATCATTATCAAAAATATAGCTTTGTAGAGCGATGGTTTGGGTGGCGTTGTTTATAGCGTCTAGCATGGCGGGATAGGTTTCATCGCCGCCTTTTAGTAACTGTACATGGTTGCCGCCGCGCAGTTGAAAGCGACTGATGTCATCCCCAAGAATTTTTAGAGAATGAAACTGTAGTTCAAACTCGTTGCTTAGCTCGGTGATAGGGGAGGCGTTGTAGCGGATGCGTTCTTTGATTTCTGTGTCACGCAGGCCGGTAATTTGGCTTTGGCGTACGCGGTTGATACCGGCGATAAGATATAAAATAGAGCCTGCGTAAGGGGAAAGCAAAATAACCCCAACCCACCCGATGGCTGCCCGGACTTCTGATTTGTTCATGGCGGCATGGATGGCGGTAGGGATACTAATTGTTAAGCTTAGTACCAGAGTAATATGAGGCCAGTACTCGTTCCAAACACTATATATCTGCTGTGATAAATGCGCCATGTGTATGTCAATCAATTAAAGAGAAGAGGGGCGGGTTTGTAAGCTAGAAAGCCAGTCTGGGTTAGGGTGGCCGTGGCAAGCGAACTGCTGATGTTTAGAATTAGAACGCCATACCCCTCCGCCTAGACTGGGTTCGGGTGTTGTACTATACCAGTACCAGTCGCCGTTTTGATCTTGGGCGCACCAATTATACTGAGCGGGGGCCTTAGCCCAATTAGGAGTTGCGTCGGAGCATGAGGTCATGGCGTGGTGTTAGTTAAGTAAATTAAACATTACATTACTATACGTGCAAATGACTATAAATGAAAAAAGCCCACATAATTTACAATTATGCGGGCTTGAAATCTGGGGTGACCGACGGGGCTCGAACCCGCGACAACCGGAATCACAATCCGGGACTCTACCAACTGAGCTACGGTCACCATTGTTTTGTAGCTGCGCTAATATGCGCTTGCTGCAAAAACATAACTATAGCATAAAAAATAAAAAAGTACACCTGTTTTTAATTTTGCTAAGCTTATGTTTGGGAGTGGTGTTTAGTCGATTATACCCCAAAGGTGTTGAAAGGCACTTTTCATCGAAAGCAGGTCGTTTTTATTGAACCAGAAAAAGGAAATACTTATGGCTCAACTTTTTGAAGTTCATCCACAGAATCCACAACCTCGCTTAATTGCACAAGCAGCTGAGCTGTTGGCCAAAGGAGGCATAGTGGCGGTGCCGACTGACTCCAGCTATGCGCTGGTAGCGCGCTTGGATGATCGTTCGGCTGCCGAAGGCTTGAGGCGCTTGCGTGGTTTAGATGAGCGACACAATTTAACCTTGCTTTGCCGAGACCTAGCAGAAATCAGTACCTTTGCCCGAGTGGATAATAGCCAGTACCGTTTGTTAAAGTTAGCGACGCCAGGGCCGTGGACTTTTATATTGGAGGCCACCAAAGAGGTGCCTCGTCGTGTCTCGCATCCTTCACGCAAGACAATAGGCATTCGCGTTCCTCAAAATGCCGTACTTTCTAGCTTAATTGATCAAGTGGGATCGCCTTTGTTATCTACTACCTTGATTCCCCAAGGAGAGACCGAGGCATTAAACGAAGCCCAAGATATTTTGGAGCGTTATAAATACGATATCGAAGGGGTGATTGATGGCGGGCCATGCCCCGCTGATTTTACTACTGTGATTGATCTGACTGGAGCCCAGCCCGAGGTAGTGCGTCGTGGTCTTGCTGACCCACAAAAACTGGGCTTAGAGTAAACTGCAGCACACTTTATTTACGATTAGGCTCTATGGGGTCTGATTATTTTGGTAGTTAAGTATTATGGAAAGTTTGATTCAGACTATTGCGGTATATGCTATACCCGTACTTTTTGGTATTACTTTGCACGAGGCCGCTCATGGTTATGTTGCACGCTATTTCGGAGACCCAACTGCCGAGCAAGCCGGCCGCATTAGTTTGAATCCTACGCGCCATATCGACCCCATGGGTACCATCGTGGTGCCGCTATTTTTGTTGCTTTCCACCAAGCTTTTAGGTGGCGCTGGTTTGTTATTTGGTTGGGCCAAGCCGGTTCCTGTTAATTGGTCGCTTTTACGTAATCCTAAAAAAGACATTTTATGGGTTGCGCTAGCTGGGCCAGCTTCAAACTTATTGATGGGCATACTGTGGGCAATTGCCCTACGTTTGCAAATATCGTTTGGGTTTGATCCTCAGGATTTTTGGGTGAAGATGGCGATTGCAGGGATCCAAGTTAATTTGGTTTTAATGGCGCTTAACCTCATACCATTGCCTCCTTTAGATGGGGGGCGTATTGTGTATAGCTTGCTACCGCAGTCTTACGCAAATCAGTATGCTCGTATTGAACCTTACGGCATGCTAATTTTGATCGTCTTGATGTTTACCGGAGTGCTGTGGGTGATTTTGCAGCCTTTTTTAACTTTTGGTCAGATGATTATTCGTTTGTTCTTATGAGTTTTGGCTAGATTCCGGTAAACTTAAAGGATAAATTCTTTGTTATTTTGGCTTTAGCTTGTCTTATCCAGGAGACTTTTTCTATTATGGCTAGTTCGGATACTGCAACCCCCATTTTTCAAGGCAGCATGGTTGCCCTTGTTACGCCTATGCTTCCTGACGGAAGCCTGGATTTGGACGCTTACCGAAAACTAATTGATTGGCATGTTGCCGAAGGGACAGATGCTCTAGTGGTCGTAGGGACCACCGGAGAGTCGCCCACGGTAGACATGACAGAGCATGCCGAGCTAATTCAACTGGCGGTAGAGCATGCAGCCGGTCGTATTCCTGTTATCGCAGGGGTGGGTGGTAACTCGACAGCTGAAGCGATTGAGCTGGCAACTCATGCTCACGAGGTCGGCGCCCAAGCCGGCTTGTCTGTGGTGCCTTATTACAATAAACCCACTCAAGAAGGCCTCTATCAACATTTCAAGAAAATTGTTGAAACTGTAGATCTGCCTACGTTTCTTTATAATGTGCCGGGCCGCAGTGTGGCCGATATGACCAATGAAACGGTGTTGCGTTTGGCGCAAGTGCCTAACATCATTGGTGTAAAAGACGCGACGGGTGATATTGGGCGCTTGGGCCAATTGTTGCGTGACAAACCCGAAGATTTCATTGTGCTCAGCGGCGACGATGCCACTGCTGCAGCCCTTATTTTGTTGGGTGGCAAAGGTAATATTTCCGTCACGGCTAATATTGCTCCTCGCTTGATGAAGCAACTATGTCAAGCTGCCCTAGAGGGTGATTTGGCCACAGTACGTCATCTCAATGGCAAGCTGGCTGACTTAAGCCAGATGCTTTTCGTCGAGGCCAATCCTATCCCCGTTAAATGGGCGTTAGCTGAAATGGGTTTAACCCAGCTTGGTTACCGTTTGCCCATGACACCATTACATACGCAACATCATGCAGGGTTGCGTCAATTACTAATCAAAGCAGGGTTAATCGCATGAAAACCACCCCAAGACCAACCACTTGGCTTGCTGTAACAGGATTTAGCTTAGTGCTATTAAGCGGGTGTTCCGCACTGGATGAGTTCACTGGTAAAACAGAAAGTGTTGATTACAAAAGCACCGTAACCATGAGGGATCCGCTCAGTATCCCTCCTGATTTAACACAGGCAAATCGGGATGCGCGCTTCCAATCGCCGGCTGCTTCCGGGCCCATGAGCTATAGCCAATACGCTGATAATCAAGAAAATCGTCCCGTTGTGGACCAAGGAACTCAAGTTCTACCAGCGCAAGACGGTATTCAAGTGAAACGAGACGGTGATTTGCGGTGGTTAGTCGTAGATCAACCCGCAGAAGCGCTTTACCCACGTATTATTGAGTTCTGGAATAATCAGGGTTTTACCATTAACACAGAGGATCCGCAGGCAGGTCTGATTTCCACGGACTGGGCAGAAAACCGCTCTAAGATCCCTGAGGGCTGGTTACGTTCTGTACTAGGTTCTGTTATTGATCAAGTGTTTGATAGTGGGGAACGAGAGCGTTTCCGTACGCGTCTAGAGCGTGTAGATGGTAAAACTGAAGTCTACATCAGCCACCAGCATATGTATGAAACCCCGACTACAGATGGTGCCGCTTTTAAATGGGTGCGGGGCAAAGAAGACGCAGGTCTGAATGCCGTGATGTTGGCACGTTTAATGATGTTCTTAGGAACAGACCAAGCCCAAGCCGAGGCTCAGGTGCGTGCGGCTGAAGCCAATGACACAGAGCCTTTGGTCCAGGTCCAAGACAACACCAATAATCGTCAATTAACTCTCAACGAAGGCTTTGATCGGGCTTGGCGTCGTGTGGGTGTAGCCATTGACTCTGCTGGTTTCTCTGTAGAGGATCGTGATCGTAGTACGGGTGAATACTATATCCGTTACTTAGATTCAGACAGCGGTGAAAAAATTGAACAACCTAACATTATTGGACGTTTATTCCGCGCTCGTAATACCGCAGAAGCGTTGCGTCTACGTATTAGTGTGAAGGCCCAAGGTCCAAACAGCACGGTGGTACAAGTGCTGGACGAGCAGGGGCAGGTGTTGAATTCAGCCACAGCAGGCCGGATTATTAATGTGCTTTCTACTCATATGGCTTCCTAGTCATTATCAAGCTCAAACAAAAAGCCCTGCATGATGCAGGGCTTTTTAGTGGACAAAGGATGAGTTATTGTTAATAATAACTATTCTCATTTAGAGATTGGGAGTTAAACAATGTCGTCTCATCGTCAGGTAGTGCTACCGATTGCATCCGCAGAAAAATATCGCTTTAAGCCTCGCTGGTGGCAGGTAGGGCTTAGTGTGCTTGCGATTTTTATGCTGCCCATTTGTTTCGCGGCTTTGTTGTTTTAATTATCATGGGGTACATAGTCCTTGTGCCATTGATATAGTAAATCTAACGCAGCGCGAGGGCTGAGGTTATCCAATTGGGCTTGCTGTAATTGTTGCTGCAGATCTAAAGCAAGTGCCTGAGAGGGACTTAAGCTGGGGGCGGCAGCCGAGTTCACCGCAGAGTTGAATAAATTAAGTTGTGGCGCTGGCGCATGTAATTGTTCCAGCCTATTGAGTTCTGCTGTAGCGTTTTGAATAACAGAGGCGGGGATTCCTGCACGTTGAGCGACTTGAATGCCATAGCTGCGACTGGCTGGGCCGGGACGGACTTCGTGTAAAAAGGCAATGCCTTCTTTGGTTTCCGCTGCCGCCAAATGTACGTTGGCAGCACTGGATTGTTCGTCTGCCAGACGGGTTAACTCAAAATAATGCGTGGCAAATAACGTTAAGCAACGATTGTGTTGAATTAAACGTAATGCAATCGCCCATGCCAAAGACAGGCCATCGTAGGTGGAAGTCCCACGACCGACCTCATCCATTAGCACCAAACTGTGGGCGGTGGCTGCGGATAAAATAGCTGCCGCTTCGGTCATTTCCATCATAAAGGTAGAGCGCCCGCCGGCTAAATCATCTGCCGCGCCGATACGAGTGAAAATCCTATCTATGGGCCCAACGGAGGCACTGACAGCAGGTACATAGCTGCCTGTGCGTGCTAACAGGGCAATCAGGGCCGTTTGACGCATATAGGTAGATTTACCGCCCATATTGGGTCCGGTGATCAGTAATAAGCGTTGTTCGGTAGTGAGTTCACAGCTGTTGGCGGTAAATTGCTCAATGGTGTGCTCCACCACAGGATGGCGTCCGGCTTCGATGGCGATGATGGCTTGGTCACTGAGGGTGGGCGCGACCCAGTCATTATCTAGCGCATGACGCGCAAAGCTAGCTAAGGTATCGATTTCAGCTAGTGCGGCAGCCACTGCCGATAAAGCCGCAGCGTGTTGGGCTAATTCCAGTAAAAGCGCTTCAAATAAGATTTTTTCACGGTTTAGGCTGCGTTCTTTAGCCGAGAGCACTTTGTCTTCCCACTCTTTGAGTTCAGGCGTAATAAAGCGTTCGGCATTTTTTAAGGTTTGACGTCGACGGTATTCGGTAGGGACGTTGTCGGCTTGAGCTCGACTGACCTCTATGAAAAAACCATGAACGCGGTTGTATTCCACCTTGAGCGTATGGATGCCTGTGCGCTCGCGTTCGCGAGCTTCTATTTTGAGTAAGAAGTCCCCACTGTCATTGGCTAAAGCGCGCAGTTCATCCAGTTCTGCATCATAACCATCGGCAATGACGCCTCCATCACGAATTAATAAGGCAGGCTCTAAAGCGACGGCAGTCTGCAAGGTGGACAGTAAATGGGGGGGGAGTGTGTGTAGGGTTGTTAGCCACCCATCTAAAGCCTGACTGTTTTGATTAATTTGCTCTAGCGTGTCTAGGGCTTCAGGTAAGACTAACAAAGCGTCACGTAAGCTGGCTAGCTCGCGCGGGCGTACGGAACCCAAAGCAATGCGAGTCGCAATGCGTTCTAAGTCAGGGAAGCGTTGTAAGAGCTTTTGTAGGGCTTTTAACGGAGAGGCTAGACTTTGTTGCTGCTCTAGTTGCACAAACTGAGTAACAGTGCGCTGGCGCTGCAAAACGGTAGGGTTGTGGCGCAACGGTTGGTGCAGCCAGCGGCGTAATAAGCGTGCTCCCATGGGCGTAGCACAATGGTCAATAGTGCTAAATAAGGTGGGCTTGCTTTCGCCGCTGATAGTCTCTGTGAGTTCGAGGTTTTTACGCGTTACGCTGTCTAAGACCACGCATTCACCCAGCTGTTCGACTTGGAGGCTTTGGATGTGGGCTAAATGTTGTGCTTGGGTGTGTTTAACATAGCGCAATAAGGCACCGGCGGCATAGGTAGCCCAAGGTAAGTCGTCCAAACCAAAGCCGGCTACATTATCAATTTGGAAATGCTCTTGTAACACCTGTAGAGCGTTATCAGGAGCAAAGTGCCAGTCGGGTAGTGCGACTTGGCTTTGTGCATCGGGGTACACAAAACGATGGTGCTCGGCATGTAATAGCTCTACAGGTTGCAAACGGCTAAGTTGAGCATCTAGTAGACGTGTCTCACATTCATAGACTTGAAACTGGCCACTGGCTAAGTTCATCCAAGCAATCCCTATGAGGTCCGCTTGGTTGCTGGGAGCAGGTAAAACGGCAGCGATAATCCGATCTGATTTGGCAGGTAAAAGCGCATCATCGGTTAAGGTGCCTGGGGTGACTATACGTACAATTTGACGTTCTACCGGCCCTTTGCTGGTGGCAGGGTCGCCGATTTGTTCACAAATAGCAATGGATTCACCCATTGCAACTAGGCGTGCCAGATAGCCCTCTAGGGAATGAAAGGGGACGCCGGCCATGGGGATGGGTTCACCATTGGAGCTACCGCGTTTGGTGAGTGTTAGATTGAGTAAACGGGCTCCGCGCTCGGCATCTTCGTAAAATAATTCATAAAAATCCCCCATGCGATAAAACAGCAGATAAGACTTAGCTTGCTCCTTGAGCTGTAAGTACTGCCGCATCATGGGGGTATGGTGAGAGTAATCTGGCGTAGTCATCAAAGAAATAACACAGGTGAAACGGAATAAAAGTGGAGCTAGAGTGTAGGTTGGGCGGCTTTAAGATGGGGGTGGGCTTGCGCAACCAGAGCATAGGACTCTAAGCGGGATTGGGGATCAAACATATTGCTGGTGATCATGAGCTCATCGGCCCCTGTTTTATCGATGAAGGCTTGGGTTTGAGTAATCACGGTTTCTAAGGAGCCAATGGCGGCGCAATTTAACGCATGATCCATGACGGCTTGTCCCATAGGGCCACTACGTTCTAGGTAATTTGCGACGGGTGGCGGGAGTTGAATGGGTTTGCCTTGGCGCAAGCTAACAAAGGACTGCTGCCAAGAGGACGCTAAATAATGCGCTTTGCTGTCGGTGTCGGCAGCAAATACATTAAACCCTAACATGACATAGGGTTTGGCTAAGTACTGAGAGGGTTTGAAATGAGTGCGGTAGACCTCAATGGCATCCATCATTTGTGCTGGAGCAAAATGAGACGCAAATGCATAGGGTAAGCCAAACATAGCCGCTAATTGAGCGCCAAAAAGACTGGAGCCTAAAATCCAAACGGGCACGTTGCTGCCGCGTCCAGGTACAGCGGGCACAGGTTGCTCGGGCTGATCAGAGAGGTAATCCAGAAGCTCCAACACATCTCTAGGGAATTCATTGGGGTCGGAGCTTAAGTTGCGTCGTAAAGCTTGGGCAGTACGCTGATCAGAGCCAGGGGCTCGGCCTAGACCTAAGTCTATGCGATTAGGGAACAAAGCTTCTAGGGTCCCAAATTGTTCCGCAATGACCAAAGGTGAGTGATTGGGCAGCATGATGCCGCCTGCGCCTACCCGAATCCGTTGGGTATGATTAGCCACATGACCAATTAAAACGGAGGTGGCAGCACTGGCTATGCCAATCATACCGTGGTGTTCAGCTAACCAGTAGCGGCTAAAGTGAGCTTGATCCGCTTGTTGAGCTAAAGCGATGGTCTGTTTAAAGGAGTCGGAAGCGGTGCTGCCTTGGGCGATGGGGGCTAAATCCAGTACGGATAAAGGATACAACGCGGACATATAAACACATCCTTTGTTCAAGAAAAGAGAGAAGGGTTTGCAACCCAAGATTAATAAAGGTTAACAAAAAACTGCAGGGCTGCGAACTCTTTTTAAAATCGTTATCATAGGAGGGTTCATTTAATCTAGGAGTTATATTATGGAGACACAGGCAGCCATTGTGGCGAGCTTACCTTGGTTAGAAACCATGGCAGTAAATTTATTATTTGCCGTTCTGACTCTAATTATAGGGTGGTGGTTTTCTAATTTTGTGGGCAACTGGATTCGTAAAATAGCGCAACGTTCTCCCCATATTGATTTCACCATTGTACCTATGGCCCAAGCCGTAGTGACGTGGACTATTCGAATTTTTGTGGTCATCGCGGTATTGGCCCGTTTTGGTGTGCAAACCGCCAGTATTATTGCGGTATTGGGTGCGGCGGGCTTGGCGGTTGGTCTGGCCTTGCAAAGCACGCTACAAAATATTGCTTCAGGGATTATGTTGTTGCTCTTGCGTCCTATTCGAGCCGGAGAGTTTGTCTCTATTGTAGGCAAAGGGGATGGCACTGTGCTAGAAGTCGGCTTGTTTATGAGTCAATTTCAGCAGGCTGATGGGGTCAAGTTTTGCTTACCCAACAACTTAATTTGGGGCAATCCTATTATTAACTACAGCCGAAATGAAACACGTCGTATGGATATCCCGTTAGGGGTGCGTTATGGCGATGATTTAGACAAAGCCATCGAGGTATTAAAGCAGCTGCTTAACGAGCACCCGTTGGTCCTTAAAGACCCAGCCCCTATGGTTTTTGTTAGTGACTACAAAGAAAGCACTGTGGTTGTGAACGTTCGTGCCTGGGCCAATACGGCTGATTTCTGGGATGTGCGTTTTGAGTTAAATCGTGTGGCTTTGCAAAAACTACAAGCAGCAGGTCTAAGTACACCTATTCCTGTGCGCGAGGTGTTGTCACTAGAAAAAAACGATGCCTAAGTGTGTTTGATTTAACCCCCCTACCAGCTAAGCTTGTAGGGGGTTAGTGGGTTTCAGTCTTTTAGATTTTTTCTGCAATCAGCGTGAGTGTCTCGTGAATGAGATGGGCGATTTCTTTTTGGCGACGGGCAGGCATACGTTCAGTAATGGCCGTAACACTTAGAGCAAACAGAGGGTATCCTTGGCTGCTGCATAAAGCGCAACCCACCCCTAAGGCACCTCGCACTGCATAATTCCCCACCACTGAATAGCCGCGGGTGCGGGTGTTTTCAATGAGCTGGCGCATTTCACGCTGGGTCATGCCACCATAATGGTCTAACGAATTACTGTTGCTTTCGATGATTTGCTGGACTGTGTCATCATCTAACTGTGCCAATAAGGCCATACCGGCAGATCCCACCCCTAGAGGCTGTCGCTTATTCACATAAGTCCCTAGAATCTGTACTGGATAGGGACCTATTTCTCGCCAGAGGGTGAGAGAGTTATTGTTTTCTCGAATAATAAGAAAAACAGCATCCCCCACTTTAAAAGCAAGTTCGCGCATAAAAGGTTTAGCGATTTCCACCAGATGGTGTTCTGTTTCGGTGGGGGCTAACACTTGTTTGGTAGCGGCATAGCGTCTAGTTTTGCCTACGGTTTGGACGAAATCACATTCGGTTAACGCTGCCAAAAGACGATAAATAGTCGGTCGTTGTAAGCCGGTAAGCCTAGAGAGCTCGGTGACGCTTAAGCCATTTTCATCATGAGCTTGGAGTGTTTGTAATATGTACAACCCTCGTCTTAGTGTTCTGGGGCCGGCACTAGTATCGGTGGGGGCAGTTGTCATTGACTCACTCCATCATTTTATTTAGACGTTCTACATCCAGCGGTTGCTGGCCATTTTCAACCTTTTTTCCTAGATCTTCAAGAGCATGGCACAGTTGGCTAATGCGCTTTTCTTGTTGGGCAGAGTGATTAATTAGCTCATGGAGGACTTGAACTAAGGGGTCGTTATTAGCGTTGTCCACCGCATAGGCAGAGAAAGCATCCGTAGAAGCATTGATTTCAGAAGAGCCGTTGTGTGAGCGTGTGCTGCGTTCTAGTAGCTCTTTTAAGGGCTCGCCCGTCCATTCGGATTGGCAAGGCGGTAAGGGCGAGACGGCAGCAGGGGGAGCGGTCTCTGGGGCCCTGCTAGTGGTTTGTGCGGTCTTTTTTTCTTTATGGTTATCTTCGGCGCTAATAATGCGAGCGGGGTTGCCTACGGCAGTAGCATGGGCGGGCACAGGTTTAACCACTACCGCATTTGAACCGATTTTCGCATGGGCGCCCACGGTGAAACCGCCAAGAATTTGGGCGCCAGCGCCGACTACTACCCCATTTTCTAAGGTGGGGTGACGCTTGGTGCCTTTGTAAAGGCTGGTGCCGCCTAAGGTCACACCTTGATAAATAGTGCAGTCGTCGCCAATTTCGGCCGTTTCCCCAATCACAATGCCATGACCGTGGTCAAAGAAAACCCGTTTGCCTATTTTGGCGCCGGGGTGAATTTCTATGCCCGTAAATATACGGGTTAAGTGAGATAAGAACCGAGCAAGCCAGAGACACCCTGTGTTCCAAAGTTTGTGCGACAAGCGATGAAACAAAATGGCATGTAACCCTGGATAACAGGTGAGTATTTCCCAGCGACTACGCGCGGCAGGATCTCGTTCATAAATACAGGCGATGTCTTCTCGTAATTGTTTAAACATAATGCGTTTCTGGGTCGCTTTAGCGATCTGTAGATGAGATCACAGGGGAGGGGGCCGGGTCGGCCGTGGTAGTGGCTATTTTACGTGCTGTTTTAATCATCGCTGTGCATACCCCTCTTAGCATAGCGACTTCAGACTGAGTGAGCTGGCTACGTGTGAACAGTTGCTGCATACGTAACCGTAGCTTTTTGGGGTGCTTGGGATCTAAAAAGTCGATCTCAATAAGAGCTTGCTCCCAATGCACTAAGAACTCATGAATATGGGCTTGGGTAGCAGGCAAATCTGTTTCCAGTTGTTTGCCTGGTGTACGTAGCTCTAGGCGGGTGTCTTGCGCCTCTAATAAGGCGTGGCGTAGTTCCCACGCCGCAAGTTGTAGTGCTTGCGCTACATTTAAAGAACTGTAATTGGGATTGGCGGGAATATAGCTAACGTATTGACACTGATTAATGGCGCTGTTTTCTAGTCCAGTGCGCTCAGTACCTAATACAATAGCTATTTCTGCTGATGGATGTTCAAGCACGTGTTGGGCGCTTATAAGGGCACTTTGACGTATGGTTTTGGGTGGCGGGCCTATATAACGGGGTCTGGCAGTCAAAGCAAACGCGAGACTAACCGGCGCTAAAGCCTGTTCTAGCGTGTTAAAAATACGTGTGTTTTCTAACACATCTGTTGCACCGCTTGCCATAGCAATGGCCTGATCATGCGTTATGATGGTGGGCAATTTAGGATTAACCAAACAAAGTTGGTTAAATCCCATCGTTTTGATGGCTCTGGCGGCAGCGCCAACGTTGCCGGGGTGACTGGGTTCAACCATAATAAAACGAATTTGGTTGAATAAAGGCTCATTGTGGGTCGGAGTCATTTAAAATACTAAAACTGTTGTTAGCCTTGTAAATAAAATGTTTATTTTAGGGCTTATTTTTAAGAATTACGGAAATCTATGCACCCGATGCTATTTACCGCTATTAAAGCGGCCCGCCGAGCAGGCGACATTATTACCCGTGCTAGTCGTGATCTAGAGCGTATTCAGATCACACGCAAGGGGCCAAATGACTATGTTACCGAAGTGGATCAGGCAGTAGAAGAAGCCATTATAGAAGTTTTATCCGAAGCCTACCCAGATCATGCGTTTTTAGGTGAAGAACAAGGCGAGCGTTTGCCTGATGCCAGCAAGATCGGCAAAGGCGGTGTAGAGTATCAATGGGTTATAGACCCGCTAGATGGCACCACTAACTTTATTCATGGTTTCCCCCATTACGCCGTTTCTATTGCTGCCTTGCACCGTGGTCAAGCGGTTCATGCTGTTATTTACGATCCTAGCAATAACGAAATCTTTGCTGCCAGTCGTGGCAGTGGTGCATTTTTAGATGATCGTCGTATCCGTGTTTCTGAGCAACGTCGTTACCATGATGCGCTTATTGGTGCACATGTGGCGGGTTCGGGTGGGGCCATTACTTCGACGTCTCCTTTTGCCGCTTTGCTTTCAGAGTGTGCCGCTGTACGTCGTACCGGTTCCGCTGTCTTGGACTTAGTCTATGTGGCGTGTGGCCGTTTAGATGGCTTTTGTGCGGTGAATTTAAAGCCTTGGGATATGGCCGCTGGTGCATTAATTGCCCAAGAAGCCGGTGCTTTGGTGGGAGATCTCGAAGGCGAACAAAGTTGGTATAAAACGGGCCAGATCTTAGTCGCTACCCCTAAGATCTTCCCCCAAATGATTATGCATTTGCAGAACTAAAATGCATATAAGCCACTGCTTGGGCGGTGGCTTTTTTTATCTACTGATACGGAGCCCCTTAAATGGAGTGGATAGCAGACCCGACGGCTTGGGCCGGGTTATTAACCTTAGTTATTCTTGAGATTGTTCTAGGCATAGATAACCTCATTTTTATTGCGATTTTGGTGGACAAGCTACCACCACAACATCGTGATAAAGCGCGTATTATTGGTTTATCTTTGGCTTTGCTCATGCGCCTTGGTTTATTAACCATTATTTCGTGGTTAGTGACTTTGACTACGCCATGGTTTGAGCTTTTTGGACAGGTACTTTCAGGACGGGATGTTATTCTAATTATAGGGGGCTTGTTCTTAATCTTTAAGGGTACCTTAGAGCTACACGAACGCTTAGATCCTCGCACTCAGCATGCATCAGGTGTGCGCATGTACGCCAGTTTTTGGGTTATTGTGACTCAAATTGTGATCCTAGATGCAGTGTTCTCCATTGATGCGGTCATTACCGCTGTGGGTATGGTTGAGCATCTACCTGTGATGATGATTGCGGTCATTATTGCCATTGGCATTATGATTGTGGCTTCCAAACCGTTAACCAATTTTGTGAACAAACACCCCACCGTAGTGATTCTATGTTTGGGCTTTTTGCTCATGATTGGGTTTTCCTTATTGCTCGAAGGGTTTGGTGTGACGGTTCCCAAAGGCTACTTATATGCTGCCATTGTGTTCTCGGTTGTTATCGAAGTCTTCAATCAGATTGCTCGTAGAAATCAACGCAAAGCGGAGGCGCGTCGTCCCATGCGTGAGCGCACGGCGGAAACCGTCTTACGTATGCTGGGAAAACGACCTATTACTGCCGCCGAAAGCGCAGCCGGAGCCCAGGGGTATGTTTCTCACGATCCTGCCTTAGTGTTTGGCGATGAGGAACGCAATATGGTCAGCGGTGTGCTGACGTTGTCCGAGCGTAATGTTCGCTCTATCATGACGCCACGTAATAGTGTGGCTTGGGTTGATCTGGATGACACCACCGAAGATTTGCGTACTCAGCTAGAGGACGAAGCGCATAGTTACCTACCTGTTTGTCGAGGCAGTTTAGATGAGGTCATTGGTTTAGGTCAGGCCAAGGAAATGATGGCTGATCTCATTACTCAAGGTCAGATCAATGCTAAAAAACTACGTGAATCTTTGATTGTGCATGAATCCATTGGGATTTTGCAGCTAATGGATCTTTTCAAAGAAACGCGTGGCCAGCTAGCTTTAGTCACAGATGAGTTTGGGGCGATCGAAGGGGTGGTGACGCCCATTGATATCTTTGAGGCTATCGCTGGCGAGTTTCCCGACGAGGACGAGTTGCCTGATATTGTCGCTACTGGCGAAGACCAGTGGTTAGTGGATGGGGCAGCAGACTTGCGTCACCTAGAACAAGTGCTGGATATTGATGGCTTGGTCGAGGACGAGGAGTATTCCACCTTGGCGGGTTATTTACTTGAGCGCTTTGGCACTTTACCGCAGCCTAAGGACCACTGTAGCCTAGAGTGGGGCAATCATCTGTTTACGTTCACCGTTAACGAGCTAGATGGTCGACGCATTGCTAGCGTGGCTATTCATCGCACCCCTCTAGAAATTTACCCCCAAGCTAACGAAGAAAACGAATAACATGGATTATTACTGGTATTTATTAAAGGCACTTTTTCTGGGTGTTGTCGAAGGATTCACTGAATTTATTCCTGTTTCCAGTACAGCGCATTTGTTACTTTTGGTCGAGTGGATTTCTTTTCCTTCTGATGCCAACAAGGTATTTGAAGTCGTGATCCAATTTGGCTCGATCTTAGCGGTAATTTGGCTTTTCAGGGCACGTCTTATCCAGCTTTTAAAAGGGGTGTTAAACGGGGATCGAACCGAGCGCTTATTTATGCGCAATTTAATCATTGCCTTTTTACCGGCTGCTGTCATAGGTGCTTTGACCATCCAGTACATTAAAATGCTCTTTCATAACCCGATGGTATTTGTGTTTACGTTAATCGGGGGTGGTTTAATTATGCTTTGGGTAGAGCGTAAGCCGGCGTATGCCAAGCAACTGCCGGGGAGTTCCAATGTCACGGCAACCACAGCCAGAGCCACTGCCCATCAATTGGAACAAATCACTTGGAAACAAGCCCTCGTGGTTGGTTTT